>PWLR01000102.1 GCA_003558435.1 Nitriliruptoraceae bacterium | reverse complement strand
GGTTTCGGTCTTCAGACTTCAGCATCCAACCCATGGCCGCCCGCTGACCCCGAAACACCAGCCATTGAACCCAATCGATGGGTCAAGAGCCGGGTCGCCACCCGCTTGCCGTGCGGTCCTGCGGGCCAAGGACCGCACCGAACTCCGCGAACTGATCACTCCGTCCAGGTGGCGGGTTGGTCGGTACGGGGTGTGGGTGGGGTCGTCCATGTGGCGGGGCGGTTACCTATCCGGCCCGGGGGTCGCAGATGCTCAAGCGTGCCCCAGGTGGTGTCTTGCCACGTGTCGAGCAGGTCAGTGATGTCCTCGCGTGGAAGGTCGCGCTCAGCGCGGTCCTGCAGCCCGAGGTCGGCCAGCCATTCCGCGGTCCGCGCGAGCGAGACCGCCACGCTGGCGGGGTGGCCCTCGTGGAGCTGGTGGCGGAGCGCGCCGATGAGCCCGGCGGCCATGAGGTAGCCGGACGCGTGGTCGAGTGCCTGGGCGGGGAGCTTGCCGGGCCCGGTGACCGGATCGAACCCGCACGCGTGGGCCAGCCCGGTGGCGACCTGGACCACGCTGTCGAACCCTCGACGGTCTGCCCATGGTCCGCGGTCGCTGTAGGCGGACAGGTGACCGATGATCAGCGACGGGCACAGCTCATGTAGCCGGTCGTCGGAGTAGCCCAGGTTTGTCAGGACTCCGGGACGGAACCCGTCGAGTAGCACATCAGCGCCAGCAACGAGGCGTTCGAACTGTCGGCGATCGTCTCTGCCGCGCAGGTCGATGCTGGTGCGACGCTTCCCAAAGCCCATCTCGATCTCGATCAGTCGGCCATCGTCGAGCGGGGCGTCGACGCGGATGACCTCCGCACCGAACGAGGCCAGGAACCGTCCCGCAACCGGACCAGCAATCACCCGTGAGAGATCCAGCACCCGGACACCGTCGAGCGCGGTGCCCGGGCCCAACGGCCGCGGTGGTGCGCTGCGAGGTTGGGTGGTGGTGTCCACCAAAGGGCGGGACCTGACTGCGGCAGCCTGGGGGTGCGCGAGGTACTGCGACCGGGTGCGCATTCGTGCCGCGACGCCCCCGGCGTCGACCACGGCACCCTCGAGCTCGTCAACCGACCAGCCGGCGACGGCCGCAGCGACCGCGGCGCGGTCAGCCTCGACCTCCAGTGCGGCCAGGGCAGCATCACGATGCGGCGCCAGGTTGGTGTGCAGCCGGATCCACCCGTCCGCCGCGGCGTAGTTGCCAGCGATCGGATCCCACAGCTCCGGCGCCTGCTCCGAGGCCAGGCGCAACAACCGTTCGCTGTGGAACGCCGCGGCTGCGTGCCGCCCGTCCAGCGAGGGCGTTCGAGCAACGCCAGTACGTCGCTCGTCGAACGCGGCGACCGCCGCCACTGCGGCACCGACCGACAACACCGCAGCGTCCGTGACATGGAACGGCGAACCGAACAGATCCTCGCCAGCCTGGACATCGACCCGGAAGCCATCAAGGCCCAGCTGATCAGCCAACATCCCGGAACACGACTCGATGACCAAACCCCCCACGCGGCGAGCCCAGAACCTACCCTCATACGCCCGCCGGAGCCGCTCGCCGATCCCGGCAACGACGGCTCCCCACGGTCCTTGCGGCTGATGTCCCGGGGGCGCACGCACCGCGGCCCTGCGGGCCAAGGACCGCAATGGCGGGAGGGGCCCGCTGCTAGGCGATGGGGTAGCGATAGCGGGGGTTGCACGCAGGTCTTTCGCGGCGACTCCTACGGCCCCCGCGCGCGGTCGTCGAGATGAGACGCTGCGACGTCGCAGGGTCGCGTCATTCTGTGATGGGTGCGACGTCAGACGGTCACGATCGCCGTTCGCCCCGCGCCTCGGCTGATCAGCGCGTTCAGGTCATCGGCGTCGGAGGTGATCACGTAGGCGGCTCTCGTTCGCACGGCAGCCTCCGCGACGACGGCGTCCACGGCGGATCCGTCGGTGCCCTGCCGCAGCGTTGCGGCCGCACGCGCATGGGCGAGCGGCAGGTGCTCCTGCACGTCGATCTGCTTGAGGACCTGGTTCACCGCCGCATCGCGCGCGTCGCCCGTCAGCGCCTCGACCGTTACCACGGAGGGCGCCAGCACCCGGCCAGCGCCTACCCGACGCAGGACCTCCATCACCGCCAACACCTGACGCGGCGGCCGACGCTCAGCCCAGGCGTGCAGACCGGCGCCATCGAGCACCACGGTCACGCTCACGGCAAGCTCACGCCGGCGCGTGCAGCCATCTCCGCGACCTCATCCTCTGTGGGGCGGTCCTCGGGATGCGCTTCGTAGATGGCATCGAGTCGCAGGCCGACGATCACCGCTTGGAGGGCTTCCTCGAGCGCGTGCGTCGTCGCCTCCGACACGCTGTCGATGAGACCGCGATCAGCCAACCGCCGGAACGCCTCCGCCAGCGGCACGGGAACGGTCACCGACACCGGCTTCGTTGTTGCCCCTCGCCGGGCGGCTGCCAGCGCCTCGGACAACTCGTCGATCAGTTCCGCGTCCATCGTCAACCCCTATCGTATGGATCATACGATACCAGGCGGGAAGCAGCCGTCGTGGAGCGCCCCGCACTCGATGCAGAACCCGATGGGCGCTTCCGCGAAGCACCGGGAAGCGTTCCCGAACCTCCCAACAAAGCCGCTGCGGTTCGGTCTCCAGACCTCCGAATCGGGAGGTGGCGAGTTCGGCAGCGAGTGTCCAGAGGATCGTCCGCATCAGGAGAGTTCCCCGCTCGCCGCACACGGGATCGAGAAGGTCGGGAGCCCGTGAGCGACCCCACCTCCCGAGCGTCATCGACGCAAGTCATCACCGCGGGGTAGGCCGATCCACGTCCGTGCATCGCTGCGCTTGCCACTGGCGACCGGAGTCGGGCGGTGTCGGTCATGGTGCGCCTGCTACCTGACCTATCGCGCGACATCGACCCGGCGCTGCGTTGACGCGTCGATGAGTGCTCGATCGCCGAGCGGATCATCGAGGTCGATCATGACTTCGGTGCCGCAGTCCTCGTTCTCCGACGGGTCCGTGACGGTCACCAAGACGTGCACCTCGTCGGATCCCTCGTCCACCGTGACATCCGCGTCGCGGGGGTTACAGGCAGCCACCCCGAGGTTGATCGAACGCCCGTCGGAACTCAGCCGCGCAGCGAAGAGTTCCGCCTCGCGGGTCGTGGAACACGCGGTGAGCCCCAGCGCCAGAAGCGCGGCGATGACCGCAACGGACAGGGTCCGCATCATGCCCACGCCTCTCGTCGTCGCTCAACGGTGTCGCACACGACCAACGGTGCTCCGTCCAGGACGCGCCGCCTGGACTCCATATCCAACTCCGCCCGTCGGTGGTTGGACGGTAGAAGGTCCGGTCCGGTTCCGTCCGGTTCTGCACCCCCTGCCGCCTGCACGGGGCGCAACGAAGTGCCAAGCCGTCGCGGCTGGTGCTTCTGTCCGCCTCCGGCAACGATCTCATGGACACCGCTGCCGAACCCTGGAGGTGGCGATCCGCTCGCGGGACCCCCGAGACGGTGGTCTTTCACCCCGGTCCTCGCGGCGAAGGAACGCGTTGGCGGTGGAGCCAGCCGAGGGCCGGCCGTCCCGCGGCGCTCATGGCGGTCCTGCGGGCTGCGAGGACCGCATCGGACGTAGTCGCCGACCGTAGGGTGGCGACCGTCCCGCGGTGCCCGATGCGGCGCCGCGGGGTATCGGCTGAAGGCTTCGGGTGACCCGTAGCCATCTTTGGCTGGAGATCGACGACCGCAGACATCGACCGCCCGCGCTCGCGATGGTGCCACGCTGGGCGGGCTCTCTCGTGAGGACCGCTGTCGGGCGTGGGCCGGTCGACCCGGGAACGCTCTTCCGGGTCTTGGTCGTCGCGATGCCGACTCGGTGGGTAGTGACCTTCTCGGCGAGCATCGCGTCTAGGCTCGGTCGAGCTCCGACTGGACGGCGTTGGAGCGACCGGTCGGTTCCGGACGACAGCATTCTGGGTTCCATGGCTGAGTTGATCGAACTGATTCGGGAAGGTCACACGGCGTTGCGCCGACGTGACTGGCCCCGCGCCCGTGCCGCCCTGCAAGAGGCTGATCGGATCGAGCCGTTGGGGGCAGATGATGTCTTCGCCCTGGCTGATTGTGCGTGGTGGTTGGGCGAGATCGACGACGCGCTTGCGTCTTACGAGCGCGCCTGGCGCCAGTTCCTCGACGATGGCCGACCCGCGAGAGCGGCGATGGCAGCCTTGATGCTGGGGGCCCACGCGATGGAACGGGGCGACGATGTCATCGGGCCGGCCTGGATGAATCGTGCACGGCGGTTGCTCGCGGAGCAACCGGAATCTGCCGAGCACGGCTATCCCTTGTACTTCGATCTGTTCGGTGCCATGGGCGACGGGAAGCTCGACGTTGCGCTGGCGATCGCGCGACGGATGCAGGATCTGGGGCGTCGGTTCGATGACGCCAACCTGGTGGCGCTGGGGATCATGGGCGAGGGGCGGACCGAGATCAAGCGTGGGAACACGAGTCGGGGTATGGCGCTGCTCGATGAGGCGATGCTGGCCGCGGTTTCAGATGAGCTCCATCCCGTGTGGACGGGAGGTATCTACTGTCATCTCATGGACGTCTGCCATGAACTGGTGGACCTACAGCGAGCGGGCGTGTGGACGCAGGCCACCGACGCCTGGTGCGACACGGTGGCGGAAGCGGTGCTGTATCGGGGGATCTGTCGGGTCCATCGGGCGCAGGTCTTCCAGCGTCAGGGAGCCTGGGGGCACGCTGAGCGATTGGCTGCCCAGGTGAGCGTCGATCTGGCAGGCGTGCACGTCGGCACGGTGGCGGAGGCGCACTACGAGCTGGGCGAACTGCAGCGGCTCCGGGGCGAGTTCTCCGCGGCAGCGCACAGCTATGGACGTGCCCATGAACTTGGCCGCGACCCGCAACCGGGCATGGCGTTGCTGCGGGTTGCGCAGGGACGAGCTGAACTGGCCGTTGCGTCGCTGCGTAGCGCCCTACGGGAGAGGGGCGACGACCGGCTTGGGCGGGTCCGACTGGTTGCGGCGCTCGTGGAAGCGGCGATCGCAACCCGTGAGCTCGATGCGGCCCGCGCGGCCAGCGACGAACTCGAGGAGACCGCAGCGTCCTTCGCCAGTGCCGGGCTCGCGGCCCTCGCTGCTCAGGCTCGCGGCACGGTCCTGCTTGCAGAGGGGCGAGCCGCAGTGGCGTTGGAGCCGCTGCGCACCGCGTGCCGGCTGTGGCGAGACCTCGACGCTCCCTACGACGTGGCCCGCACACGTATGGCCTTGGCGGAGGCCTACCGGGAGTTGGACGACGAGGATGCCGCTGGGCTGGAGCAGGATGCGGCCCGTGCAGCTTTCGAACGGCTCGGAGCCACTGCGGACGCTCGCCGCGCCGCACACCTCAAGGACGGACCGACACACCCCGACGGCCTCAGCTCACGGGAGGTCGAGATCCTGCGTCTGGTCGCGACGGGCAGGACGAACCAACAGGTCGCCTCAGAGCTCCACATCAGCGACAAGACCGTGGCACGTCACCTCGCCAACATCTACCTCAAGCTCGATCTGTCGACTCGCTCCGCGGCGACCGCCTATGCCTTCCAGAAAGGGCTCATGGGGAACGACCCTGCATAAATCGGTGTAGCCGTCGCTGGACGAGATTGCATGATCCGGAGGAAGTCTCAGCCACACCGTCGTCGTAAGTTCGTTCCACCTGGCCGATCGACGGTCGAGGAAGGACATAAGGAGCAGCGATGAACGCCCAGCAACCGATGAAGCTGTACGCGATCTTCCGCCGACGCGGTTGGACCCCCACCGAGATCGAGGCAGCCGACGCACGGTCCAACGCCGAGTCCGCCAAGCGCGCCGACCAACTCCACAAGATCCGGAGCTACATGCTCGATGAGCCCGACGGAACCCTCGGAACGATCTGCATCTACCAAGCGGTCGGGACCGAGGCCATCGTCGAGCACGCCCGAGCCGCAGACCTTCCGTGTGACGACGTCGTCGAGATCACCGCGATCGATGTCCACCGCCCGGATCCTGAGCTCAGCGTCGCGAGTGCGGGCTGACCGGCACCAACCCGACCTCGCACGGAAGCGCTGGCGCGGAAGCGCCGACAGCCCTCTCCGGCCGTGCAGCAACCGGGCGTTTCTTCAGCGGGTGATGAGGCGGACGGCGGGTGACCACCACCTCCTGGTGTCCGTCTCGTCACCCACTGGCCCGCTCGTCTCCCGTTGCAGCGCTTCCGCTGCGGAAGTGCCGACGAGAACGGTCCACGGACCACACGCAACCGCCGTCGTGGCCCGGTTTCCAGACCACTGAATCGACAGGTCAAGAGCCCCCGTACACGCCGGAACTGAAGGCCGGGACCCCGGTCCTCGCGGCGAAGGAACGAACTCGCCGGCTGCGGAAGCCGACGGCCCCAGACGCGGGCGGGCTACGGTCCTGCGGGCCAAGGACCGCACCGAACTCCGCGAACTGATCACTCCGTCCAGGTGGCGGGTTGGTCGG
>PWLR01000269.1 GCA_003558435.1 Nitriliruptoraceae bacterium | reverse complement strand
TTGTCGGTCACCGAGGTGAGCTTGGATGCCACCGACGCGGTCATGGGGGAGAACGAGTTCAACGACCCGCCCGTGGACGGCCGGCAGTTCGTGATGTTCAACGTCGATGCGACCTACGTCGGTGCCGAGTCGGGAACCGCGTGGTTGGACTTCGGCTGGGGGATCGTGGGCTCGGCAGGCAACACCTTCGGTGGCGGGTCGATGGACGACTACTGCGGGGTGATCCCGTCGCCGCTGGATGACACCGGGGAGACCTTCCCGGACGGCGCGGTGTCGGGCAACGTGTGCATCTCGGCCGACTCCGACCAGCTCGAGGGCGCGACGATCCGCATCGAGGAGTCGTTCAGCTTCGACGACACCCGGGCGTTCTTCGCCCTGACCTGATCGGATGTCGCCGATCCGGCGTCGCAGCTGATCGTCGGTGAGCTCATCGAGGTCGGGCACATGCCGTGTGGCGACGCCGGGGTGCGCAGGCCCTCGGAGGCAGGCTCCGGGATCATCGCCGCGACGGCGCCATCGCGGATCGACCCGGACACGCTCGCGATCGGACGGATCAACCCGAGGTCAGCCAGGCCACGGCTTCGGCGATCGCGGTGTCGGCGTAGCCCTGCACCGTGGCGATCGGGGTCGGCTGGATCGGGTGCGGCACGGTGATCAGCCGCTGTTCGGGCATGGCCAGTGCGAGCGCCTGTTCCTGCGCTTCGGCGACGAACACGTTCGTGCCGATGGCGACGGCGGGGACCCCACGGGCCTCCAGTGCGATGACGTCGTGCAGACTGCACGACACGCACGAACCTCAGTCGGCGAGCGCGACCAGCACCGCCCCGCACCGTTCTGCCTCGGAGAGCACGTCCGGAGGCGCGGGCCGGGTGAACGTGGGCTTCACGATTCGCACGACCTCGCCGACACCGTGGGATTCCACGAGGAGGTGCTCCACCCGGTCCAGGAACTCGCGGCCCTTGGGCTTGGAGATGTCGAGCAAGCCGACCCTCTGGCCGGCGAGCGAAGGCCGCCGTGTGGCGAACGGCACCGGTTCGCGGGTCCGGTCGTCGAACGGGGAGAGGTAGGTGGTCATGATCTGCACCTCATGGTGAGCTCCTCGGGATCGTGGTGGCAGGCGGGACGGGGGCACTACGGATCGACGATGGCGCGGGTGACGGGCTTCGAACCCTTGCCGGAGCCGACCCAGGGCGCGACGACCGCGGAGAACCGACCGGCGTCGCCGCCGGCGACCACTACCACGATCTCGGCCACCTCGGTGTGCTTGCCCTGCCCATGGGCCACGATGAACTCGCGCAGATCCTGTTTCGACCAGCCGGCATCACCGATGGTGGTGGCATGCTCGGGCGAGAGGATCAGCAACGTTTCGGCGTTCACGGCGTGGAACGCCGGGGAGCCGATCGGGACCTGTGCGTTGCCCATGGCCAGCGCCAGTGTCGTGGCGAGGTCTTCCGCGGAGGACGATCCGTGGTCGTTGATGCCGGCGGGGGCCTCGCCGGCCAGCACCGTGACCGTGGAGACGTCCGGGTCGTGGCCGAGGGTGACGTGCCACGGTTCCCAGGGGCTGGCCTCTTCACGCTCCGGCAGGCACGCCGTGAACTTGTGCTGCCCACCCAGGGTGGACTGGTCCAGGCCGCCGGGGGTCCCGCCGCCGGTGAGTTGCATCAGCAGCCGCACCGCCCGGCCGATCGTGGCGTTCGCGCGGTTGCCCGGCCCGAGGACGTTGGACCCGGCGTTCATCCCGATCGCCTCGCGTACGGGGCCATTGACGATGATCCACGGTGACGCGAAGTGCGTGGTGTTGATGACCCCGTGGGCGTTGAACGTCGGGTCCATCACCGCTCGGGCGGCCGCCTCGACGACCGGCCAGTAGCTCGGGTCGCAACCTGCCAGCACGGCGCAGACCGCGAGCCGTTCGAAGGTGACCTCGCCCGGCACCGGACCGATCGGGCCGAGCGAGGTGGCGGGGTCGCGCCCGTCGAGCATCGCTCGGACCCGTCCGCGGGTCGGTGGCACGACCGGCAGACCGTCGTGCCATCCGAGGTCCCACAGGTCCTCGATGCGGCCTGCGGTGTCGCCCAGTTCGGCATCGGCCGCCTGCAGTGTCGCCTGCGTGGGCGCATCGAGGGTGTGTCGGGACTGACAGCCCGGCTTCAGCTCCGGCAAGCCCCCGGAGCCGGTCAGCTCGCCGCCCACGCGGGTCACGAGCTCCGCGACCACCGCCCGGTCCCAGCCCTCGTGGTGTTCCACCACCCGGCCGGCGTCGAACAGCACGAAGGTGGGCACGGTCCGGGCGCCGAGTGCGGACGACACCGGGTAGGGCGCCACCTCGATGAGTACATCGAGGTCAGTGGTCTCGGTCTCCTCGATGAGCGCACGTGCCGCTTCCGGGCGGCCCTGGCTGAGTACCACCACCGCCCCACCGGCGTGCCGCAGGGCGCGAAGTGCCCCTTGCGAGGTGGGGCAATCGCGCTCGACGACCACCACCAGGGTGGGTGGGGCAGCGGTGTCACCGAGTAGCAGGCGCACGGAACCGTCGACGTGGGCGAGCGGGACACCCAAGGCGTCGTGCCCCGTGTCCGTCGGGGGCCTGCTGACATCGGAGGTTCGTGTGCCGGGCCCGCCGGTGTCCGCGCCGTCCATCGCGCTCCCTCGCTGTGACGGCTCGCCCGGCCGCCAGACCCCATTGCTACCACACCGGCCGCGTCGGCTGCCTCGCGTTCAGTCGGGGAGGTGTCGGGGGCGCAGTGGTTCGGTGGTCGGGCTGAGGAGCTGGCCGGGGGTGGGCGATGGTGTCCCAGTCGGTGACGAGGTGACAGCGCCAGACGATGTCGGGGGTGAGCCGGGGGAGGGTGGCGGCTGCGGCCGGGTGCAGGAGTGGCCGTTCGGTGCGGCCGAGGACGAGGTCGAGTTCGAAGGGCCGGTCGGCATCGGCGTCGAGCAGTGCCGCGAGTTCGTCGCGGTGGGCGTCGGTCCAGGCCCAGTAGTCCAGCGCCCGGATACCGAGTTGAGGGTCGGGGCCGCGTTTCATCTCGATGACGTGGCCGGTTCGGGTGACGTCACGTCCGAGGAAGTCGACGAAACCGCGTTGGCACCGGGGCTGCTGTCCGGGCCGCCAGACCGGGACCTCACGGTGGAGGCGGGTCAGACCGAGCAGGGAGGGGTCGGTACCGATCGCCGCCTGCAGCAGGCGTTCACGCTGACCGGGGTCGGCGCCGGTGCGGCGCCGCTCGATGGCCAGGTCGACCGTGTGCTTCGTCTGCTCGATCTCGGCTGGTGTGGGTTCGTCGGTGGCCGCGATCCGCATCCGCCGTGGGACGGTTCGATCGCCGTCGGTGGTGGGTGCGCCGATGGTCAGGCAGTAGGCGCCGTCGGTCGCAGCCTGGCGTACGTGCAGGATCTGTCGGCCGCGGTAGTGCCAGGCGTGGGATTCGGTGGTGCGTACCCGTTCGACGCGGCGGCTCTCGAGCCAGTCGATGAGTTCGACGAGCCAGTCCGGCCACCCGGTGGCGTCCCAACGGGGGCTCGGGGTCACGTCGCCGAGCCGCCGGTAGAACACGGTGGCCTCGGTGCGGGTCATGGGCGGCTCAGGGTCGCCGAAGCCGGTGCGTCGTGTGGGGTGGACGTGCACGGTCGCGTCGAGGAACGCCGCGCGGGCACGGAGCACATCGACCGCGGCGCGTGGGACCGTCAGGTGCAGGTCCCGTCCCTTGAGGTCCATGCGCCAGCCCTCCTCTCGGCCGGCGATCGTCCCGACCGTAGAGCGACGCCCAAGGGTGGCGGCCAGCGCATCCACCTTCGAGCCACCAGCAAAGCTGCCGTCGCCTGAGGTGGGGCCGAGTGGGTCGCGGTCGGCCGGGCCTGGTCGGTTTCGAGGACCACGAAGTGCGGGCGCTCGGGAAACACATCTGGGTTCAACGAGAGGTACAGCCCATCCGCCGGGGCTGATGTGGACGATGCGACCCCGACGCGGGGAGGGCGGCCTGGTGCCCGCCCCGGCTCCACCGGAGTTCCTCCTCCCGCCAGACGGGCTGGCCACCGTTGGCGGTCGTGCTTCCGTGTCTTCCGCGGAAGACGGCTCACCGCCCGATCCCAACGCTTCCGGGACCTTCCAGATCACCATGTCGGACCGAGGTCGCCGCGCGACACGTCGGGTGGGAGGCCCCGAGCGAGGTAGGTCGGTCTCCGGGCGACGTCCTGCGGGGGCGGTCACCGCCGGGGTGCTTGCCCTGGTGTCGATGCTGGTCGGGATCGGCACGATCGGGATGCTGAACGGACCGATCACGACCGTCTTCCTACGCAACGACAGCATGCTCGATCCGGAGATCGGGCACGTCCAGAACCGCCCGGTTGCCTGGGCCGAGCTGACCTCGTGTCGACACGGGGCGCCTGACGGCCGCGGGTGGCATCCCGACGGTGATGGGGCGGTCGGATGTCTCACCGCTTGGCTACGGTCTCGTTCAAGGGGAACGCGAGATCGGGGAGATCATGGACATCGGGGAGATCGTCGTCGGGGTACTGGTGGGGGGCGGGCTGCTGGTGCTCGTGTCCTGGGGAGTCGTGCGCTGGTTCCGAGGGTCGGACCCCGGATCGGCGGTCGCGCCACCCCGGCCACCCGTACCAGCCCCGGACCCGCCGACGACCGCTCCGCTCCCAACGCCGCCGACGCCGGCGGCGGCGGTGATCTTCGGGGAGACCGAGCGGGAGGCGGGCGCGCTCGTGGACGGGTTGATCATCGGGCATCACCTGACCCGCACGCACTACGAGGACCGGCTCGAGGACCAGGCCGAGACCATCGAGGCCCTGCGCACCGATGTCGCCGCTGCGTGGTATCCGGGCGACGACGCGGATCCGGGCGACGATGCCGAAGACGACGGCTTCGACGACGTCGACGACCTGGACGGCTTCGGGTCCGGCGGCGCGTTCGGCCAGGCGGTGCGGGATCCCGACCTCGATCCCGACCTCGACCCGGGTCTCGACGGGTTCGGTGCCGCGGGGGACCCGTGGGAGGACGACGTCTTCGGCTTCGACGAGGACGATGAAGACTGAACCGCCCGGCGACGCTGGTCGCGACCTCGGTGACCGCGATCCGCGCCGATCCGTCCACCGACCGGCATCACCCGGCCAACACCGAGGCGAGCGGCACCCCTGGGCGGTAGGCGAGGTGGACGTGATCGGGGGCATCCAGCACCGTGAGGTGTCCGTGTGCGCCGACGGTGATGCGTCCCACGTCGTGCCGCCGCAGCGCCGTCGCCCCGCCAGCGGTGGCGGACCACACCGCCTCGGCGGGGGTGAGGCCGCACTCGCGCACCGCGAGGGCGATCACGAACGGCAGCGACGAGGTGAACGACGTGCCGGGGTTGCAGTCGCTGGCCAGCGCCACGGTGACGCCCGCGTCCAGCAGCCGTCGCCCGTCGGCGTAAGGGCTGCGGGTCGAGAACTCGGCGCCCGGTACCAGGGTCGCCACCGTGCCGCTGTCGCTCATCGCGGCGACATCGTGATCCGTCAGGTGCGTGCAGTGGTCCGCTGACGCCGCACCGAGCTCGCAGGCCAGCTGCACGCCCGGGCCCGGGCCGAGCTGGTTGGCGTGCACCCGCAGCCCGAGGTCGTGGCGACGTCCGGCCTCGAGGATCACGCGCGCTGCATCGGCGTCGAACGCCCCGTCCTCGACGAACACGTCGATCCAGCGCGCATGGGGGGCGCAGGCCTCCAGCATCTCGCCCGCGACCAACCCCACGTAGGACTCGGGGTCGTGGCGGTACTCCTCGGGGACCACGTGGGCGCCGAGGAAGGTGGTCTCGTCGGTCACCTCGCGAGCCAGCCGGAGTAGGCGGATCTCGTCCTCGACCCGCAGGCCGTAGCCCGACTTGATCTCGAGTGTCGTGGTGCCCTGACGGCGTGTCTCGGCGACCCGCGCATCCAGCAGCGTCCGCAGCTCGCTGTCGGTGGCCGTGCGGGTCGCGGCGACGGTGGTGCGGATGCCGCCGGCGGCGTAGGGCTCGCCGGCCATCCGGGCGGCGAACTCGGCGCTGCGCTGGCCGGCGAACACCAGATGGGTGTGGCTGTCGACGAAGCCGGGGATCACGCAGCGGCCGCCGAGCTCCACGCGGTCGTCGGTGGCGGGCGCGTCGCCGGAGCGGCCGAGCCAGGCGACGCGTCCGTCCTCGATGACCACGGCGGCGTCGTGCAGCAGCCCCAGGGGCGATCCGTCACCGACCGCACGGTCGCAGGTGACCAGTTCGCCGATGGCGTCGTACAGGACGCTGGTCACGGCCACACCGCCGCGATCGCCTCGGTGAGGAGCGCGCCGACGTCACCGAGGCGATGGACACGGTCGCGGACGACACGGCGCCCGTCGACGACCACGTCGGTCACGTCGGCGGCAGCCGCACCGAACACCACGGCTGCGGCCGCGTGGTCGACATCCGCGCCCCCGGCGGTCCGCACCGAGCGCAGATCGACCGCCACCAGGTCGGCGCGGGCCCCGACCTGCAGCGCTCCGGCGTTCGGAACGCCCAGGCGCGCGTGGCCGTCGACGGTCAGTGCCCGCAGGAGCTGTTCGACGACGAGGTGGCCGCGTTCACCGGTCTGCAGGCGTAGGTCGAGCTCGATCGCGCGGGTCTCCTCGAACGCGTCGACGATCGCGTGGCTGTCGCTCCCGACGGACACGGGCACCCCCGCGGCGAGCAGGCGGTGTGCCGGGCCGATCCCGTCGCCGAGGTCGCGCTCGGTGGTCGGACACAGGCAGACCCCGGCGAGCGCGCCCGCGAGCGCGCCGATGTCCGCGGCGTCGAGGTGGGTCGCGTGGACCGCGGTGGTGCGCGCATCGAGCGCGCCGCACCCGGCGAGCAGCGCGGTCGGGGAGCAGCCGTGGGCGGCGAGGCAGGCCTCGTTCTCGGCGGGCTGCTCGGAGAGGTGCACGTGCACGGGGGTCTCCCGGGCGGTCGCCCACGCGGCCACGACCGGGATCTCCGCGGCCGGCACCGCCCGGACCGAGTGGACCGCCGCCCCGATCGTGACGTCGTCCGCGCCGGTGTAGCCGCGGTGCAGGTCCTCGACGCGGGCTGCCCACAGGGCGGCGTCACCGTCGTCGAAGCGCCGTTGCACCCCCTCCGGCGCGACCCCGAACCCGCCGGCGAGGTAACAGGTGTCGAGCAGCGTGATGCGCAGCCCCGCCTGCCTCGCCGCCTCGATCAGCACGTGCCCCATCTCGTTCGGGTCGACGTACGCGCTGCCGCCGGGCTGGTGGTGGAGGTAGTGGAACTCCCCGACCGCGGTGAACCCGGCGAGCACCATCTCGGCGAAGCACGACCGGGCCAGTGCGAGGTAGGTGTCGGGGTCGAGCCGGGCGGCCAGGGCGTACATGTGGTCACGCCAGCTCCAGAAGGTCCCCGGCCCCTGCTGGGTGCGGCCCCGCAGGGCGCGGTGGAACGCATGGCTGTGGACGTTCGCGGCGCCGGGCAGGACCAGGCCGCGGAGCTGCTCCACCCCGGCGTCGGAGACGCTGCCATCCTCGCGTGCGCCCTGATCGCGTTCGTGCAGCCCGACGATCCGGCCGCCCTCGACGTCGACGAGCACCTCGGCGGCGACCCGCCCCTCGGGGAGCCAGGCGAACTCGCAGCGGTAGGCCGTCATGCGGGCGGCTCCGCCGCGACGAGCACCTCGCCGGTGAGCAGCTCCGCCAGCACGTCGGTGAGCGCGGCGAGCCCGGCCAGGCAGTCGCCGGGCTCCGCGTGCTCGTCCGGTGCGTGGGAGACGCCGGTCGGGTTGCGCACGAACAGCATCGCGGCCGGCACCCCGGCCAGGGCCAGGATCCCGGCGTCGTGTCCGGCGCCGGTGGCGAGCGCTGGCACGCCGCCCAGCACCCCGTCCAGGCGTGCCCGCAGCCGCGGGTCGAACTCGACCCGGGGCGTCCACGATTCCTCGACGGGCTCGACGCCGGCGGCGCGGGTGACCTCGGCCACCACGGCGCGGACCACGGTCTCGTGGTCCGCCCGCGCATCCAGCCAGGTGCGTACACGCGCGGGGATGGCGTTGACCCCGTTCGGCTCGACCGCCACCCGACCGACGGTCGCGACCGCGCCGTGCTTGCGGGCCGCCGTGTGCGCGGCCAGGATCGTGGCCGCATGGGCGAGCATCGGATCGGTGCGGTCCTGCATGCGGGTCGTACCCGCGTGATCGGCCCGACCGATCGATTCGTAGCGCCACCGTCCGTGGGCGCGGATCGCCGTGGCGAACCCGACCGCCGCCCCGCGGTCGATCAGGTCGCGACCCTGTTCGACGTGCAGTTCGACGAACACCCCGATGCGCGCCACCAGCTCGGGGTCCGGGCCGAGCGTGTCCGGGTCGCGGCCGGTGGCCCGCAGCGCCTCGGCCAGCGTGATCCCGGTGTCGTCGGTCAGCCCCCGCGCCCGGTCGGCGTCCAACCGTCCGGTCAGCAATCGCGAACCGGCGCAGGCGACCCCGAACCGGGCGCCCTCCTCGTCGGCGAACGCGACCACGGCCAGCGGTCGATCCGGGCGCACCGATCGTGCGCGCAGCTCGTCGACGGCGGCGAACGCCGACACCACACCCAACGGACCGTCGAACGCGCCGCCGGCGGGCACCGAATCGAGGTGGCTGCCGGTGACGACCGCCTCGCCGGCCGTCGGGTCGCCCCACCACGCCCACAGGTTGCCGGCGCGGTCCTCGTGCACGTCGAGGTGGCGCGCGTTCGCCTGGCCGGCGAACCACGCGCGGAGCCGGCTGTCCTCGGCGGTGTGGGCGAAGCGGTGGTAGCCGCCGGTGGCCGGATCACGTCCGATCGGGGCCAGCTCGGCGAACATCGTCGCGAACGTCGCACGCGCCGCCGCGCTCACCGGCGAGCCCGCCGCCGATGTCCAGGCCGGGTCCGTCGGCTCCTGCCCGTCGATCACGGCCCCTCCCGCATCGGCACCCGGACGCCGCGGTCGTCGGCCACCTCGACGGCGCGGTCGTAGCCGGCGTCGACGTGGCGGATCACGCCGGTCGCCGGGTCGTTGGTCAGCACCCGCTCGAGCTTGGCCGCGGCCAGCGCGGTGCCATCGGCCACACTGACCTGGCCGGCGTGGATCGAGCGGCCCATCCCGACGCCGCCGCCGTGGTGGATCGACACCCACGACGCGCCGGAGGCGACGTTGACCATGGCGTTGAGCAGGGGCCAGTCCGCGATCGCATCCGAGCCGTCCAGCATCGCCTCGGTCTCGCGGTAGGGCGAGGCCACCGACCCGCAGTCGAGGTGGTCGCGACCGATGACGATCGGCGCGGTGAGCTCGCCCGAGGCCACCATGTCGTTGAACCGCAGACCGGCCTCGTGGCGTTCGCCGTAGCCCAGCCAGCAGATCCGGCTCGGCAGCCCTTGGAACGCCACCCTGTGACCGGCGAGACGGATCCAACGGGCGAGCGGCTCGTTGTCGGGGAACGATGCCAGCACCGCATCGTCGGTCGCGGCGATGTCGGCGGGGTCGCCCGAGAGCGCGACCCAGCGGAACGGCCCCTTGCCCTCGCAGAACAGGGGACGCACGTAGGCCGGCACGAACCCGGGATAGTCGAACGCGCGGACGCAGCCGCCGGTGCGCGCCTCGTTGCGCAGCGAGTTGCCGTAGTCGAACACCTCGGCGCCGGCATCCAGGAACCCGACCATCGCCTCGACGTGGACCGCCATCGACGCCCGGGCCCGTTCGGCGAAGTCGTGGGGATCGGCGTCCCGTGGGGTGTGCCAGTCCTCGAACGCGACCCCTGCGGGCAGGTAGGCCAGCGGGTCGTGCGCCGAGGTCTGGTCGGTGACCACGTCGACCTCGACGCCGCGGCGCAACACCTCGGGGACCACATCGGCGGCGTTGCCGAGCACCCCGATCGACACGGCCCGGCCGTGCCGCCTGGCGTCCTCGGCCAGCCGGAGCCCGTGATCGAGGTCGTCGGCGGTGACGTCGAGGTAACGGGTCGCCAGGCGCCGCTCGATCCGGGAGGGGTCGCACTCGACCACCAGCGCGACACCGCCGTTCATCGTCACCGCGAGCGGCTGCGCGCCGCCCATCCCACCGAGCCCCGCCGTCAGCGTCAGCGTGCCGGTCAGCGACCCGCCGAAGCGCTGCTCGGCCACGGCGGCGAAGGTCTCGTAGGTGCCCTGCAGGATGCCCTGGGTGCCGATGTAGATCCACGACCCCGCGGTCATCTGCCCGTACATCGTCAGACCCAGGGCATCCAACCGGCGGAACTCGTCCCAGGTGGCCCAGTCGGGGACCAGGTTGCTGTTGGCGAGCAGCACCCGTGGTGCCCACTCGTGGGTGCGCAGGACGCCGACCGGGCGACCCGACTGCACCAGCAGGGTCTCGTCGGCGCGCAGGTCGGTCAGGGTCCGTACCAGCGCGTCGAACGACGGCCAGTCGCGGGCGGCCTTGCCGGTCCCGCCGTAGACCACCAGCTCCTCGGGATGCTCGGCCACCTCGGGGTCGAGGTTGTTGTGCAGCATCCGCAGGGCAGCCTCCTGCGACCAGCCACGAGCGCTGAGCGAGGTGCCCCGGGCGGCGCGCAGGGTGCGTGGCGGTGACGGCGAGCTCATGGCGGCGCTCCGGTCCGGTCGAGGGGTCCGACGACGGCGGCCACCGCATCCAGGATCTCGCCCGAGCACACGGCCTCGATGGCGGCGTCGATCTCGGGGGAGAGGTGACGGTCGGGTCCGGGCCCGGGGACCCGGTCGCGCAGGGCCGCGAGCGCGGCGGCGGTGGCGGGGGCGGGGGTCAGCGGCGCGCGCAGCTCGAGCCCCCGGCCGGCGGTCATCACCTCGATGGCGAGCACCCGGGTGAGGCCGTCGACGGCCCGGCGCAGCTTGCGCGCCGCCGACCAGCCCATCGAGACGTGGTCCTCCTGCATCGCCGAGGACGGGATCGAGTCGACGCTCGCGGGGACGGCCAGGCGCTTGAGCTCGGAGACGATCGCGGCCTGGGTGTACTGCGCGATCATCAGGCCGGAGTCGACCCCCGGGTCGTGCGCGAGGAACGCGGGCAGGCCCTGGTTGCGGGCGACGTCGAGGAACCGGTCCGTGCGCCGCTCCGACATCGACGCGACGTCCGCGACGACCACGGCGAGGAAATCCAGCACGTAGCCGAGCGGTGCGCCGTGGAAGTTGCCGTTGGACTCGACCCGGCCGTCGAGGGTCACGACCGGGTTGTCGATCGCGCTGGCCAACTCCGTGGTCGCGACCTGGCGGGCATGGGTCAGGGTGTCGCGGGCGGCACCGTGGACCTGTGGCGTGCACCGCAGCGAGTAGGCGTCCTGGACGCGGGTGCACGCGCCGGGGACCCGGTGGCTGGCCATGATGGCCGAACCGTCGAGCAGTAGGCGCAGGTTGCCGGCCGACACCGCCTGCCCGGCGTGTGGGCGCAGCTGTTGCAGGTCGGCCGCGAACACCGCGTCGGAGCCGAGCAGTGCCTCGATACTCATCGCCGCCGCGACGTCCGCGAGCCTCAACCGGGCGGTGAGGTCGCGGTCGGCGAGCAGCAGCATGCCGAGCATGCCGTCGGTGCCGTTGATCAGTGCGAGGCCCTCCTTCTCGGCCAGAACCACGGGTGCGAGCCCGGCGGCGGTCAGGGCATCGGCCGCGGGGCGCAGCCGGCCATCGGCGTCACGGACCCCACCCTCACCGGCCAGTGCCAGCGCGACGTGTGCGAGCGGAGCGAGGTCGCCCGAGCAGCCGAGCGAGCCGTACTCGCGCACGACCGGGGTGATGCCCGCATCCAGCAGTCCGGCGAGCAGCTCCGCGACCTCCAGGCGGACCCCCGTGCGCCCGCTGGCGAGGGTGCGCAGGCGCAGCAGCATCATCGCGCGCACCACCTCGCACTCGACCTCCGGGCCCGACCCGCCGGCATGGGAGCGGATCAGGGAACGCTGCAGCGCGGTGCGCTGCCCGACCGGGATGTGGCGGGTGGCGAGCGAACCGAAGCCGGTGGAGATGCCGTAGCTCGGCTGGTCCCCGGCGGCGAGTCGCTCGACGACCCGACGACTGGCGGCGATCGCCTCGCGAGCCTCTGGGGCGAGGGTCACGCGCATCCCGTCCCGCGCGACGGCCACCACCTCGGCGGCGGACGGCGGGCCGGGCCCGAGCACGCAGGCCGGTGCGGTGGGTGATCCGGCGGTGGTGGTCGTCATGTGCCCATCTCACACCGGGTGGTGGCGCACGTCGAGTCCGTTCGGGCACGGGACACCGACCTCCCGGCACCTATCCGGGGGTGATGACGATCCGGCCGAGGGCTCGTCCGGAGGCGAGGAGTGCGAGGGCGTCGGGCACCTGATCGAGGGTGAACGTCCGGTCGACGACCGGAGCCAGGGTCGCGTCCGCGAGCAGGTCGTGGAAGCGGTCCATCGCCTCCCGCCGTCCCGGCGTAGCGAACGGTGGACGTGGCAACCGCCGGTCGACGGTCGATCTGGCCATGAGCACGAACATCCTCGGGATGCTCCCGAGCCATCGCCGACCCTGCGTTCCGAAGTGGTCGTGGCCGATGAGCACGTAGGTGCCGTCGGTCGCCAGTACGCGCCGATACGCCGAGAAGGGGTGGTTGCCGACCACGTCGAACACGACATCGAACTGGTGTCCGCTGCGGGTGATGTCGTCGGTGGTGTGGTCGACGACCCGGTCTGCGCCGAGCGTTCGCAGCAGGTCGAGCTTTCGGGTGTGGTCCACGGCGGTGACGTGGGCCCCGGACGATCGCGCGAGCTGGATGGCTATCGCCCCGACCCCGCCGCCCGCGCCGTTGACCAGCACACGCTGTCCCGCTCCCCGAGCCTCGAGATCCGGCAGGTTGGTCAGGGCGATGAGCCCGGCCGTGGGCACGGTGGCGGCCTGTTCGAACGTGACGTTCGCCGGCTTCTTCGCCAGCGCGTCCTGCGCGACGGTCAGGTACTCGGCGTAGGCCGCGCCGTTGCGCCACTGCATGCCGGTGATGGTCTCGCCGAAGACCGCGTCACCCGGGCCGAACCGTGTCACCCGCGCACCGACGGACTCGACCTCGCCCGCCATGTCGGTGCCGGGGATGCGTGGTGTGGGTCGGCGCACGCCCGAGCCCATCCCGCGCAACACCCGTGGTAGCCCCGTGACCACATGCCAGACGTCGGGGTGCACCGATGCCGCCCGGACCCGGACCCGTACCTCGTCGTCCCCGACGGTAGGTGTCCGCACCGTCCGGACGGCCAGCACCTCGGCAGGGTCCCCGTACCCGGCTTGAACGACCGCCCGCATGGTTCCCCTGACGAAGGTGAAAGGCTCACTCAAGCCGAAGACGACCGTTGCCGGTGATCGGTGAGCAACAGCGAGACCAGCGTGAGGAGCAGTGCCAGCGACACGACGCGGATGCTCACCCCCCAGATCTCGAACGCGGGGTCGCGCTCGGGGGCGATGGCGAGATACATCCAGGAGAGGAGCACCTGCAGGGCCGCTCCTGCGGCCAGGACCAGCCGGTTCGGCTTCCACCACAGCAGTGCGGTCAGGACCACGAACACGGCGGCGGCGACCCCGAGGATGCCGCGTTCTCCGTCCGAGGCTCCCGGGATGCTCAGCACCCCCACGTAGAGCCCGCCGTACAGCAACGCGATCACCGCCGACGCGCCGACGCCGACGAGCTGGCGTCGTGAGCGAGCCGCGGTCGTCGCGGGTGTCACGGTCCCTGCCATGTCCATCACCACCGTTCGCGCCGCACGGGCGGCGCCGTCGATCCTGCACGGTCTCCGGGGTCCATCGTCCGTCGTGATCACGTGGCGGCCCAGGGGCCAAGGACCCGAGCGACGCCGACGCTCGGCCCGCCCGGCGGCGACCACCGGGCAACGATCAGGGCGGCCACCATCAGCGCGACCACGACGAGTAGACCACCCGCGAGCCAGGGAACAGGCCCGGCGGCATCGATCGGTCCACGCGCCCACCCCGCTGCGCCCGCGCCGCGAGCCAGTGGTACGGCAGGCTCGGGATGACGAAGGCCGTGATGAACGGGAGGACCGCGGCGCGGAGCGTGGGAGTGTTGCCCACGAGGCCGGTGGGGAACGGCACCAGCGCCACCGCTCCGAGCAGGCCCATGGCGATGGCGACGAGGCCCGGATCGATCCCGGCGAGCCGGGCGGATCCCAGCGTGTCGCGACCATGACGCGTGGGCTGGGTCGTCGGCCGGTGCGCGCATGCACCGGGTCACTCCCCGGTCGATCCCGGGTCTGGTCCGCTACTGGTCGCGCTCGTTGCGCGACCGCTCGCGCTGCGGTTCCCGGCGCATGACCCACAGCCCCGGAAGCCATGCTGCGTCATCGAGGTGGGTCACGGTGCGGAACCCGAAACGTTGGTAGAGGGGTGGGTTGACCGGCTCGGTGGTCTCCAACCAGGCCGCGAGCCCGTCCGCATCCGCACGGGCCAGCCCGTGTTCGAGGAGTCGACGTGCCGATCCACGACCACGGTGCTGCGGGTCGGTCGCCAGGAACGCCAGGTGCCAGCTCGGACCGGCGGATGCGACCTCGACCGCCTCGCGCCTGGCGCGCAGCAACCGGATGCTGCCGCGGGCGTGTCGCCCCACGACGGCTACGGCGCGGAGGAGCGCCCGAGCCAGCACGGGCGCCTCGCTGAGGAGAGCTCTGCACATCCGAGCGGTCGCGGTCGACGATCGCGCCCGGCCATGGGGCGGATGCCAGATGGCGACCGCAACCAGCCGACCGTCGAGATCGACGCCGTGGACGGTCCCGTAGGGCAGTGACGCCCGGAGTTCCCTACCGAACACCAACTCCGTGATCCGCAGACGGATCTCCGGATCGGGGAGCAGCTCCACCGTGCCGGGTTCGTCGGCGAACCCGCGCGACAACATCGCCGCGGCGTCATCGAGGTCGGCAGGCTCCAAGACCCGCAGACGGATCCGGTCGGGTGCTGCGGGCCGGGCCTCCGGCGTGACGTTCGAGCGGTCGTCGGCAGCCGACGCCGAGGGTGTGCGCATGATCGGCGACCTCCCTGCAGGGACACCGCTGGTGACGGCGTGACAACGGCACGGTCGCGATCGTCTCCGGTCGCTCCATCGTGAACGACGAGACGCACCCGATGTAGGGACCAAGGACCTCTCGGCGTCGTCGGTCGGGGTTGGGGCACTGCTGCTGGTCGGGTGGTGACCTTGGTCCCTCGTCGGTGCGTGACCCCGGGCGCACGATCGGGACACCACGTGCCCGAACGCCGGCGCCCCGGGCGGTCGAGATCCCGTTCCTCACCCGGAGTCTCGTGCGCCTGACCGGCTCAGTCCACCCACCACCCACCACCCACCACCCACCGAACGCCGAGGGGAACCGTTATGGGTCCACCAACCGTGCCGCGATCCACGCCGTCGGCTTCCCCCGGGACCCCGAGCCCGCGCCGAACGCCGGGAGGAGGCGGGAGGAGCGGGCCGGTGTGGTGCCCGTTCGATCTCACGGTCGAGCGGATCGCACGGATGCTCAACGGCGAGTTCGTGGATCATCCGGTCTACTCCGGCTTCGAACTCCAATGGTTCGACGATGCCGTGCACGGCACGGGGATGCTGGCGTTCCTGCAACGTCGCGACGATCAGCGGGTGGACTACTACGTCCAACCCGATCTGGAGCTCGACCGGACCGGCTACGACATCGGTGGCGGTATCGGCCGCTGGGTGCCGACCACGTTCGATGTGGCGCGGCTCGAGGTGGACGCCGGCGGGGTCGATGCCGAGGTCGGCTTCGTGGACGCCGATGGAAGGACCATCGAGATCCGTGTCGATGACCGCGCCGCCGGTCGCCGCCGAACCGCCGACCTGCTCGCACCCATCGGTGCGTCCGTCGAAGCCCCGTCCTCCCTGTTGCTGGTGTTCATGCACGGCTTCGATCTGCTGCGTCGGGGCGGTCCCGACCCCCTGGTGCGGATCGACGGCCGGCAGGTCGCGATCGGCAGGCTTCCGGGCGCGTTCCTCCACCGCCGCCACCTGATCAAGGCCGCTGCCCCACTGAGCGTGGCGACGGTGTGTCCGGCAACCTCGGGACCGTTGCGCGCGGTCGATCCGGCGGTGTCAGGAAGCGTGCAGATCGACCCCCAGCGCAGGATCCGTGGCGTCACCGCCGCGAAGGGCGGGACAGACGCGAGGTTGCAGCTGGTGCCGGCGTTCCCCGAACTGCACGAGTTGCCCGCCGACGAGGAGGTGACCGGCCGGTGGCGGGTCGTCATCGACCAGGCGCACGTGACCGGTGGGACCTGGCATGCCGTCCGCCACGCAGGCCGCGTCGATCTCTCGTTGGAGGTGACCCGCGGCTGGCGACCCGCCCCGGGACTCCCGCTGTTGATGCGGATCGTGACACGGGTGATCCCCGTCTTCCGTCGCTGGCCGACGACCTACCGATGGCACGCCGAGATCACCCTCGACGACCCGCCACGGATCGCGTCCCGGTGGGAACGCATCGGGACCGACCTGGGGGAGGGCTATCGCCGCGTCACGCGATCCGGATCGCGACGCCCGGATGCGCCGTCGGGCAGCGGTGGGACCGGGTGAGCCCGACCGCGCTCAGGGCGCAGATCCCGGACCGGTCGTGGCCGGCGGCTCGATGCCCGTGTCCTGTCACCTCTGCTAGGTTCCTGTCGTTACGTTCCGGTGTCGAGCCCGGTGACGAAGAGGCGACGGATGTTGGGAGATCGGGTCCGTGAGCTCCGTCAGGAGCGTGGGCTGACGCAGGGACGACTCGCCGAGTTGGCGGGGGTGAGCCGCCAACTGGTGGGTGCCGTAGAAGCGGGGCGGCACCTGCCCCGGGTCGATTCGGCCGCGGCGATCGCCCGGATGCTCGGTACCACGGTCGAGGCGCTGCTCGCAACGGAGACCCGCGACGCCGTCGGCGTGCTCGTCGATCCGCCGGAGGGCACGCTCGTACGCATCGCCCGGGTCGGCGAGCAGCTGGTGTGCGTCCCGGTCGGGGGCTCCGGCGAGAGCTGGGCTGCCGCGGACGCCGTGGTGCGTGGGGGCGCCCTGCAGCTGTTCGACCCGGAGCGACCGGCGGCGGTGGTCGCGGGATGTGATCCGGCGATCGGGCTGACGGCCCGGCTGGTGGAGGGTGACGCCGGGCCGCGGGTGGTGTCGGTGCCCACCTCGAGCATGGCTGCGGTGGAGGCCCTGGCTGCGGGGCGGAGCCACGCGGTGATGGTGCACGGTCCACGGGGGATGCTGCCCGCGCCGCCGGTGGCGGTGCAGCGATGGCGGGTGGCCCGTTGGCAGGTCGGCCTCGCGGCTGTTCGCGACCTCCCGGTTGGATGGGCGCAGGACGCCCTCGCGGGTCGGCGCCGGGTGGTGCAGCGCGAGGCCGGCGCGGGCAGCCAGCTCGCGTTCGAGCGGGCGGTGCGGGCGACCGGTTCCGCGACCTCGACGACGATCGCCGGGCCTCGCGCGGCCGGGCACACGGACGCCGCATGGCGGGCGTCCACCGACGGGCTGGTGGCGGTGACCATCGAGCCGTCCGCGTTGGCGATGGACCTCGGCTTCCACCCGCTGGAGACGCACGAGTCGGAGCTGTGGATCGCCACCGAGCACCTCGAGTTCGCCGGGGTCCGAGGGTTCGTGGAGGAGTTGACCGGCGGTCGCGTCCGTCGGCGCCTGGAGGCGATCGGCGGCTACGACCTGTCGGGGTGCGGCACCCGGATCGCCGCATGAAGCGATCCTGGCGACGCGGATCGCTCGCGAGCCGCTCGGCGGCGAGGGTCCGGGCGGGCGCCGCGATCGTGGCACTCGCGCTGCTCGCGTCGGGATGTGGGTCCGATGCGTTGGGTGGCACGGGTGACGAGCCGCTGCTGATCGCCGGCGCGGCGGATCTCCGACCGGCGTTCACGGTCCTCGGTGAGACCTTCGAGGAGGCGACCGGCGAGGACATCGAGTTCGTGTTCGGGTCGTCGGGCCAGCTGGCGCAGCAGCTGATCGAGGGTGCGCCGATGGATCTCTACGCCTCGGCGAACGTGTCGTTCGTCGAGCAGGTCCTGGATGCCGGGGTGGGTGATCCCGACACCCAGGCGACCTACGCGTTCGGTCGGATCACGATCTGGTCGTCGGCCGTCGGCGCGGGCGGCTGGGGATCACTCGAGGAGTTGGCGGCGGATGACGGCGTGACCAACATCGCGATCGCCAACCCTGAGCACGCGCCCTACGGAACCGCTGCGAAGCAGGCGTTGGAGACCGTGGGGGAGTGGGACAGGGTCGAGCCGAAGCTGGTGTTCGGCGAGAACGTCGCCGACACCCAGCGCCTGGCCGCGACCGGCAACGCGGACGTGGCGATCGTCGCGCTGTCGCTCGCGCTCGCGGCCGACGAGGCCGGCGAGGGCAGCTGGACGCTCATCGACGAAGACCTCCACGAACCGTTGCAGCAGGACCTGATCGTGGTCGCCGACGACCCGCGACGCGCCGCGCTGGCCGCCCGGTTCATCGACCACGTCGGTTCCGACGAGGGCCGGGAGGTGATGCGCCGGTTCGGGTTCCTGCTCCCCGGTGAACGAGCCGCCCCGGCGCCCGCGCCATGAGCGAGGTGGACTGGTTCCCGCTGCTGTTGTCGCTGCGTGTCGCGGCGATCGCCACGCTGATCACCACAGTGGTCGGGGTTTCTGGCGCCTACGTCCTGGCCCGGTTCACGTTCCCCGGTCGGGGACTGATCGAGGCGATCGCGAGTCTGCCCATCGTGCTGCCCCCGACGGTGCTCGGCTACTACCTGTTGGTCTCCATCGGACGCAACTCGCCGCTCGGGCGCGGCTACGAGGCGCTGTTCGGCCGGCAGCTGGTCTTCACCTGGCAGGCCGCCGTGGTCGCCGCGGCGATCGCGAGCCTGCCCTATTGCCTGCGTACCGCCACCGCCGCGATCAGCGCGATCGACGCCGGCTACGAGGAGGCGGCCCGCGTCGCTGGGTTGCACGGCACCCGGCTCGCGTTCGTGGTCACGCTGCCGATGGCCGGACGCGGCATCATCGCCGGGATCTCGCTCGCGTTCGCCCGCGCCCTGGGGGACTTCGGCACCACCATCATGGTGGCCGGGAACATCCCGGGCCGGACCCAGACCATGCCCATCGCGGTCTACGACCGGGTCCAGGCCTTCGACTACGCCACCGCGGGGGTACTGGCCGCCGTGCTCGCCGGTGTGGCGATCGTGGTGCTGCTCGGCGTGCGCCGCCTGGAACGGACGGCGCTGTGAGCCTCACCGTCGATGTCCGCGCCCGCGTGGGGGAGTTCCACCTCGATGCGCGGTTCACCCTGCCGCCCGGCCTGACCGTGCTGTTCGGCCCGTCCGGTGCAGGCAAGACCCGGCTGCTGCGCCTGATCGCCGGGTTGGACACCCCGCGCGAGGGACGCATCGGTCTGGATGGCGCGGTGTTCGACGACGTCGTCGGCAAGGTGCACCGTCCGGTCCATGACCGACGTATCGGGATGGTCTTCCAGCAGCCCTACCTGCTGCCGCACCGCACCGTGCTGGCCAACGTCGCCCTCGCGGTGCGGGACACCGATCGCACGACACGGCGTGACCGCGCGCACGCGTTGCTCGAACGGACCGACACGACCGCCTTCGCTGCACGCCGCCCGGGTCAGCTCTCCGGCGGGCAGCGACAACGCGTGGCGCTGGCCCGCGCCCTCGCCGGTGAGCCCCGCCTGCTGCTGCTCGACGAACCGTTCAATGCCCTCGACCACCCGGTCCGCCGGCAACTCCGTGGCCTCGTTCGTGACCTCGTCGACCGGGCCGGCGTCCCGACCCTGTTCGTCACCCACGACACCGACGAACTCGCCGCGCTCGCCGACTCTGTCCTGCACGCCGACCAGGGCAGGATCGGCGACATCACCGACGTCGCGACCGCGCTCGGGCCCGTCCCCGATCGGTGACCGGGGGGCCGGTCGATCCGGGGACCCGACGCCGCCCCGGGGTCTCGGCCGCAGGGGTTCAGCAGCGCGGGGGTTCAGCAGCGGGGGTTCAGCAGGGGAAGGGGGCGCTCCGACGGGCGTAGAACCACCAGTTGAGCGCCGTGTTGAGCGCGAAGAACACGGCGAGGCCCCAGAAGAAGGCGACCGCGCTGCCGGTCGCACCGATCACGGAGCCGAGGATGCCGGCCAGCACGAACGGGCCGTAGGCGGCGATCGCCGCGGTCCAGCCGATCACCCCGCCTGCCTGCCGCTTCTCGAACAGCATCGGGATCTGCTTGAAGGTCGACGCGTTGCCGATGCCGGCGAAGAAGAACACGGCCAACATGCTGGTCACGAACCACGGGAAGCTCTCGATCGAGGTCGGTGCGACGAACCAGGTGACGGACGCGGCGGAGACCACCAGACCGAGACCGGCGATCTGGGTGACCCGGGCGCCGCCGAGCCGGTCCGACAGGGGGCCGCCGACGATCCGGAACAAGGAGCCGACCAGGGGGCCGAGGAACGCGAAGGTGAGTGGATCGGGTGCGTCGGGGAACCCGCCGTAGCTGTTCTGGATGAGTAGGGGGAACGCCGCCGCGAGCCCGGAGAACGTGCCGAAGGTCATGAAGTACAGCGAGGTCATGATCCAGGTGTGCTTGAGCCGGAAGATGTCCGACTGTTCGCGGAAGTTGGCGCGGACAGGGACGCTGCGCAGTCCGTACCAGGACGCGACGGCGGCGATCAGGACCAGGGGGAGCCAGATGATGACGGCGTTCTGCAGCCAGATCTGTTGTTCGCCGGTGGCGGTCGTCAGGGTCTGCGAGGCTCCCACGGCGGTGCCGAACACCGCCGTGCCGATCAACACCGGGGTGAGGAACTGCACGAGGCTGACGCCGAAGTTGCCGATGCCGGCCTGGATCGCGAGTGCGGAGCCCTGCAGGCGGCGGGGGAAGTACAGGCTCGTGGAGGGCATGAAGGACGAGAAGTTGCCGCCCCCGAGCCCGGCGAGGAACGCGAGCAGCAGCAGCACGGCGTAGGGCGTCTCCGGGTTCTGCACCGCGAAGAACCAGCCGACGATCGGGATGGTGAGCAGCAGCGTCGAGATGCTCACGGTGTGTCGCGAGCCGAAGATGGGGATCAGGAACGTGTGGACGATCCGCAACGTGCCGGCGGCCAGCCCCGGCATGGCGGCGAGCCAGAACAGCTGCTCGCTGGTCAGGTCGAAGCCGGCATTGGGCAGGCGCACCACGAGCGCACTGACCATGAACCACACCGCGAACGCGAGCACGAGCGCGGCGGTCGTCAACCACAGCGACCGCCAGGCGACCGACTTGCCGCCGGCCTCCCAGGCCTCGGCATCCTCGGGATCCCACCGCTCCATCCACGACACGCTGCGCCGGCGCTCGGGATCATCGGTCATCGGCGTCGCCTTCCATCCGTCGTTCGTTCATGCGGAGACCCTGTCCGGATGCTCGAAACGGCCCTCGAGGTGCGGCGACTCGCGCTGGAGCATCCGGTACACGGTCAGGTGCAGCCACGCGAAGCTCACGACGATCAGCAGCAACAGGACCATGAAGGTGGCCTGGGGCATGCCGGTCAGGCCCTCGGTCCAGCTGAACAGCAGCGGGAGCAGGAAACCGCCGAGTCCGCCGACGGCCCCCACCAGCCCACCCACGGCACCGACATCCGCCGGGAAGTACACCGGTATGTAGACGAACACGGCGGCCTTGCCGACCCCCATGGCGACCCCGATCATCACGATCAGGACCGTGAACAGCCAGATGTTCATGCTCCAGGGCAGGATGCGTGCGATCGCGTCGTCGCCTCGCCCGGGGAGCTCGACGACCACGTGACCCTCCGGAGCTGCGAGCAGCAGGCAGGCGAAGGTCATCGTGGCGAACACGAGGTACATCACGCGCCTGGCCCCGAAGCGGTCAGCGAGGTAGCCCCCCAACGGACGCAGCAGGCTCGCCGGGAAGATGAACAGCGCCGTGAGCACCCCGGCGAGGCCGAGACCGACCCCGAACACGTCCACGTAGTACCGGGGTAGCCACAGGGCGAGGGCCACGTAGGCGCCGAACACCACCACGTAGTACAGCCCGAAGCGCCACGCACGGAGCGTGCCCATCGGCCGCACCAGATCGCTCAACCGGCGCCCCTGCGCAGGACGGCGGTCCACGTGGGGTGTGCCGAACCACAGGGCCGCGGCCATCATCACGAGCAGGATCGCGAACAGGAACGGCACGAACCGCCAGCCGCCCGGCACGAGCCCGCCCATGGCGCCGCCGACCCCGACGGTCGTGATCAGGGTGGGGGCGAGCAGCTTGGTGATCGAGGCACCCACGTTGCCGGCCCCGAACGTGCCGAGCGCGATCCCCTGCCGGTTCGCGGGGTACCAGGCGGAGACCCACGCGACCCCGACCGCGAACGATGCTCCGGACAGACCGATCAGGAAGGCGTAGACGAGCAACTCGGCGTAGCTGTCCGCGAACTGGATCAGGTAGGTGGGCACGGCGGTGATGAGCAGCAGCACCGTGAACACCAGGCGGCCGCCGAAGCGATCGGTGGCGATCCCGAGCGGGATGCGCAGCAGCGAACCCGTCAGGATCGGGATGGCGGTCAGCAGCGCGAACTGCGGCTCGCTCAGCCCGAACTCGTCGCGGAGGGGCAAGCCCACGATCGCGAACATGACCCACACCGCGAACGCCAGCGTGAAGGCGGTCGTCGAGAGCACCAGCACCCGGGTCGCGTCGCTGCTCACGTGCTCCTCCCCCGGTGGGGTCGCAGCGCTCATGAGGGATCGATCGTCGACCGTGGGGAGGGGCGATGGACCGGATCCGCGGTGCCGACGCCCGCACCCGGATCGGGAACGTGTCCCGAGACCCGACGGTGGCGGACATCGGGTCGCGGTCGGGGCTTGAGGCCGGCGAGGTAGCGGTAGAGCAGCAGCGACACCGCCGCGAGCGCCACGGAGGTCACGGCCGCGCCCCAGGCGATGCTGGTGTCGAAGTTGATCCACGCCTCGAGCCCGACCATGATCAGGAAGATCTGCAGGGAGAGGTTCAGCAGTACGAAGATCCCGACGCCCAGCACGATGACTCGCCGTTGGTTCATCAGTGCCCCCCTCCACCGACCGCCCACACGACGCCCTCACGCACCTCGAGGTCGATGCGGTTCAGTGGCCGTGGGGGCGGCCCGGCGGTGTTGCGACCGTCACGGGCATCGAAGATGCCGTGGTGGCAGGGGCAGATCAGTTCCTGATCATCGTGCTCGTAGTGCACCACGCAGG
Organism: Nitriliruptoraceae bacterium; assembly: GCA_003558435.1. Lineage (GTDB taxonomy): Bacteria > Actinomycetota > Nitriliruptoria > Nitriliruptorales > Nitriliruptoraceae > PWLR01. The sequence continues at coordinate 37,488 of PWLR01000269.1, read as the reverse complement.
CGAGGTGGGTGCAGCGCTGGCTGTAGCCGAGCAGTTCGTCCTGGGTCGGGCGGATGATGATCGCCGGATCGTCATCGGTTGGGTAGCGGAACAGGTGGCTGCCGGCCACCGGGATGTCGTCGAGGTCGACGATCGGGGTCGGGACCCGTTCGGCGGGGACCCGCACCTGGGTCATGCCGGCCAGGGCCAGGCTGCCGAGTGCGGCGCCAGCCGAACCCAGGGTGAGGTAGCGCACGAACTCGCGCCGGGTGACCTCGTCCTCGCCGGCCGAGGTGAACGGGAAATCCTCGCGCCACTTCTCGCGACCACGATCGCCCGGCGGGTGTTCGCTGCTCATCCGACGACCTCCGGGAGACCGATCTCGTCGAACCCGAACGGATCGGACACGACGCTCGGCTCGAAGCTGCGACCGAGCAACACGTCGAGCGGTCCGGGTTCGTGCACGACCGTGTGCACCCGGGTGGTCACGAGCCGGTTGCCGAACTGGAACTCGTTGGACAGGGTCCCGGGACGGGTGGCGTGGAACTCCTCGATCGTGCCGTACCACAGCGCCTGGCTGGGGCACACGCTGGTGCACATGGGCTCCGAACCGACACTCGTGCGGTCGTAGCACATGTCGCACTTCATCATCATGTCGAACTCTTCGTAGTACTCCGGGACGCCGAAGGGACACGCGATCACACAGTTGGAACACCCGATGCAGCGCGATTTCTCGGCCGACTGGACGACGCCGTCCTCGGTCTTCTTGATCGCATCGGCCGGGCAGACCTCGGCGCAGGTCGGGTCGTCGCAGTGCATGCACACCATCGGCGCGGTCTGGGTGCTGCTGGCCCGGTCGACCTCCTCGAGGTGCATCATCGAGTTGCCCTTGTGCGTGTCGCACTCGGTACAGGCCTGCACGCAGGCGTTGCAGCCGATGCACCGGCTGGGGTCCATCACGTAGACCTTGTCGCCGATCCCGATCGCGTCCGGGTGGTCGAAGAAGTCCTCGATCGCCGCCATACGTGCTGCTCCCGTTGGGTATCGGTCGTCGGTCTCGTCAGCCGGTGGTCAGGCGCGTGTCGCGTGCGTCCTGTGGCGTCCCACCGGTGGTCACGCGCTCGATCTGGACGGCACACACCTTGTACTCCGGGATCTTGGATCCGGGGTCGAGCACGGGGTTGGTCAACAGGTTCGCCTGCTGACCGTTGGCCCAGTGGTAGGGCACGAACACCGTGTCGGGACGGATCGTCTCGACGACCTGGGCCGGGGCCGTCATCTCGCCGCGGCGGGATCTGACCCGGACCAGGTCGCCGGTCGTGATGCCGTGGCGCTCCGCCAGCCGTGGATGCATCTCGACCAGCGGCTCCGGGTACTGGTCGACCAGCGGCCCGATGCGCCGCGTCTGGGTGCCGGAGAGGAACTGGCTGATCACCCGCCCCGTGGTGAGCAGCAGCGGATAGTCGACGTCGACCTGTTCGGCCGCCGGCTGATAGGTGACCGGGATGAACCGTGCCTTGCCGTCGGGGTGGGCGAACTTCCCGCCTTCGTACAACCGCGGGGTGCCGGGGTGGTCCTCGGTCGGACAGGGCCAGAACAGGCCGTGCTCGGCGGTGATGCGGTCCCAGGTCATCCCGGCGTAGTCGGCCATCCCGCCGGCGGAGACCTTGCGGATCTCCTCGAAGATGTCCTCGGGGCCCTCGTAGGGGAAGTAGCGCTGCGCGCCGAGCCGGTTGGCGAGCTCGAGGATGATCTCCCAGTCGCGCTTCGCGTTGCCGGGTGGGGTGACCGCCGCGTTGATCTTCACGCACCGGCCCTCGGCGGTGGTGACCACACCCTCGTCCTCCTCGTGCAGGCTGCCGGGCAGGACCAGGTCCGCGTGATGGGCGGTCTCGGACAGGAAGAAGTCGATGACGACGAAGAACTCGAGCTTCTCGAGGGCGGCCTTGACCATGTTGGTGTCGGGCAGCGCGACCATCGGGTTGGTGCAGATCAGCAGCATCCCCTTGATGTCGCCGTCGAGGATGGCCTGGAACTGCTCCTGGTAGGACAACCCGGCCTGGGGGATGTCCTCGGGGGAGCAGCCCCACCGCTCGGCGACCACGGCGCGGTGCTCCGGGTTACCGATGTCGCGAGCACCGGGCAGCTGGTCGGCCTTCTGGCCCTGCTCCCGGCCGCCTTGGCCGTTGGCCTGCCCGGTGATGGTCATCACCCCACAGCCGGGCTTGCCGTAGCGGCCGGCAGCCAGGCCGATGTTGATGCACGACAGGACGTTCTGCACGCCCTTGCTGTGGTGCTCGATCCCGCGGGCGTGCAGCAGCACCCCGGTCTTGGGACGACCCCACAGCTCCGCGGCCTGTTCGATCCGACTGGCCGGGACCCCGGTGATCTCCTGCGCGGCCTTCGGAGTCATCTCGGCGACCGCCGCCGCGGCCTCCTCGAAACCGATGGTGTGCTCGGCGATGAAGTCGTGATCGAGCAGGTCGCGGGAGATCATCTCGTTGAGGATCGCGCCCATCAACGCCGAGTCGGTGCCGGGACGAAGGCCCAGGAAGCAATCGGCGGTACGCGCCAACGGGGTGACGCGCGGGTCGGCCATGATGAGTTTCGCGCCGTTGTCCCGCGCCCGCCAGATGTAGTCGGTGGTGATCGGGGCACACTCGGCGATGTTGGCCCCGGCGACGAACACGACCTCGGCGAGCGGGATGTCGGCCCAGGAGTTGGAGGCCCGGTCCATCCCGAGGGCCTTCTTGTTGGCGCCGGCGGCCGAGACCATGCACAGCCGGCCGTTGTAGTCGATGTTGGCGGTGCCGACCGCCATGCGGGCGAACTTGCCCATCAGGTAGGTCTTCTCGGTGGTCAGCGACGATCCGGAGATGACCGAGAACGCGTCCTTGCCGTAGGCCGCCTGGATGCGGTGGATCTCGTCGACCACGCGCTCGAGCGCCGGGTCCCACTCGGTGGGCTCGAAGCCGGCATCGGTGCGTTGCAGCGGCTCGAGCAGCCGGTCGGGGTGCGACCCCTGCAGGTAGCGCTTCACGCCCTTCGGGCACAGCTTGCCCTCGTTGAACGGGAAGTCGTACCACGGCTCGAAACCGACCACGGCGTTGTCGGCGACCTTGAGCTTGATCCCGCACTGTTGACCGCAGAAGCAGCAGTGGGTGTCGACGACCTTGTCGATCTGGATGTCGCGGTCCCAACCGCCCTTGGGTTCACGGTTGAGATGCGGACCGTAGGTCTCGATCAGTTCCGCTTCGGTGAGTGGGGCTCGTGCCATCAGCCGAATCCTCCGACGCGTAGGGACTGGGAGCGGGCGAGCAGTCGGCGGCGACAGCCCGGGCACACGTCCTGCCAGTTGCCGTCGTCGCTGCCGTAGTCGAAGCCGAGTTCGGGGAGGATGTCCTTGAGATCGCCCACCTGCAACGCGCTCGCGAAGCCCTCACCGCATTCGGTGCAGATCTGGGGCTCACCCTCGTCGGCGGCGCGCTTGTAGAACTTCACCCCGAGGTTGGCGGGCCGTTGGAAGATGTGGAACAGCTTGCCGAACGGGATGTAGGCCAGACCGATCATCACCGTCAAGGCGTGCAGCACGTTGATGAAGTTGTAGTACTGGCCGGCGAGGAACTGGTGGCTGACGGTCAGCATCAGCCCGGTGACCGACACCGCGAACAACCCGGCCAGCGCGAGGTGATCGTTCGCGCGGGTGGTGGCGACGGCGCCCGGTTCCTTCAGTCGCCGGAACAGGAAGATGAACACCCCGATCAGCACCAGCACCGCCGAGATGTCGAGCGCGTGGAAGAAGAACCAGGCGATGACCCCGCCCACGTCGAACTCCAGCACCGGGATCGTGAAGAACGAGGTCTCGTAGGTCCGGGCCGACTGCCCGACACTGGTGAAGTGGATCCAGCCGAGCGTCAACGGGAACGTCACCGCCACCGCGAGCATGCACCCCCAGAACAGCGTCTGGTGGGCCAACCAGCGCGATTTCGACCGCTTCCAGATGAAGTCCTGCAGGAACAGGTTGCGCACGATCAGTCCCAGCAGCGAGCCGGTGTTGCGGCCGCGGTCACCGCGGTGCCACAGCGCCTCCCAGCCCCGTGCGTGCAGCTTGGCGGTCGGCGGACGACGCAACCAGACCGTGTAGCGATACACGGTCGCGAACGCGAAGAACACCACGCCGAACAGATACCCCGCCAACGCGGTGTCGAACCACTGGAACCAGCCGCTGCCCGCCGCCGAGGCGAGGATGACGAGCCCCGCGGCCAGCGCTCCCAGCGCCAGCGCCCTGCGATCCAAACCCGATGAGGTGATGGCGTGCTCCCCGTGCTCCTGGGCGGTGATGGGCGGGCGAACCCTAACAAGATGTGCGGAACGGGGACAAGGGGTCAGCGGCTGTCGAGGCCGACGGTCAGCAAGGCGACGGCGTCCTCGATGGCGGTCACGCCGTGCACGGCATCCGGGATCGCGATCCATTCGCCCGCGAGGACGATCTGCGAGGTCCCGCCCCAGGTCAGTCGCACGCTCCCGGTGAGGAGCTGCAGGGTGGCCGCACCCGGGGCGCGGTGGTCCTGCAACACGTGTCCGGCCACCAGAGCCATCACGACCTGCTTCAGCCCGCCACCTCCCGGCGTCAGGGTCGTCGCTGCGCGGCCTGCCGGCCGTTGGCTGGCGTCGGCGAGGAGTTCGGCCCCGAGTGCCTCGAGGTCGAGCAGATGGCGGGTGGCGTCCGGGCTGATGGTGGTCATGGTGGCGATCCGTCGTGAGGGCGAGTAGAACAGTTACCACGACGAGAAACGTTTAGCAATATCATGAGGTGGTGTCGCGAGGCTCGGTCCCCGGCCGCACCGCGGGTCCGATGCCTCGTCGACCGGGCCGGCGTGCCGACCGTGGTCGTCACCACCGGACCTCAGATCGCCGCGCGCCCGTGAGTGGGGCCACACGGATGCCGACGGCCGGTCTAGCCGAGGCCGGTCTAGCTGACCGATCGCGGGAAGGACCAGATCAACGCCGGTCGCCACGCGGTGTGGCCTCGTGAGGTGCCGGACGTGCGCTACGGGCACGGGGCGAACGAGGGAGCGGCAGTGGTGGGTGTCCCCGACGCCTGCCCGGGTGGCGGTCGAGGCGTGCGTCAGCCTCCGTTCCGAGGGCACGGTCACCGAACGGGAGCGGATCGCGTCCTGCGAGCACGTTCGGCCGCCTACGAGGACCTGCGCCAGATCGGGGTGGGGGACGAACCCCCGAGGACCGGGGTGGGCCGGGCTGAACCCGACCCCACGCCAACGGTTCGCGTCGGGTCGGCTCCTACCCGCGCGCCGGTGGCCGCACCCCGCATCGCTGCTACGAGGTCTCTACCTGCCGCAATGCCTCGAAGGTGGCGCTCCTCCCGCCCTCGGCGTCCACGATCGCCCACGGTGCGTTGCCGTTGTAGGTCAGGAAGTCGTACCAGGCCAAGCCGATGATGTAGGGGTAGTCGGAGGCGATGGCGTAGGCCTCCTGGAGGTGGGCTGCACGGGTCTGGTCGTCGACCGGATCCATCCAGGTCTCGGTCGTGGAGAAGCCGTACTCGCCGAGGTAGACCGGTTTGCCACCCTCGCCCTCGCGTTCCAGCACCTCGTGCATACGGGTGAAGCCGAGGAAGTTCTCGTCGACGAGCCCGAAGGTCGTATCGCGCACGCGGTCCTCCGACACCGACCAGGGCGGGTTGTCCTGCGAGTAGGGATGCACCCCGAAGATGTCGAAGAAGTGGCCGTTGTCGGCCGCGTCCGGGTACATCGCGCGCATCACGTCGTAGAGCGTCTCGAGGTAACCGATGTCGTTGCGGCTCAGTCCTCCCGAGGCGATCACCACGTCGGGATCGACGTTCTTCGCCCGGAGGTAGCCGGCGCGGAGCAGCGAGGCGAACTCGCCCGGGTCCGGCTCGGGCAACCAGAAGCTCTCGCTGTTGGGCTCGTTCCACAGCTCGAAGAACACGGTCCGGTCGGCGTAACGCTCCACCACGTCCTCGACGAAGTCGCCCCAATGGGCGAGTTGCTCGTCGTCGGCCACGGGCGGTAGCCAGATGGTCTCATCGGGTGGAGTGGTGCCGTCGTGCTCGTGTCCGTGCACCCAGCCGGGTGTACCGGTCAGGCCCAGGACGACCCGCAGGCCGCGTTGCTGTGCGGCGTCCATCAACGCATCGAGGTCGGACCAGTCGTAGTCGCGCGGCTCGCGCCCACGGTTGAGGTACCACCAGGTCGCCGGAGCCTCGATCTGGGTGACATCGACCTCCTGCGCGAGGTCGAGCGCCTCATCCAGTTCGGCCTCGGACAGCTCGGCCGGGTTGACCGACAGGGTGACATCGAACCGGCTGCTGTCGAGCTCGGCCGCCGGGAAGGGTCCGAGTTCGTCGAGCTCCGGCGGGGGCTCCGGCTCCGGCTCCGGTGGCGGCTCGGGTGCGGGAGCTGGATCCGGTTCCTCGGCGAGGTCGGGATCCCGCTCGGGTCGCTCGTCGTGGTCCGGTCCCGGATCGGGTGACGGCCCCGGGGTCACGATCACCACCGCGGCGAGCACGACCACGGCCACGACCGCGACCAGCAGCAGGCGAGGCACGACCGGGCGTCGGCCGGACGGCCCGCCGCCGGCTGCGGGCTGGGACGTGGGACTCGACATGCAGCAGGCACCTCTCGGATCGCCGACGCACGCGCGGCGAGCTCGGGCTCGGTCGGGATCGAGCGGTCGCGGTCCGGTCGACATGGTCCGCGAGACCACGGTGCCCGGTGGGGCCCGACACTCCTGTCCGGCCGCAACGACCGGGAGCGCGCGACGTCTGCACGGACATCGCCCCGCTAGGGAGGGTTCCCCGGCCACGGGCCCCGGGGACCGCGGGACCCTGCCGTGCGGACGGTGACCAGGCGCATCTAGTAGTTGTGCTAACTAGTCCGGAATGATTGGCTTGTGCCTAGGTGCTCCTGATCGGCGGGATCGATGTTCGCGATCGCGACCGATGGGGGACACACCGGGGTCACGAGAGGACGCCCGTCTTGAGTGATCGTCCACGCGGTGAAGCTGGCCTACTGCGCCTCGGCCGGGCTGATCGCGTGTGGACGATCGCCGTGGTTGCGGCGTTGTTCGTGTTCGCCTGGGCCGTGACCAACGGTGCCGGCGGTACCCAGAGCGTGATGTCGCACGCGTTCTACCTGCCGGTGCTGCTCGCCGCCGTCGCCTTCGGTGCGAGGGCGGGGATGGCGGCAGGACTGGTCGCTGCGTGGACGTGCGGCCCGCTCACGCCGCTCGACACGCTCACCGGTGAACCCCAGGCGATGGTCGATTGGTTGACCCGCGGTGCGTTCTACCTCTTGATCGGTGCGTCCATCGGCGCGGCCGCGTCCGCGCTCCGTCGCGCCCACGGCGAGGCCATCCAGGTCGGTCTGGAGCATCGGATGGCGCTCGAGGCGGCGGTGGGGAGCCCTCCCCGGCCGAGTCGCGAGGTGGAAGAGGAGCTCCGCAGCCTGCTGCACGAACGCCGGTTCGAGGTGGTGTTCCAACCCATCTATTCGTTCGACACCGGAGGGCTGGAGGCCGTCGAAGCGCTCGCGCGGTTCGACACCTCGTGCCCGCAGCCGCCCGATGTCTGGTTCGCCCGGGCCGCCCAGCTCGGCCTCGGAGAGCAACTGGAGCTCGCGATCATCGAACGCGCCCTGGAACGCAGCTCGAGCGCCCTGCCGGACGGCGTTGCGCTCAGTGTCAACTGCTCGCCCGGGACGCTCCGCAGCTCCGCGCTACTCCGGCTACTGAGCCGGGCCCCTGAGCGCGCCATGGTGGTCGAGATCACCGAGCACGCGGCCATCGACGACTACCCCGGGGTGTTGTCCGCGGTCGCGGCCCTCCGGGCGCAGGGTGTTCGACTGGCGGTCGATGATGCCGGTGCCGGGTTCGCGAGCTTCCGGCACATCGTGCGGCTCGATCCCGACATCATCAAGCTCGACATCAGCCTGACCCAGAACGTGCGCCAGGACCCCGTCCGCCGCGCACTGGCTGCAGCGATCGTCGACTTCGTTCGTCAGACCGATGGACGACTCATCACGGAAGGCATCGAGCAATGCGCCGACCTCGCCTTCTGGAGCCAGGTGGGGGCGGATGCCGCGCAGGGGTATCTGCTGGCACGTCCAGGCCCGTTGCCGTCTCCGCTGGCGGCGGTGCCCATGCCGGCTCGGCGCATCCCCGCGACACCCGGCCTGCTCGATCTGACGGCACATGTCGGGGCCGGCTGACGGGCGCGGTGGTCGAACGCGGTTGATCGTGCACGGATCCGGCCGATGATGAGGCATGATGCAAGCGCCGCCCCTTGGCGGTACGACCTGCTTGGAGTGCACGATGCCGAGTCGCCGCAAGACCACCCCTCCGCCCGCCCCGCTGGAGACCGCCGTCGATGGCAGCCCGTTCGGCCCGGACGGCTACGACGCGAGCGGGCACGACCGGAGCGGGTTCAACCGTGCCGGACTACATCGCGACACCAACGAGCGGTTCAACCCCGACGGTTACGACCGTCACGGTCGGCGTAGGCGCCTGAGTAACGCGTAGCACCGGTCGGTTCGGACCTCCGACGCCCCGGATCGCCGAGAGCTGACCGATAGCCCGAGCGGGCTCCGGTCAGTGACCCGCAGCCGGCGCCACGGTGAGCAGCACGACGCTGTCATCGTTGGCTCTCAACCCGTGTTCGTCGCGCGGAACCGTGGCCCACTGGCCAACCCCGATGTCCAGGTCGCCATCACCGGCGGTGAGGGTCACGCTGCCGCGCAGCACCTGCAACGTGGCGGGTCCGTTGGTGACGTGTTCGCCGAGCTGTGAGCCGCTCGTGAGGGCGAGCAGGGTCTGGGACAGCGAGGAGCCCTCACCCGGGGTGAGGTTGCGTGCCGCGCGACCGGGACCTGCCTCGCCGGCCTGCTCCAGCAGTTCACCCGCCGCCGCATCGAGATCGAGCGGGAGATCCGGGGTCTGCGGGTGGCGGTCGGCCTTGTCCTGTTGCATGCGGTGCTCCTGCCATCGGGTCGGGCGACGCTACGTGCCCGCGGCGCCGGCGCGGTACCGACCTCCGGGTAGCGTTCGTCTCCGGAACCAACGGTGCATCAGCGAGGGAGCGTCAGATGAGCGGCACATTGCAGGGTAGGACCATCGTGATGTCAGGGGGGAGTCGCGGGATCGGGTTGGCGATCGCGGTCCGGGCGGCCCGCGATGGCGCCAACGTCGCGCTCATGGCCAAGACGGATCAGCCCCACCCGAAACTGCCGGGCACGGTCCACACCGCGGCCGAGGCCATCGAGGAAGCGGGCGGCCGGGCGATGGCGGTGGTCGGTGACGTGCGCGACGACGCGGCGGTGCGCGACTTCGTCGACCAGGCGGCGCAGCACTTCGGCGGTATCGACATCGTGGTCAACAACGCCAGCGCCATCGACCTGCGCCCGACCTCGGCGTTGCCGGTCAAGAGCTACGACCTGATGCAGTCGATCAACGTGCGCGGCACCTTCCTGCTCACCCAGGCGGCGATCCCGCACCTGAAGCGCTCGGAGCACGCGCACGTGCTGACGCTCTCGCCGCCACTCGACCTCGATCCGAAGTGGGTCGGTCCCCACCTCGCCTACACGCTGTCGAAGTACGGCATGAGCCTGTGCACGATGGGCTTCGCCGAGGAACTGCGCGGTGACGGGGTCGCCGCCAACTCGCTGTGGCCACGCACCCTGATCGCGACCGCGGCGGTCGCGAACCTGCTGGGTGGCGAGGAAGCGCTCAGCCAGAGCCGCACCCCGGAGATCGTCGCGGACGCCGCGCACGCGATCCTGGTGCGCCCGCCGGCCGGGTGCACCGGCAACCACTTCATCGACGACGAGGTGCTGCGTGACGAGGGTGTGACCGACCTGGAGCGCTACCGCACCGATCCCGACAGTGACGGGTTGGCCTTCGACCTCTACATCGATCACGACATCGACGCCGGAGTGGCCGGCGGCGCCGCGTAGGACGCGCCGCACCGCCCACCCACGGCCGTACCCGCTCGAAGCCCGAGCGTAGGCGAACGCACGTTCGTATACGATGCGCCGATGGAGACCGGTGCCTGGCAGTCGTCGTTGTTCGCCACCGCCGACGCCGCGGGGTTCGATGCGCGGTGCCACGGGGTGGTCCGCCACGAGCTGGCGCACGACGCCTGGCTCGAGCACCTGCCGTCATGGCTCGCGGGGGCCGACGATCTGCTCGGTGCCCTGATGCGCGCGCTCGAGTGGGAGCAGGGCACCGAGCGCATCCACGGTGACGAGGTGCTGCGGCCCCGGTTGACCGCGCAGCTGCGCACCGACGAGTTCGCCGGGGAGCTCGAGGTGTTCCGGCAGGTGGGCGAGGCGCTCTCGGCCCGCTACGGCGTGATGCTCGACCGGGTCGGGGTCAACCTCTACCGGGACGGGCGCGACTCCGTGGCCTGGCACGGTGACCGGATCGCGCGGGACCGGCCCACAGCGACGATCGCCATCGTCTCGCTCGGTCAGGCGCGCGCGTTCAGGACGCGCCCGAGCGCCGGTGGCGCCGGTCCGGGGTTCCGTCTCGGTCATGGCGACCTGCTGGTGATGGGCGGGTCGTTCCAGCGCACCTTCAAGCACGCGGTACCCAAGGTCGCGGCGGCCGGTCCACGTATCAGCGTCACCTACCGCCATGCGTATCCGCCGGAGGTCTTCCGCCCGGGCCGCTGAACGCGGCGGAGCAGCACGAACCCCGCAGCCGAGGCGGCCAGCGCTGCCGCAGAACAGACCTCGATCGCCGAACACGTTCATCGCCCCCGCACAACGCTGTACGCCCGGGGTGTCGACGGCCCCTGTCGCAGGCCCCCGAACGGCTCGCCAGGCGCGACCCCGGCTCGTACCGTGGTGACCGGGCACCACCCAACCGATCTCCCCCGAGCCCACCCAACCGATCTCCCCCGAGCCCACCCAACCGTTACGGAAGCGAGCGTCGTGGCCATCGTCCAGCGGGTGCTGCGGTTCATCGGCGACCGCCAGGCGGCGCGATGGGACCGGTTCGGCGGTCCGGGACCGGCCCTACGCTGGTCGTTCCGTCACCCGTGGCTGGTCACACTCACCACCGCGGGTCTGCTGGCGGTCGCGCTCGGGGCGGTGTTCGGGGTCCCGCCGTTCTCACCGCTGGTACTGGTGATCGTGCTGGTCTCCCCGGTCGCCCCCGTCCTGCGCATGCTGTCGCGGATCCATGACCGCTGGCTCGAGCGCGATGGGCACGCCCCGACGGGCAGCGACGCACCGCCCGACACCGTGGACGGCGATACCGGGGCGCCCCGAGACATCGAGCCGGACGGGGACCCCGACGCGTCGTCAGGCAGCGAACGTTCACCCTCCACACCCCCCGACGAACGCACCTAGCCGGTCCGGGTCCGCCGGGCGGCCTTGCGCCAGGCGCTGAACGACGCGACCGATCCGCCGTGCGGCGCCACCAACCACGGCCACGGATGCCGGGCGACGATCTCCAGCGCCGCCGCACGACGTCGGAACCCCGGTACCGGAGCGAACGTCGTCGCGAGCGGCACGCCGGCGAGTTCCTCCACCGGATCGCCGACCGCGACGCGCAGCTCCCGGCGTTCGGCCAGGTCGGCGAGCGTCTCGACCAGGAACACCAGACGCTTGCCCGACAGCCGCAACCGCGCCAGCAGCGGCGCATCGAACACGAACACCGCCGGCAGACCGGGATGGGCCGCCAGGGCCGGATCGTCGTCACCGAGCGACTCCGCGGTCAGCCACACCTGCTCCGCCCGTCCGGTCACCTGCGGGGAGGTGGGGCCCGCCGTGACCGCCGGGTCCTCGTCCCGCCGCAACCGCGGATGTTCCTCGGTGGCCGACAGCGGCGGGTCGGCCGGCCAGTCCTCGATCGGGCAGGCGTCCCGGTGCACACAGGTGTCGCAGAGCCCCGGCGCACGCTTCTCGACCTGCCACCTCGAGAACCCGTAGGCCTTGCCGGTCCCGGTCCCGATGGTCCACTGCCAGCCGGCCCGGTTCGCGGCCCGCGAGCCGTCCAGCAGGTGCCGGTAGAACACGTCCTCGCCGTCACGCCAGTCACGCCCCTCACGCACGGCCCAGTGGGAGGCCAGCCACATCCGCGCCTGGTTGACGAGGTAGCCATCGGTCACGAGCTCGTCGACGGTGACGTCCAGACACGCCATCGACCGGTCCCACACGTCACCGGCCGCACCCTCGACCATCTCGGCCTCGCGCGCCGCCGTGGTGCCCACCGGGGTGCCCACCAGGGTGCGTCGCAGGCCCTCGCGGTTGTCGCTGCCCACCCGGGCGTAGAGGTGCCGGCCGTGTTCCTGCCACAGCAGCTCGTCGCGGAACTTGTCCCGGTCCCGGGCCGGCTCCGCGGCGACCGCTCCCCACAGCAGCGGCAGTGACAGCAGCCCGTGACGCACGTAGGGCGAGATCGCGGTGGCCCCCCGCCGGGCCGCGGGCCAGACCTCGTTGCGCCGTGCGGCGTAGCCGGTGACGTCCAGGGCGGCCAGCGCCGCGTCCGCCGCGAGTTGGCCCCCACGGAACCGGGGTGAACCGGCCACCTCGTCGTCCACGAACGCCCGGAGGTGCTCGCGGACCCACCCCTCGGCTGCGGCGACGTCGCGGGCGGGTGGCAGCGGCGGGGTATCCATGGGGATACTTCGGTGCTCGACTCCGGGTGGAGCGGTCGTGAGCGCCGCCCGGAGATCCGAGGCGTCGAGGAGCGGTGAGGTGGCGACCAGAACGGTGTTGACCATCGGTGGCGGCCTGCTCGCGGCGGTCGTGGTCGCGATCCGGTCCGGGCGTCGGGCGGGCTCGTTGCCCTCGGAGGTCACGGCCGCATGGCCCGGAGACGAACTGCTGCCCGACGCCGGGGTGGTGTCCACCCACACCGTGCGGATCGCGGCGCCCCCCGGGGCGGTCTGGCCGTGGCTGGTGCAGATGGGCTACGGCCGCGGCGGGTGGTACGCGATCGACCGGTTGGAACGTTGGATCGGGGCCGGCGACTTCCTCGACGGGGGTTCGGCGCGGCGGATCGTGCCCGAGCTGCAGGACCTGGCGCTGGGTGATCGCGTGCCCATGTCACCCACCGTGCACCTGGTGGTCGCGCACCTGGACCCACCCCGGGCGCTGGTGCTGGTGCTGCCGGACAGGCCGATCGCCTGGGTGTGGTCGTTCGTCCTGAGCCCGGACGGCGACGGCACCCGGCTGAGCGTGCGGACCCGGACCGCCGCCCGGGTCGGTTGGCTGCGTCCGGTGGTGCCGCTGCTCGATGCCGGGCATCTGGTCATGCAGGGGGTCCAGCTGCATCGTCTCCGCCGCCGGGTCGAGCGGGTCGGCGCCGGGACGGGCGCGACGGGCCCGCCGACGACGCGACCGCGCGACTGAGCGATCCCAGATCGGCCGGCGTGGTCCCACAACAGCCCCCGATCAACCGGGCCCCGGCGGCGATCCACGCACCGACCTCGACGGTTGCCGGTGGGCGGTCCGCGCCAGGGGCGGCGGGGTCGGCCGGCAGCCAGCGTCTGGTGGTCGCGTCGTAGCGCTCACCGATGTTGGGCTTGACGACCAGCGGCAGCCCGGCACCGGCCAGCAGCTCGAGGGCGGGCCCGACCAGCTCCGGGGGGCAGCAGTTGACGCCGACCCCGATGACGTTCGGACGTCCCAGCAGGGGAGCGAACGCGTCCATCAACGGCTGGCCCTCGGCGGTGGTCGTGCCGTCGGCGCCGAGCGTGACCGACACGTAGGCGGGCGTGGACACCTCGGCGAGTACCCGCGCCAGGGCGGCCAGTTCGATCGCCGAGGGACAGGTCTCACAGGCGAGCACGTCCGCGCCGGCGGCGACCAGCGCGGCCACCCGCGGCGCGTGGAAGGCCACCAACGCCTCCTCGCTGAGCCCGTAGCCGCCGCGGTACTCGGAGCCGTCGGCGAGGACGGCGCCGTAGGGGCCGACCGACGCCGCGACCAGCCTGCGCGCGCCACCGCGCGACGTGCGGTGGTGGTCGACCGCCTGCCGGGCGAGCTCGACCGACCGGGCGAGCAGCGCGTCGAGCTCGGCGGGGTCGCGTCCGCTCGCGGCCAGGGACTCGGCCGCCAGCTGGTAGCTCGCGGTGGTCACCACCTGGGCGCCGGCGGCCAGGAAGGAGGCATGGACCGCGACGAGGGCCTCGGGGTCGTCGACCAGCAGCCGTGCGGTCCACATGGCGTCGTCGAGCGCGTGGCCGGCCTGGTGCAGCGCCGTCGAGGTCCCGCCGTCGAGGACCACCACCTCGTCGTCGGTGTGCCCCGGCAGCCGCACGAGCTCGGATGCCGGCGCGGCCGGCGGTCCGGCGGGGGGTCCGGTGGTGGGTCCGGTGGTCGGTCCGGTGTCCATGCGGGTTCCGTTCACGGGACGGCGCGGGGCGGGGGACGGCGCGGGGGACGGGCTCGGAGGTGGCGCCCCGTGTCGCGGGCGCTAGGCTTGTTAGTGAACGTTCACTTCGGTCGGGGGAGTCCGACCAGGCGCCCGGACGGCAGGTCCGGCGCCCCGCGATCAGGGAGGCAACCTCGTGGCGACGGACGAACGCAAGCTGGTCGACGAACAGATCGAGGCCTTGTTCGCCTCGCACCCGCCGGCGGACACCCCCGAGCGGGAGTTCTGGGGCGCGCAGTTCGATCACGGTCTGGCCTGGGTCCAGCACGCCGAGGGCTTCGGTGGGCTCGGCGTCAGCCCGAGGTGGCAGGGCGAGGTCGACCGGCGCATCAACGAGGCCGGCGGCTCCACCCGCAACCGGTACCTGAACGTGCTCGGGATCGGCATGGGTGCCGGCACGATCATGGCTCATGGCACCGACGAGCACCAGCAGCGCTTCCTGCGCCCGATGTTCGCCTGCGAGGAGATCTGGTGTCAGCTGTTCTCCGAACCCGGCGCCGGCTCGGACCTCGCGGCTCTGGCGACCTCCGCCAAGCAGGAGGGTGACACCTGGATCGTCAACGGTCAGAAGGTGTGGACCACCCTCGGCCACCTCGCCAAGTGGGGCCTGCTCGTCACCCGCACCGACCCGGACCTGCCCAAGCACGCCGGGTTGACCTACTTCATCGTGGACATGGAGGCCGACGGCGTCGATGTCCGTCCGCTCTACCAGATCACCGGTGAGGCGGAGTTCAACGAGGTCTACTTCACCGACACCCCGATCCCCGATGACCTGCGCGTCGGCGAGGTCGGGCAGGGTTGGGCGGTGGCGATGACGACCCTGATGAACGAGCGCGTCGCGATCGGTGGCAGTGTCTCGCCGCGCGGCTCCGGCTCGATCAGCCTCGCGGTCGAGGCCTGGGAGAAGCTCCACGGTCAGGACGGCGACCCGGTCCAGCGCGACCAGCTGCTGTCGTACTGGGCCGAGGCCGAAGCCATGCGTCTGACGACGCTGCGCGCCAAGGAGGCCGCCAAGCAGGGCACGCCGGGGCCGGAGGGCTCCACCGCCAAGCTGCACTGGGCGGATCTCAACAAGGCCATCACGAGCTTCACGATGGACCTGATGGGGCCCGAGGGCATGACCTATCCCGGCGGGTACGAGTTCACCCGCCCGGATCAGACCTCCAACCGCGGCACCTCCGCCCACAAGGCGTTCCTGCGCTCGCGCGCCAACTCGATCGAGGGGGGCACCAGCGAGATCATGAAGAACATCCTCGGTGAGCGGGTGCTCGGCCTGCCGGGCGAGCCCCGTGTCGACAAGAACATCCCCTGGCGCGAGGTCCCGCGCAGCTGAACCCGGCGTCACCACGCAACCGTTCCCGCGCCGTCGCGTCCCCGGCCGCGCCACATCGAGGAGTCGTCACCGATGACTGTCACCACCGCACCGCCCGTCGTCGCGTTCGCCCTGACCGAGGAGCAGAAGTTGCTCGTCGACATGGTCCGTGACGTGTTGAAGGACCGGGCCACCAGCGAGCGTGTCCGCGAGGTCATGCTCGGCGACGACGGGTTCGACGAGGTCCTGTGGACCGAGCTCGCCAACCTCGGGCTGACCGGCCTGACCATCCCCGAGCAGTACGGAGGGGCCGGATCCACCTTCACCGAACTGTCGCTGGTGTTCGAGGAGCTCGGCCGGCGCCTGGCGCCGGTGCCGCTGCTGTCCTCGGTCGTGCTCGGCGCGGAAGCCGTGCTCGCTGCGGGCAGCGACGAGCAGAAGGGGGCGATCCTGCCGGGCGTCGCCGCCGGCACCACCCGTCTGGCGCTGGCGCATCTCGACCCCGCCGGTCGGCTGACCGCCGATCCCGGCGTCCGCGCCGTGCGTGACGGTGACGCGTGGGTGCTCGACGGCACCGCCGGGTTCGTCGTCGACGGACGCACCGCCACCCACCTCGTCACGGCCGCCAACGGCCCCGACGGCCTCGAGCTGTTCGTGGTCGCGGGTGACACCGCCGGCGTCGAACGCACGGACCTCGAGGTGCTCGACCTCACCCGCCCGATGGCGAGCATCGTGTACTCCGGGGTCCGCGTGCAGGACGCCGACCGGCTCTCGGGAGCGGACGCGGTCGCGGCCCTGCACCGGGCGCTCGAGGCCGGGGTCGTCGCGATCGCCTGTGAACAGGCCGGCGGTACCCAGGAGACCCTCCGGACCACCACCGCCTACGCCCGGGATCGGGTGCAGTTCGGCCGGTCCATCGGGTCGTTCCAGGCCATCAAGCACCGCCTGGCCGAGATGTTGGTCGCCTCCGAGTCCGCGCGGTCGGCCGCCTACCACGCGGCGCGCATCCTGGCCGCCGGCGAGCGCGAGGAGCTGGCCATCGCCGCACCGCTCGCGAAGTCCTACTGCTCGGAGATCTACGAGCAGGCGACCGGCCACGGCATCCAGATCTTCGGCGGGATCGGGTTCACGTGGGAGCACGACGCCCACCTGTACTTCAAGCGAGCGAAGTCGACGAAGCTGCTGCTCGGCGACCCCAAGCACCACCGGGCGCTGCTCGGCCAGGCCATCGGCCTGTGAGCGAGGCGGCCCCCGACCTCGCGGCGCCGACGACCGATCGCGGTCGGCGGCGCCGCGAAGCGGTACTGGACGCCGCCGAGCAGTTGTTCCACGAGCACGGGTTCCACGGGGTGTCGGTCGACGACCTGGGTGCGGCCGCCGGTATCTCGGGGCCCGGGCTCTACCGACACTTCGCGTCCAAGGATGCGCTGCTGATGGCGGTGCTCGACCGCATCTGGATGCGTCTGCGCCCGGCGGTCGAACACGCCGGATCGCTCGACCCCGCGCAGGCGCTGGAGGAGCTGCTGGACGCCCAGCTCGATCTGGCGCTCGAGCAGCCGGCCGCGCTGGTGCTGCTCGTGCGCGAACTGCGCCATCTCCCCGACGACTACCGGTCGCTCGCGAGCCGGAACCACCGCCGCTACGTGGCCGCATGGGCCGAGGCGATCCGGGGGCGGCGCCCGGAGCTCGGTGAGGCGGATGCGCGGGCGATCGCGCTCGCGGTCCACGGGTTGGTCGACTCCGCGACGTTGCGGGCCCAGGCGATGCCCCGGGGGTTGTCGCGGCAGGCCCACCGACGTCTGCTCGACCATCTGGCCCGGGCGGTCCTGGACGCCCCGACGCCCGAGGCGACCTAGGACGCGACGGCCGACGTTCAGCTCCACGTGTCCGGTCACCGGGGTCGCCGGACCCGTTCCGGGCACTACAGTCGCGAACATGGACGACACCGATCTCACCGCTGCGGCGGACCGCACCGAGGCCCGACTCCGTGACCGGGCGCGCGCGTGGATCGCCGGGGATCCGGACCCGCAGACCCGGGCCGAGCTGCAGGCGTTGCTCGAGGCCGACGATCCGGTCGCGTTGGCCGACCATGTGGGCGCCTCGTTGGCGTTCGGCACGGCGGGACTGCGCGGGGCGGTCGGACCCGGCCCCAACCGGATGAACCGTGCCACGGTGATCCGCACCACCCGCGGCCTGGCCGATCACCTCCTGGCGAGCGTGCCGGACGTCACCTCGCGCGGGGTGATCGTCGGGTTCGACGCCCGCCACGATTCGTTGCGGTTCGCCCAGGACACGGTCGGGGTGTTCGCCGGCGCGGGCATCCCGGTGCAGTGGTTCCCGACCCCGCAGCCGACCCCGCTGGTGCCCTACACCCAGAAGGTCCTGAACGCCGCGGCCGGGGTCGTGGTCACCGCCTCGCACAACCCGCCCCGCGACAACGGTTACAAGGTCTACGTCGATGGCGCCGCCCAGATCGTCCCGCCGGTCGACGACGCGATCGCGGCCGCGATCGATGCGGTCGGGCCCGCGGCCGAGGTCCCGCGGTTGGACGTGCTCGACACGAAGCTGATCACCCCGGTCGGCGGCGAGCTGGTGGACCGGTTCCTGGCCGACCTCGTCGCCGCCCGTCCGCCGGTCACCGGCCCCGATCTACGCATCGTGTACACCCCGCTCCACGGGGTCGCGCGCGAGCTGGTGGTCCGGGCCCTGGCCGACGGCGGCTACCTCGACGTGCACGTGGTGCCCTCCCAGGCCGAGCCGGACGGCGACTTCCCGACCGTCGCGTTCCCCAACCCGGAGGAGCCGGGGGCCATGGACGCCTCGCTCGCGCTGGCCGCGGAGGTCGGCGCCGAGCTGGTGATCGCCAACGACCCCGACGGTGATCGGCTGGCGATCGCCGTGCCCGACCGCGACGGCGGCTTCCGTCCGCTGACCGGCAACCAGATCGGCGTGCTCCTGGCCGACCATCTGCTGGCCGGTACCGAGGTCGATCGGCCGCTGGTGGTCTCCAGCATCGTCTCGACCCCGATGGTGCACGCGGTCGCCGAGCGGTACGGGGCCCGCTCCGAGGTCACGCTGACCGGGTTCAAGTGGATCTGGGCGGCGGGACGCGATCTGGAACGAAGCGCCTTGCACACCTTCGTCTACGGCTTCGAGGAGGCGCTCGGCTCCTCGGTCGGCACGGTGGTGCGTGACAAGGACGGCATCGGTGGCGCGGTGGCGTTCGCCGATCTCGCACGAGCGCTGGCGGCGACCGGCCGATCGGTGCTCGATCGTTGGGACGAGCTCTGCCGGACCCACGGCCTGTGGGTCAGCCATCAGCTGGCGATCACCCGGCCCGGTGCCGCCGGGCGGGCGGAGATCGCTGCCGCCATGGCCAGTCTCGACCGCGGTGCGCCGGCGTCCTTGGCGGGTCGTGCGGTGACCTCCAGCACCGACTTCAGGACCGGTTCCGAGGAGCGTCCACCGTGGCTCGGGGTGCACGAGTTGGTCACGATGGAGCTGACCGACGGACGCGCCATGATCCGCCCCTCCGGCACCGAGCCCAAATGCAAGATCTACATCGACCTGCGCACCGACCTGGGCGCGGACGACGATCTCGATGCACGGACCGACGCGCTCCTGGCCGAGGCCTCGGCGGTCGCGGACGAGCTCGCCGAGGTGGTCGGTCTCGCCTGAGGCCGTTCCGACCTACGGTGTGGGAAACGTTCCGCCGTCCACCATCGCGCACGACCAAGCACGCTAGACACGCAGGTAGTACCGACCAGGCAAACGACAACGAGGAGCACCCCGATGCCCATCGCGAGTCCCGAGGTCTACGACGACATGCTCGACCGCGCCAAGGAGGGTGCGTTCGCCTACCCGGCCATCAACGTCACCTCGTCCCAGACGCTGCTGGCGGCTCTGCGCGGGTTCGCCGAGGCCGAGAGTGACGGGATCATCCAGGTCTCGACCGGCGGAGCGGCCGCGTGGTCCGGGTTCACCGTCAAGGACATGGTGACCGGCGCCGCCGGGTTCGCCGCCTATGCCAGGGTGATCGCGGAGAAGTACCCGGTGAACATCGCCCTGCACACCGATCACTGCCCGAAGGACAAGCTCGACGGGTTCATGCGTCCGCTCGCGCAGATGTCGAAGGATCGTGTGGCCCGCGGCGAGCCGCCGCTGTTCAACTCGCACATGTGGGACGGCTCCGCGGTCGAGGTCGAGGAGAACCTGTCGATCGCCGAGGAGCTGCTCGAGCTGTGCGTCGCCGGCAAGACGGTGTTGGAGGTCGAGATCGGGGTCGTCGGTGGCGAGGAGGACGGCGTCGTCGGGGAGATCAACGAGAAGCTGTACTCCACCCCGGAGGATGCGCTCGCGACCGCCGAGAAGCTCGGCACCGGCGAGCGGGGCCGTTACCTGTTGGCCGCCACCTTCGGCAACGTGCACGGTGCCTACAAGCCCGGCCACGTGAAGCTGCGCCCGTCGGTGCTGAAGGAACTCCAGGACACCGTCGGCGAGAAGGTCGGTAAGGACAAGCCCTTCGACCTGGTCTTCCACGGCGGCTCGGGATCCTCGATGGAGGACATCCACGAGGCGCTCGACTACGGCACGGTGAAGATGAACATCGACACCGACACCCAGTACGCGTTCACCCGCGCCGTCGCCGACCACATGTTCAAGAACTACGACGCCGTGCTGAAGATCGACGACGAGGTCGGCAACAAGAAGTTCTACGACCCGCGTTCCTACAGCCAGACCGCCGAGGAGTCGATGGCGGCGCGCGTCGTGCAGGCCTGCACGGAGCTGCGCTCCGCCGGCACCAAGCTGACCTGAGTACCCGGACGCGCGCGGGCCGAACTCCCCGTCAGCCTGCGCGCGTCCACAGCTGGTCACCGCTCGCGGAGACGTAGGCGACGGGCAGACCGTCGTCGTCGACCTCGATGGTGGCCTCGAACCCTCCGGAGGCGTAACGCCAGGTCGTGGCACCCGTGCGTTCATAGCGCTGGTCCACCGGTTCGATCGTGGCCGCGGCCGACCGGACCCATGCCGCGGTGACGTCGACGACCCCGCCGACCGGTGGGCACAGGCGGCGGATCGGCAGCAGGTTGGTGGCCGGGGTCAGATCGAGGTCGACGTCGAGGCAGCCGCCGAGCCACTCGGCCGGTCGTCCATCACGCCACCAGCGCCCGGCGCCGTCCGAGCTCAACCGGAGGCCGGTCACGCCCGTTCGCACCTCGGCGCCCGTTCGCACCTCGGCCCGTCGGGTTCGCCAGTGGTCGTCGAGCTCGACCTCGTAGTGGGTATCGGCGACCTCGCCGCGCAACAGCGTGCCGCCCGGCAACGAGGTCAACGCACAGCGGTCGAGGCCGTCGGGGCCGTTCCAGGTGACCTGGTGTCGGGCGGCGAGCGGGCTCAAGGGCTTGACGAACCGGAACTCGGTGGTGTTCGACGGGTCGTGGAGTTGCCGGTGTTCGCCCGTGTCCGCGTAGCCGAGTTGCTGGTAGCGGTGGTGGGCATCGCGGAACCGGGTATCGCTCCACAGGTCCACGGCGATCGCCCCCAGGCCGGCGGCGTGGGCCTCCACCCGTTGGATCAGGGCGCTGGCGATGCCACGGCCGCGGGCCGCCTGATCGAGGTAGAGCCGCTTGAGCTCGAGGTGACCGTCGTCGCGCACGGCGCCCGCGCCGATGGAGGCGATGATGCGCTCGCGCGACTCGACCACCCACCAGCGTCCCCCGCGGGCGGCCGCCGCGCTCGCCGGGGTGGTCAGGTCCTCGTCGATGCCCGGCAGGTCCATGACACAACCGGGGTACTCGGCGTACGCCGACCCGACCAGCTCGATCAGCGACGGCGCGTCGCTGTCCACCACCGGACGGATACCGGGCACCGGGGGTGGTGACGGCGTGGTGGGCACCGGGGGTGATGACGGCGTGGTGGGCACCGGGGGTGGTGACGGCGTGGTGGGCACCGGGGCCTCCGTGGTGAGTGGGTGGCGAACAGGACCGGGGCTCGAGCGTGCGGTGCTGCGCATCATCCGCCCGGCCCACGGCTGCTCCCACGGGGCCGGCAGGATAGGGCGAGCGGCGCCGGCGCTAGTCGTTGGGGGCCGGCTCGTCGTCCGGGCCCCCGGAACGCGGCGCTGGCCGCTCGCTGCGCCGGGGCGGTTGGTCCGGCAGGGTGGTGGCGCTCGATGCTCCGGGTGGGTCCCCGGTACCGGGGAGTTGTCCCTGCGAGGTCGCCGGGGGGCTCGTGGTGACAGGGGATGCCGGGCGGGGGGCCGCCGGCTGTGGTTCGGAGGTCGCCGGTCGGTCGGTGTGCCGCGGAGCGTCCTGGCCCGGGGCTGGCCGATCGTCAGGCGGCGGCGATGGTCCAGCCCGACTCGAGCCGCGGACCTGGTCGTGCGACCTGGTCTCCGCTATGGGCTCCCGGGGCTCGACGTCGGGCGCCTGGCGCCGCTGTTGGGCGCCGGGGTTGTCGTCACGGCGTTCGGCACCGGGGTGCTGCTCCCGCGGTTGCACGGCCGGGTTGTCGCCACGACGCTCCGAGCCGGGGTTCCGCTCCCGGTGCTCGGTGCCGGGGTCGTCGTCGCGACGTTCGGTGCCGGGCAGGTCCGAGCGCTCCGAGGGCACCTCGCCGGTCCGGGCGGGGAGGTCGGTGGGCGGACCGGCGGGAGGGCTGGCTCGTGGGAGGTCGACGCCGACCCGGGCGACCGCGTCGGCCACGAGGTTCTGGGCGGACGCCGGGAGTGACCCGGCGGCGGCCAACCCTCCGATCGTGGCGAAGGCCACGACGGTGGCTGCGGCGGCCAGTCGAACCGCTCGCTGCATGATCCCACCGCCGGGCGGTGACCCACCGACCTCGGGGCGGCAGGGATGCGGCCACGTCGGGGCCGGCGGACGGGACGGTTCGGCGGTGGCGACCTCGATGGCCCGCAGGTGCGCCCGGGCCACCGGTTCGGGAACAGCGACGACCAGCGCTCCACGGGCACGGATCAATCGCTCGGCGAGGTCGAGATCGCCGAGTTCGTGGTGCAGCCGCGCGATGCGCCGGTCGTCCATCACGAGATCCATGTCGATGACTGAGCGTCCGGGGGCCATGCCACGTCACGGGCCGTGCGTCCTGCGCGCCGATCGGTCGCCCGGTCCACCGGGGCGGCCTCCTGCCGCTGCGCGTCGATCGTCCGGCGCATGGCGGCGGCGGCTCGACGTTGGAGCTGCTTGACCGCCCCTTGTCGACGGCCGGTGATGCGCGCGACCTCCGCGATCGGCAGGTCACCGACGACGCGCAGCAACAACACGGTGCGCTGGTCCTCGGTGAGAAGGGCCAACGCGAACGCGAGTTCGTCGAAGCCCATGGCGGCGATCGTCTCGGCTTCCGGGTCGTCGTTCGCGTGCTGGGGGTGCAACCGTTCGTGCGCGCCCGGGGTGGGTGGGCGCCGAGCCGCACGCCGCCGGGCGTCCAACAAGCGGTGATGGGCGATGGTCAGCACCCACGACCGGAAACCGTCCGCGTCACCGCTGAAGCGGTCCAGGTCGCGCACGACGGCCAGCATGACCTCGCCGGCGACGTCGTCCGGGTCGGGGAGCCGCTGGGCACGCAGGTATCCGACGACCAGGGGAGCGAACTGGTGGTAGAGCTCGGACCAGGCGGTGGCCTCACCACGGCGTGCCCGTTCCAGACGGGCCCCGAACTCCCCATCGCCAACGTGCACGCTCGCCCCGCGTCGCCTGGTGTCCCCGCACCGTCCCCGACGACGCAGGCTAGCTAGCCCTCCGAGTTCCCGACGGCCGGAGTCGTCGGGACTGAAGGTTGCTGTTCGACGACCACGGAGGTGATCGGGCCCTGGTCGTCGGCGACGACCGGGTCGGCGCGACCGGCCCGACGTGCCTCGCTCAGGTCGATGGGGCGAACGACCAGCGGCGTCTCGCCACCGAGATGCAGGTCGCCCGCGACACCGCACCAACTCAGCACGTCGGTGCCGGTCACCAGGCCCTTGCCGCCCCGGCCCTTCACCGGGTAGTCCTCGAGGGGGGAGCGCTTCGCCGTGCCGTCGGCCGCGACGGTGAGCACCTCGCCGTCGTCCGAACCGTCCGGGACCACCGAGACGGCCACCACCGTGGCGCCCGGTGTGAGGTTCATGCCTCCGACTCCCGCGGCGCCACGGCCCATGGGTCGCACCTCGGTGACCGGGAAGCGGGTGACGAGGCCGGCGTCGCTGGCCAACAGCAGGTGGTCGTCCTCGCGAGCGATCACGACGCCGACGATGCGGTCGTTGCCCTTGACGCCCGCGGCCTGCAGCGAGCGTTGGCGTGCCTCGACGAACTCGCTCATCGCGGTGCGCTTGACCTGACCGGCGGCGCTGACGGTGACCACGAACAGCGCCGGGTCGTCGACGATCACGACCGCACCCGCGAGGGGCGCCTCGGGGCCTCCGCCGAGCAACCCGCCCACGTGGGTCCCGCGTTGGTTGGCCTTGGCGACCGGCAGGTCCCCGAGGCCCACCCGGTGGCCGGTGCCGGTCTGCTCGACCAGCAGGACCGGGTCGTCGCTGGTGGCCCGGATCACCGCGACGAGCGGGTCGTGGCCGTGCTTGTGGGTCGGCGTGGTGCGGCGACGCGCCAACGGCTTGAGATAGCCGCCGCGCGTGACCATCACGGTGAGGTCCTGGGCTTCGAAGCCGGCTCGGGAGCCGCCGGCCAGGACCGCACCGGTGTCGATGCCCGTGCCGACGATGCGCGAGCGGCGCGGCGTGGCGTGCACGCGCTTGATCTCGGTCAGTTCGTCGGTGAGTACGCGGTCGAGCACGGCCCGGTCGCCGAGGATCTCCTCCAGTCCGGCGATGCGCTGCTGGAGGTCCTGGTACTCGTCCTCGAGGGCGGCCCGTTCGAGCGCTGCCAGACGGCGCAGCTGCATGTCGAGCACGGCCTGGGCCTGGACCTCGCTGAACTCGAAGCGGTCCATCAACCCCTGT
The DNA here is from genome assembly GCA_003558435.1 of Nitriliruptoraceae bacterium. Lineage (GTDB taxonomy): Bacteria > Actinomycetota > Nitriliruptoria > Nitriliruptorales > Nitriliruptoraceae > PWLR01. The sequence continues at coordinate 12,823 of PWLR01000269.1, read as the reverse complement.
TTGGCGGCCGAGGCGGACTCGCTCGCGCGGATCAGGGCGATGACCTCGTCGAGGTGGTCGAGCGCGAGCAGCAAGCCCTCGACGATGTGTGCCCGGGCCCGGGCCTTGTCGAGCCGGTGCTGGGTGCGCCGGGTCAGCACCTCGCGTTGGTGGACGAGGTAGTGCACCAGCGCGTCGCGCAGACCGAGCGTGCGCGGCGCACCGTCGACCAGTGCGACCAGGTTGACGTTGAAGTTGGTCCGCAGGTCGGTGAGTGTGAACAGCTTGCCGAGCACCGCGGCGGGGTCCTCGCCCCGCTTGAGTTCGATCACGATGCGCATGCCGTCGCGCGAGGATTCGTCGCGCAGGTCGCGGATCGACTCGATCTTGCGGTTGGCGACCAGATCGGCGATCCGCTCCAGTAGCGACGCCTTGTTGACCTGGTAGGGGATCTCGGTCACCACGATGCGTGGCAGGTTGCCGGTGCGCACCTCGGTGGAGGCCACCGCCTCGACGGTGATCGCCCCGCGGCCGCCGACGTAGGCGTTCATGATGCCCTCGCCCTGCACGATCCGGGCGCCGCCGGGGAAGTCGGGAGCGGGGACGTGCTTCATTAGCTCGTCCACCGTGGCGTCGGGTCGGCGTACCAGCAGCAGGCAGGCGTCGATCACCTCGCCGAGGTTGTGTGGCGGGATGCTGGTGGCCATGCCGACCGCGATACCGGTCGCGCCGTTGACGAGCAGGTTGGGGAAGCGTGCGGGGAGCACGACCGGCTCGGTCGAGTACCCGTCGTAGTTCTCGATCTCGTCGACGGTGTTCTCGTCGATGCCGGCCAGCAGCTCCATGGCGAGCGGGGAGAGCCGCGCTTCGGTGTAACGCATGGCCGCAGGGGGATCACCGTCGATCGAGCCGAAGTTGCCGTGACCGTCGACGAGTGGCTCGCGGGTGGCGAAGTCCTGGGCCATGCGCACGAGCGCGTCGTAGATCGAGCTGTCGCCGTGCGGGTGGTAGGTCTTCATGACCTCACCGACCGCCGAGGCACACTTGCGGTAGGGACGGTCGGGATGCAGCCCGGACTCGAACATCGAGAACAGGATCCGGCGCTGCACGGGTTTGAGCCCGTCGCGCACGTCGGGCAGGGCGCGGCCGACGATCACCGACATCGAGTAGTCGAGGAACGCCTGCTCCATGCGCGACTCGAGGGTGACGTCGCGGATCTCGCCGGTGGTGAGCGCCTCCTGCCGGGCGCCGGGTGCGTTCTTGGTCGAGGCCATCAGACGTCCAACTTCTCGGCGAACTTCGCGTTCGACACGATCCACTCACGGCGTGGATCGGTCTGGTTACCCATCAACAGCACGAACAGCTCATCGGTACGGGCGGCATCCTCGATGTTGACGCGCAACAGCGTGCGTCGTTGCGGGTCCATGGTGGTCGCCCACAGCTGTTCTGCGTCCATCTCGCCGAGCCCCTTGAAGCGCTGCACCTCGACGTTGCTGTTGCGCTTGAACTCCGTGCGCAGCAGCTTCTCGCGTTCCGGGTCGCTCATGGCGTAGGCGACCTTCGCGCCCTTGCGCAACTGGTACAGCGGTGGTTGGGCGAGGTAGAGGTGGCCCTTCTCGATCAACGTCGGGCACAGGCGGTAGAAGAAGGTCAGCAGCAGGGTGGTGATGTGCCCGCCGTCGACGTCGGCGTCGGCCATCAGCACGATCTTGTCGTAGCGGAGACGGTCGTGGTCGTAGCCCTCGCCGACACCGGTCCCGATCGCCTTGACCAGGGCCTGGATCTCGGCGTTCTCCAGCACCTTGGTCAACTGCGACTTCTCGACGTTGAGGACCTTGCCCCGCAGTGGCAGGATGGCCTGGGTGTGGCGGTCGCGCGCGGCCTTCGACGAGCCGCCCGCCGAATCGCCCTCGACCACGTACAACTCGGTCTCGGAGGGGTCGCGGGAGGTGCAGTCGGCGAGCTTGCCCGGCAGCCCGGCCGAGTTGCTGTCGAGCAGGCCCTTGCGGCGGGTGAGTTCGCGGGCGGCCTTCGCGGCCTGGCGGGCTTTGGCGGCGACGCTGGCACGTTTGACGATCTGGCGCCCCTTGGCCTTGTTCTTCACGAGCCAGGTCGCGAACTCCTCGGCCAGCACCAGTTCCACGTAGGTGCGCGCCACGGTCGATCCGAGGCGTCCTTTGGTCTGGCCCTCGAACTGCGGGTCGGGCAGTTTCACGGAGATGACCGCGACCAGACCTTCGCGGATGTCGTCACCGGTCAGGTTGGGGTCCTTCTTGAGCAGTGCACCGGTGTCGCGGCCGAACTTGTTGAGCGTGGTGGTCAGCGCGCGGCGGAAGCCCTCCTCGTGGGTACCGCCGTCGGCGGTGCGCACGATGTTGACGTAGCTCCGCAGCCGGCTGTCGTGGAAGCCGTCCGACCAGGTGAAGGCCGCGTCGATGGCGACCGGAAGGCCCTCCCACTGTCGTTCGTCGTGGACCTCGATGGCCGGGACCAGCGGGTCCTTGCCGTGCAGCAACTCGCCGACGAAGTCGCGCAGCCCGTGCTTGAAGGTCAGCGTCTGGGACCGGCCGTCGCGGTCGTCGATGAGCACCATGACCAACCCGGCGTTGAGCAGTGCGGTCTCGCGCAGGCGCTGGGCGACGGTGTCGTGGTCGATGTCGGTGGTCTCGAACACCTCCGTGTCGGGCCAGAAGCGGACCAGGGTGCCGGAACCCTTGACCTTGCCGCGCTGCTTCTTCAGGTCTTCGACCTTCGGGCCGCGCTCGAACGCGATCGTGTGACGGGCCCCGCCGCGCATCACCTCGACCTCGGTGCGCGAGGAGAGGGCGTTGACCACCGACACGCCGACCCCGTGCAGGCCGCCGGACACCGCGTAGGTCTGCTGATCGAACTTGCCGCCGGCGTGCAGGGCGGTGAGCGCCAACTCGACCGCCGGGACCTTCTCGGTCGGGTGCATGTCGATCGGGATGCCCCGGCCGTCGTCGGTCACCTCGACGCCGCCGTCGGCCAGCAGGCGCACCGTGATCCTGTTGGCATGCCCGGCGAGGTGCTCGTCGACGGCGTTGTCGACGACCTCCCAGACGAGGTGGTGCAGGCCACGGGCGTCGGTCGACCCGATGTACATGGCGGGTCGCTTGCGCACGCCCTCGAGGCCCTTGAGGACGCTGATGTTCTTCGCGCTGTACTCGGTCACGCAGGCTCCTCGAGGCTCATCGACGCTCCTCGGTGGTTCGCGCCCCGGTGGTTCGCGGCGAGGGGTCGGAGCGGGGTGGGCAAGGGGGTCCGTCGAACGTCGGCTCGAACAGTACGCGACGGCTACGACATGTCCCGGCACCACCCTCTGGCCACCGGCCCGGGGTCGGCGCATGTCCGCCTCGCCGCGCGGTCGGGCGGCCTGCCTGGTGACCCGGATGCCCGTCCGGTCGGGCATCACGACAGCGGACCAGGACGCCCGACGGCACGGTGAGGACCTGGTCGTCGGGCGTCTCCACCGCCCAGCTCGATGGCCGCCCGACGCGCGAGGAGCAGCAGTATGGACGTGTTCATCGATCCGGACATCACCTACCTCTGGAACGGCCATGAGCCGGTGCTCCGGGCCCTGTTCATCGCGATCGCCGGGTACGTCACCTTGCTGGTGCTGCTCCGCCTCTCGGGGCAGCGGACCCTGGCGCAGATGTCGGCGATGGACCTGGTGATCACCGTGACGATCGGGTCGGCCTTCGGGCGCGTCATCACGGCGCGCGAGGTCGCCCTCGTCGAGGTGATCGCCGCGTTCGGGGCCCTGGTGCTGTTGCAGATGCTGGTCGCCCAGATCTGGGGACGCACCCGGCGGCTACGCCGAGCGGTCGCGGTGTGGCCGACCCTGGTGTTCTACGAGGGCGAGCCCATCCCCGAGGCGATGGCCCGCCACCACCTACTCGAGGACGACCTCTACACCGCGGCGCGCCAGCAGGGCATGGGATCCCTGGAGAGCGTGCAGGCGGTGCTCTTCGAGGCCAACGGCGGGCTCACGGTCCTGTCGAAGAGCCAGTACGGGGACGGCTCGGCCGTGGACAGTCTGCGGTAGCGCGACCCCCGACGGTGGTCGGTCCTGCGCGCCGTGACCATCACCAGACGCCGGGCCGGGGGCTGGAGAGATCGCGTCAGGTCCCGACCCAGGAGCAGCACGCCGTGGCTGGTGTTCGTCCGCGAGGACGGCGTGCACGTCTGCCGCCGTCGCTCCGCTGCGGGGAGCTCCCCACGGGCAGGGTCCGCTGAGCCGGGTGGAACGTTCCCTGCGCTATCGTTCCGCTGCCCGGTCGGCGAGGACGAGCTCGCCAGCCCGTGACCGGGCCCACGGACCACGGACCACGGAACGGAGGCGCGGTGGAGCGCGAGGGACCGCACGGCCCGGCGGGCCTCGCCGACCACGACGTGCTCGGCACGCGGATCGATCCGGCCGATGCGCTGTTCGTGCGCAACCGGGAGCGCAACCTCGAGCTGTTGGCCCAGGTCGACGAGCAGCTCGCGACCGCCCGGGCGGGGGGCGGACCCGCGAAGCTCGCGCGTCACCGCTCCCGCGACAAGCTCACGATCCGGGAGCGCATCGCGTTGCTGCTCGACCCGGGCAGTCCCTTCCTCGAGTTGCAACCGCTGATCGGCTGGGGCAGCGACTTCCACGTCGGCGGCTCCACCGTGCAGGGCATCGGGGTCGTCTCGGGGGTGGAATGCTTCATCGGCGGTGCCGATCCGACGATCAAGGGTGGCGCGTCCAACCCCTTCAGCGTGACCAAGGCGCTGCGCGGCCTGCAGATCGCCCGCGAGAACCGGCTGCCGGTGATAAACCTGACCGAGTCCGCCGGCGCCGACCTCACCACCCAGAAGGACATCTTCGTCCGCGGCGGACGGACCTTCCACGAGCTGACGGCGCTGTCGAAGGCGGGCATCCCGACCATCAGCCTGGTGTTCGGCTCCTCGACCGCGGGAGGCGCCTACGTGCCGGGGATGAGTGATCACACGGTGCTGATCCGCGACCGGTCCAAGGTGTTCCTGGGCGGCCCGCCGCTGGTGAAGATGGCGACCGGCGAGGACGCCGACGAGGAGGAGCTCGGTGGCGCCCAGATGCACGCCACCGTCTCCGGCCTGGGCGATCACCTCGCCGAGGACGAGCTCGACGGCATCCGCATCGTCCGCCAGTTGGTGGCCAACCTCGGCTGGCGCAAGCTCGGTCCCGGACCCACCCGACCCGCCGACCCGCCGCGGTACGACGCGGAGGACCTGCTCGGCATCGCCAGCGCCGACCCGCGCGACCCGTTCGACAGCCACGAGGTCCTCGCCCGCGTGCTCGACGGCAGCCGGTTCGAGGAGTTCAAGGCCGGCTACGGCCCCAACCTCGTCACCGGGTGGGGCTCGATCCACGGCTTCCCGGTCGGCATCCTCGCCAACAACGGGGTGCTGTTCAGCCCGGAGGCCGAGAAGGGTGCCCAGTTCATCCAGCTCGCCAACCGCCGCGAGGTGCCGTTGGTGTTCTGCCAGAACATCACCGGGTTCATGGTGGGCACCGCCTACGAACAGGGCGGCATCATCAAGGACGGTGCCAAGCTCATCAACGCGGTCACCAACTCCGAGGTCCCGCACCTGACGCTGATGATGGGCGCGTCCTACGGGGCCGGCAACTACGGCATGTGCGGTCGCGCCTACGACCCCCGGCTGCTGTTCACCTGGCCCAACCACCACATCGCGGTGATGGGGCCCCAACAGCTGGCCGGTGTGCTCTCGATCGTGGCCCGTTCGGCTGCCGAGAACCGCGGCGAGGACTACGACGACGAACAGGACGCGGCCATCCGGGCCATGGTCGAGACCCAGATCGAGACCGAGTCCAACGCCTTCTACGCCACCGGCCAGGGGTGGGACGACGGGATCATCGACCCGCGCGACACCCGCCACGTGCTCGGGATGGCCCTGTCCGCCACCCACACCGCCGAGGTCCGTGGCGCCACGGGCTACGGCGTGTTCCGGATGTGAGCAGCCGTGACGGAAACGAGACGGACGTGACCGCCACCGATGACGCCGCGACGACCGCCGGCGAACGCGCCCCGGGATCGCTCCCGGCGGGCCGACTGCCCCGCCGCGTCCTGATCGCCAACCGCGGCGAGATCGCGGTCCGCATCGCCCGAACCTGTCGGTCGATGGGGATCGGCGTGGTCGCCGTCCACAGCGACGCGGACGCCGATGCGTGGCACGTCCGCGCCGCCGACCAGGCCGTGCACCTGCCCGGGACGGCGCCGGCCGACACCTACCTGCGCAGCGATCTGCTCCTGGACGCCGCCGTGCGCACCGGAGCCGATGCGCTCCATCCCGGCTTCGGGTTCCTGGCCGAACACGCCGGGTTCGCGCAGGCCGTCATCGACGCCGGCCTGATCTGGGTGGGCCCGAGCCCCGCATCGATCGCGGCGATGGGCGACAAGCTGGAGGCCAAGCGCCGCGTCACCGCCGCCGGGGTGCCGCTGCTGCCGGGTGTCACCCCACCGCCCGACGCCGACGACGCCACGCTGCGATCGCTCGCCGCCGAGGTCGGCTTCCCGCTGATCGTCAAGGCCGCGGCCGGAGGCGGCGGCAAGGGCATGCGGGTGGTCGAGGACGCCGACGCGCTGCCGGGGGCGTTGGCCGCGGCCCGGCGCGAAGCCGCCGGGGCGTTCGGCGATGACCGGGTGTTCCTCGAACGGTTCGTCGCCCGCCCCCGCCACGTCGAGGTCCAGGTGTTCGGCGACGACCACGGCGGGTTGGTCCACCTGTTCGAGCGTGAGTGCTCGATCCAGCGCCGTCACCAGAAGGTGGTCGAGGAGACCCCGTCCCCGGGTCTGGACGCCGCCGTGCGCGACGCGCTGCACGGGGCCGCGTTGGATGCGGTCCGTCCGCTCGGCTACCAGGGTGCCGGCACCGTCGAGTTCGTCGCCGACGAGGCGCTGTTGGCACGGCGCCGGTCCGGCGAGGACATCGACCCCAGGCGCACCTTCGCGTTCCTGGAGGTCAACACCCGTCTGCAGGTCGAGCACCCGGTCACCGAGGAGGTGGTCCGGATCCGGGATGCTGCGACCGGCAGCCTCGATCGCCTCGACCTGGTGCGTCTGCAGCTGCTCGTCGCGGGTGGGGCGCCGTTGCCCTTCGCGCAGCCCGACATCGTGCGGACCGGGCACGCGATCGAGGTGCGGCTCTACGCCGAGGATCCCACGACCGGGTACCTGCCCGCCACGGGTCGCCTGCACGCCTTCGCCCCGTCGACGGGCGACGGGATCCGCTGGGACTGCGGGGTCCGCGCCGGTGACGAGGTCACCCCGTACTACGATCCGATGCTGGCCAAGGCCATCGCGTGGGCACCCACCCGCAGCGAGGCCGCTGCCCGGCTGAGCGGGGCGCTCGACACCACCGCCCTGCTCGGGGTCACCACCAACCACCAGCTGCTGGTCGACGTCCTGCGCGACCCGGCGTTCCTGGCCGGGGACACCACCACCGGCTTCCTGGCCGAACGGTTCCCGGACGGGGTGGCCCGTCCCGACCCCGACCGCGGAGACCCCGCCCCGGACGCTCTCGACGTGGCCGCGGCGCTGGCCGCGATCCACGCGGCGTACCGGCACCTCGCCGCCCGGCCCGTGCTCGGATCCCTGCCGCTCGGGTTCGTGAACGCGGCCAGCTTCACGGTCCAGTTCGCCTACGACCCGCTGGGTGCCGAGGCCGGGGCCGAGGCCGCGGCCGAACCCGGCGGCGCGGTCCCACAGCGCACGGTCCGGCTGACGGCCGAGCGCGACGGCCGCGTGGCCGTGCAGGTCCTCACGGGCGTGCCCGCCGGGTTCGTGGATGCACCGGGCGAGGTCGTGGCGGGGTGGACGGCCACGCTGTATGCGGTCACGGAGGACCACCTCGACGTCGCCCTCGACGGCCACCGCCGCGCTGTGGCCGTGTCGCGGGCCCCGGGTGGGCTCGTGCAACTGGCCGGGCCGGATGGTCGGAGCACGCTGGTCGAGCTCCCGCGCTTCCCGGTCGCCACGGCACAGGCGGCCGCCGGGGCCACGCTGGCGCCCATGCCGGGCGCGGTCGTGAGCGTCGCGGTCACCGTCGGGGACACGGTGGCGGCCGGTGCCGTGCTGGTGACCGTGGAGGCCATGAAGATGGAGCACCGGATCACCGCGCCGGTGGCCGGCACCGTCGGCGAGGTACGGGTCGGCGTCGGGCAGCAGGTGCTGGCCGGCGAGGTGCTGGTGGTCGTCGACGATCCGGACGCGTCGACGACCTAACCGAGCATCCGCTCCGCGATCGGCATCAGGATCTCGCGGACGATGACCACGTTGAACAGCCCGATGGCCAGCACCGAGGCGGCCAGGACCGCCACGGTGCCAACGACCCGCGGGGAGGGCTCGGTCGCGTCCGCGACGAGCTCCTCGGTGGGCTCGGCGACGAAGATGCGCTCGAACAGCCGCAGGAAGTACACGACCGTCAGCAGGCTCGAGGACACCACCACGATCGCGACCAGCCAGTTGCCCAGCTCGATGGCCCCCCACACGAGGTAGAACTTGGAGAAGAACCCGGCGGTGGGGGGCACGCCGGCCATGGACAGGCCCATGATCGCGAAGCCGGTCATGGTCAGCGGCATGCGCATCCCCAGCCCGGAGAACCGCGGGATGGATTTCAGGCCGGTGCGCTGGATGATGCCTCCGGCCACCAGGAACAGGCCGGACTTCATCACGGCGTGGTTGAGCACGTGCAGCAACGCGCCCACCAGCGCCAGCGGGGTGGCGAGACCGATGCCGACCCCGATGTAGCCCAGTTGCGCCACCGTCGAGTAGGCGAGCATGCGCTTGATGTCGGTCTGGCGGATGGCGAGCACCGAACCGACCACGATGCCGGCCAGCCCGAAGTAGGTCAGGGCCACCGACACGGGGAGGCCCTCGCCGGTGTAGGCCGGGCCGAACACGTCGAACAGGATCCGGATCAGACCGTAGGCGCCGGCCTTGACCTGCACCGCGGCGAGCAGGGCCGCCACGCCCGGAGGCGAGTAGCTGTGCGCGTCCGGTAGCCACACGTGCAGCGGGAACAGCGCCATCTTCAGCGCCAGGCCGATCACGATCAGCGCCATCGCGCCGAGCACCGTCGGTGAGTCGGCGATGGCCGGCAGCTGCGTGGCCATGTCGGCCATGTTCAGGGTGCCGGTCGAGAAGTACAGGAAGCCGACGCCGAGCAGGTACAGCCCCGAGCCGATCGTGCCGAGCAGCAGGTAGCGCAGCGCCGCGAACACCCCACGGTCGCCGCCCAGCGACACCAGCCCGTAGGTGGAGATCGCGTAGATCTCCAGGAACACGAACAGGTGGAACAGGTCGCCGCTGAGCACCACCCCCATCAGCCCGGTGAGCAGCAGCAGCACCAGCGGGTAGAGCGGCACGCCCTTGCGGGGCCGCAGGTCGAAGGCCGCCTCGACGGGATAGATCGTGACCAACAGGCCGATCAGGGCGATGATGACCGCGAGGTAGGCCGACAGCGGGTCGAGCACGTACTCGATCCCGATCGGTGGCGGCCAGCCGCCGAGCTCGTAGCTGATCGGACCGTCGGCGACGACCGTGACGAGCCCGATCACCGAGGCGACCAGGGCGCTGGCGGTGGTGATGACCGCGACCACCTGGGCGGCGGCGGAACGCCACAACCCGGCCAGCACGGCGATCACCGCTCCGAAGAGCAGGGGCAGCAGCATCATCATCGGGAGCTGGCTCACGCGTCACCGTCCCCGGCGTCTTCGACATCGAAGGCGTCGCGACGCTCGTCCGCGGCCGGGATGTCCGGGGCCTTGCCGGCCAGCCGGTCGGCGATCACGGCCTCGTCGAGGGTCCCGTGGGTGCGGTACAGGCGGACGAGCAGCGCCAGGGCCACGCCGACGACCCCGACCCCGACCACGATGGCGGTCAGGATCAGCAGGTGGGGGAGCGGATCGACGTAGAGCAGCGGGTCGTTGAGGAACTCGCCCGGGTTCTCCGGGTCGGGCATCAGCACCGGTGCGGTGCCGCCCTCCTGGAGGCTGCCCTCGATGAAGAACAGGTAGATGGCGGTCGAGAAGATCGTCAGACCGATGACCTTCTTGACGAGGTCGCCCTTCACGAGCACGCCGTAGAGCCCGATGGCGAGCAGGACGAGCACCAGCACGTAGATGTAGCGGTCCAGCAGCAGCTCCATCATGGGCGGTCCTTGCCCGTCAGCACGTCGACGATCAGCACCATGGCCCCGAACACCGCGAGCCCGACCGCGGCCTCGACCACCAGGATGCCGAGGTAGCGCACGCGCGAGGCCTCGAGACCGGCGATCTCGACCGCCCCGTAGTCGAGGAAGGAACCCCCGACCAGCAGCGGGAGCGTGCCGACGAGCAGGAACAGCAGGAGTCCGACGCCACCGGCGAGCGGGCCGGCCGCAGGGGGCACCAGGCGGTAGGCGAGCTCCTCGGGGAGAGTGAGCCGCGGCAGGATCGCCCCGACGGCGATGAACACGCCGCCCGCGAAGCCACCGCCGGGGCCGTAGTGGCCGTGCGCGACCACGTACAGCCCGAACATCAGGATGAACGGACTCAGCAGCGCGCAGACGACGCGGACCACGACGGAGGGGTAGGCGCCGATCATCGTGGCCCCCTCCCGCCGTACCCGTCCTCGTCGGCCGGGCCGAGGTCGCGGTCGAGGTCGGCGTCCCCTCCCGGGGTGTCCCGCGGGTCGTCGGTCCGGTCGGAGGGATCGTCGACCCGTCGGATGAGCACCAGCGCTGCGGCCAACGCCGCCGTGACGATCACCATGGTCTCGCCGAGGGTGTCCATCGAGCGATAGTCGGCCAGGAGCGAGGTGACCACGTTGGGGGTCTCGGTGTCGGCGTACGAATCGGCGAGGTAGGTCTGGCTCACACCTCGTTGCGCCGGGGCATCCGGGTCGCCGCGGTCCGGCAGCCCCGTGCTGGCGAACAGCATCAGGCCGAGGAAGGCGACGATGAGTGGCAGCACGGCCCACCGCCGGCGGGCATCGGGACGCGGGGACGAGTGCCGGGTCGTGGCCAGGATCGCGATGACGAACAGCACCCCGGTCAGGCCGGCGCCGAGCGCCGCCTCGACGAGCGCGACGTCGACCGCCAGGACCCCGGCGAACAGCAGCGCCGCGAACAGGCTGTAGGCCGCCAGCAGCGCGGTCGCGGCGAGCAGGTCCTTGACCGCCAGGGCGAGCACCGCGGTCACGATCAGCACCAGGAACAGCACGAGGTCGAGCGGGACGATCATGAGGTCCCCCCTCGGAGTTCCTCGTCCGCGAGCCGTTGGTCGATCACGGTCCAGGGCAGCGCACCGGATCGGCTCGCGGCACGCAGCAGCGCGTGGATGGCCGTCGGGTTGGCGATCAACGAGAAGATCAGGACCAGTGCGAGGAGGCCGGAGGCGTCCAGGGTCAGCTCGGGCCGGAAGAACAGGCCGCCGAACAGCAGCAGCAGCGCGAGGGTCTCCGACTTCGCGACGGCGTGGGCACGGGTGTAGACGTCCGGCATGATCAGCAGCGCGATCGCGCTGACCACCAGGAAGAACAACCCGGCGCCGACGAGGACGTTGGCGACGATGATCATCGTTCGTCCTCCAGCCGCTGGCGGTCACTGGGGATGTCGGGGAACGCCTCGGCTCCCTCCTCGGGGACGGGGGGCGGCACGGGCCGTGTGGAGCGTGCGACACCACGGCTGGCGGCACGTCGGCCGCGTTCGGCGATCAACCCGTGCGGGACGACCCCGAGCGGACGCGCTCTCGCCCGGGGCGAGGGCGCGCCGTCCTTCGAGGTGCCGTCGTCGCGCGCCTCGAAATAGCGTCCGAGCGCGATGGGCAGCAGGAACGCCAGCAGGGCGAACCCGAGCGCGATGTCGAGGAACAGCACGGGCTGCTCGAAGACGAAGCCGAGCAGGACCAGCACGACCACGCCGTTGACCGAGACCAGCGCGACAGCGACGATCCGGTCGAAAACGGTCGGACCGGCCCACACCCGGTAGAGCCCGGTCGCGATCAGCAGCGCGACGATGATCAGTGAGACGACGAGGTAGGTGCTCACAAGGGCTCCTCCGGGAGTTCGTCGTGGACCGGGTCCCAGATCATGGTCGGGGGCTCGTCGGGCGTCTGCCGGAAGGCGAGGGCGATCCGCCGCTGGGTCGCGGCGTTGGCCAGGTCAGCGGCGGCGTCGGGGGTGAACACGTGGATGGTGAACTCGTCCTCGTCGACGTTGAGGGTCATGGTCCCGGGTACCAGCGTGATCGCGTTGGCGAGCAGGGTCCGGGCCGCGGGACTCGCCAGTCCGGTCCGGAACCGGGCGACCCCGGGGCGTGGAGGTCGCCGGGGGTCGATGACCACGCGCGCGATCGCGAGGCCGGCGGGCGGGATCCGCAGCAGCAGCCAGAGCAGGAACCGGACCAGGTACAGCAGGTGGATGCGCGGCGTCTCCTCGGCGTCGCCCACCACCGGTTCCAGCAGCCGGACCGCGAACCAGGTCGACCCGGCGGCGCTCACGATCCCGAGGGCGATGAACAGCGGATCGATGCGTGCCGACAGCAACTGCCAGAACACCAGCAGGGACAGGAACAGCCAGAGGGCGCGGATCTTCGTCATGGGATCAGACTCAGCAGGAGCAGCACCGAGGAGGCGCCGAGTATGACGATGCCGAGGCTCCAGGTGCCGGCGACCGGGGGTGGCCCCTCGCTCGGGGTGAACAGGCGGGTGACCGCGTTGCGTGGTGACGACCACGGTCCGATCGCGCGCACCGGCTCGGGATCGGCGCCCGCGGAGCCGACCAGCACCGCATCGGCCGGTGCGCGATCGGCGGGAGCC
>PWLR01000017.1 GCA_003558435.1 Nitriliruptoraceae bacterium | reverse complement strand
CTCGCCGGCACGGACGGGCCGGTGTGCCTCCGTCCCGTCCGTGCCCTCATGCGTGGGTGACATCCACGGCCCTCACCACGCCCTCGATGTTCGGCGGAGACCGCCCATGGACGCCTCCGGGCGGGTCACCGCGGGTCGCGCCCAGCTCGGCGAGTTGTCCCGACCGTGCCGTGACGCGTGGTGCGAACTGCCCGTAGGACAGGTCCAGCTCGTCGTCGCGGGGACATGGTCGTTCGTTTCGCTCCGCCGGATGGTTCCAGGGCACGTAGCCGGTGCTCATGGTCTCGCTCCCCACCCGGACTCCCGATCACCGTTGGTCCCGGGACACCAGGCTTCGGCCGCCGGTTGGGCGAGGTGCACAACGGCGGCCGGTCGCGACCCGGGCTCAGAGCTCCAGATGCCCCTCGACGCACGTGAAGCTGCGCCCGCCGACCCAGATGGTGCCGTCCTCGTCCTGGTCGATCCGAGGCCGTCCCGCCCGCCCGAGCCGGGTTCCCTGACTGGCGAGGTACGGCGCCGTGAGTCTTCCGGACCCGAGCAACCACTGGGCCAGCGACGCGTTCAGGCTGCCGGTCACGGGGTCCTCCCGCATCGTCGACGGGCCATCGCGGAACAGTGCTCGTACCTCGATGTCGCACTCGGAACCCGCCGGGTACAGCCCGACCAGGCCGATGTCGAGCGGGCGGTCACCGTCGAATCTCGACAGGTCCGCGTCCACGGCCAGGACCGCGTCGGCGTCCTCGAGCAGCACCGCGACCCACCCCGGACCGTTGTCGACCCACTGGGCATCGACGACGGCCTCGCGTCCGAGGCCCAGGATCGCGGCGATCTCCTCCACGAACACCTCGTCGACCTCGCCGCCCCGGATCAGTGGGGGAGCGGCGAACGCGAGCAGGTCCCCGCGCTTGCGGATCGGGACCAGGCCCGTGCCGCACTCCTGCACGATCCGGGCGGGGTCCCGGGGCGTGCCGCCCGAGGTCAGCCACGCGTGGCAGGATCCCAAGGTCGGATGCCCGGCGAAGGGCAGCTCGCCCACCAGGGTGAAGATCCGGACCCGGTAGTCGGCGTCGGGGGAGCGTGCCGGGAGCAGGAAGGCGGTCTCGGAGAGGTTGGTCCACCGCGTGAGGTGTTGCATCTGCTCGGTGGTCATCCCCTCGGCGTCGATCACGACCGCCAGAGGGTTCCCCAGCAACGGGGTGTCCGCGAACACGTCGAGATGTTGGAAACGACGGCGCATGGTGGCCTCTCTGGTGGAGGTTCGGCGAGGTGTGGGCCGTGCCCGACGGTACGCCGCGCCGATGCGGGCAGGGCGCCCGATGCGTCCCGGCGTCGGCGACCCCGGCGCTCGCCCTCTGCGCGGCCACCATCGCCCTGCTGTCCTTCCCGGGCGCCCGCTTGTACCGTGGCGAGCGTCGAGAACGCGTTCGGGGCATCCCACGCTCGTGTTCCGGCCAGGTCACGACCGCGTGACATCTCGTCGCATCCCGTCGTGTCTCTGGGGTCCGAACCGGGTGTGCGCGTACCATCGCGTGTCGCCGCCGATCATCAGGTCGGCGACCGCAGTTGCCGAGGTCGAACTCATGCGCGCGCCGCTCCCATCGTTGCTACCAGACCGCCTCCCGGCCTACCTGCCGGGCAGGATCGCCGTCGTGCCCGACGAGCTCTGGGACATCGGCACCGAGGCCATGACCGGCCTCGGTCTGCGCATCGAGGTGCCGCGCTACGGGCTCGACCTGCGAACCCGCGACCTGCCGATCGATCCGCTGCGGGTCCGCTGGCTGACCGAACGCTCCACCACGCGTCCACTCGGTGCACGTCACGTCCACCTGCTCCACCATCACGGGGTGTTGCACGTGGTCGACGGCCACCACGCCCTGGCGGCACACCTGATCACCGGCGCGGAACGGATCCCCGCGAAACTGGTGGCGCGGGCGGTCGCCTGAGCTTCACGAGCGGTCATGCGGGTTGGCTCGATATCTCGCGCTGGATCACCCCCACGAGGTCCTGCCCGTCGGTGCGGACCTCGTACGAGTCCGCCGTGGCATCGAGCAGCATCCGGGTCAGATCGGGGACCTGGGGCCGGAAGCCGGACGCCGCGACGGGCACGATCATCCGCACGTAGGCATCGGTGCCGTCATCGGTGATCGCCACCTGCAAGGCGCTGGGTGTCCGGGCCGAGGTGATGAGCACCCCGGCGAGCTCGTCGCAGGCCAGCTGGAGGTCCGAGGCACAGCCGGCGTCGCAGCCGCTGTCGTCCAGGGCGGCGTGAACGGAGCTGCGGACCACCTCCAGGAACCGCAGGTCAGCGGGGACCACGATCTCCGCGGTCGGCCCGCCGGCGAGTCCGTGGGGTCGCATCGTCGTGTCTACCGTTCCAAGATGGCTGGTCCGCTCGTCGTGGCCGTGGGGCTCGAACACGACGAGCGTCGCCCGCCGGCGAGAACCCACCCTCACGTACCCGGGTGACGAGCAGGTGGGCTCGACCCACCGCCAGGGTGGAGGTGCGTGGTGGGCTGGCTGGGTCGGCAACCGGCCGTTCGGCCCCGAACTGTGAGCCGTTGGGCCTGCCGAACTCACGGAGGCGGGCGCCTGGGGGTGTCCCGAAGCGCGGTCCCCGTCGGATCGTCCCCGCCCAGCGGGGCCTTCGGGGTACCGATGCGCTGCGCCCCGTAGATGCCTCGGTGCGCGGAGAACACGTAGGCCACCACGCAGCCGACGGCGAGGTAGGGAAAGGCGCCGATCCCGAACAGCTCGACGCCCATGATCGTGCAGGCCAGTGGGGTGTTGGTCGCGGCCGCGAACACGGCGACGAACCCGACCGAGGCCAACAACGCGACCGGTACCCCCAGCGGCCCCGCCAGGGCGGCACCGAGCGTCGCGCCGATCACGAACAGCGGGGTGACCTCGCCGCCCTGGAAGCCGGCGCCGAGGGTGAGCGAGGTGAACAGCAGCTTCAGCGCGAACGCGTACCAGACGACCTCGGTGCCCGTGAGCGAGGCGTCGATCAGGGGCAGGGAGAGACCGAGGTAGGCGTCGTCACCGACGAGCAGCGCCAGGCCGACCACCAGGAGGCCGCCGGCGAAGGGGCGCATCGGTGGATAGGCGAGCAGCGCGGCGAAGGCACGCTTGAAGCCGTCGGTGAGCTCCGAGAACACCATCGAGGCGACCCCGAACAGCAGCGCGGCGAGCGCGACCTTGCCGAGCAGGAGCGCGTCGAGCCCCACCGGGGCCAGCTCGTAGGCCGGGGTGACGTCGTGGGGGAGGTCGAGCCACTGGAACACGAGGTGGCCGATGATCGCGGCCGTCAGCGCCGGAACGATCGCGTCGTAGCGGACCCGCCCGATCGAGCGGACCTCCAGGCCGAAGACGAACCCGGCCATCGGTACCCCGAACACCGCGGCGAAGCCGCCGGACACCGCGGCGACGAGCAACAGGCGACGGTCGGCCGGACCGAGCCCGACCATCCGCGAGAACCCGTCGGTCAGCGATCCCGACATCTGGATCGCGGTGCCCTCCCGCCCCGCCGAGCCCCCGAACAGGTGGGTGACCCAGGTCCCCAGCAGTACCAGCGGCGCCAACCGTCGCGGCACGAAGCGGACCTGGGCCTCGCCCTCCATCCCCGGGGCCAGCCCGTGGATCTCGTCGAGGATCAGGTTGTTGCCGGCCGCCGACCGGTCACCGACGTGGTGGTAGAGCAACCCGATGGCCAGGCCCCCGAGCGGGAGGCCGAACAGCAGCCCGGGGGTGTCGATGCGCGCCGAGGTGACCAGTTGCAGCCCGTAGAGGAAGACCGACGACGATGCGCCGGCCAGCACGCCGACGACCGAACCGAGCACCAACCACTTCGCGAGGAAGCGGAGCAGGACCCACTGTTCACGGAGGTTGATCCGGATCAGGTCCCGCGTCAGGGCCGTGGCGATCGTCGGCCATCGGCCACGCACCCCGTGGTGGTCGCGCAAGGTGGCGTCACACCCGGAACAACGCGGGCCCCGGCTCACCGTGCCGCAGTCGGGACAACGTCGGAGCGAAGTCACGCGTGCCGTCCTCCCGGACCGGACGGTTCACGCCTGAGGGGCCGGTCCGCTCCCACCTCGGCGACCCAGGTGCGAGACCTGGTCATCGGGTAGGAGCCATCAGCCGGGCGGGTCGGGTGTCGACCGGCGGTCGAGGGCGGGCTCCATCGCCACCGGTCCGGACGCTAGCGCACGATCCCGGTGGCGTGCGGGCTCGGGGCCATGAACGGATGCGCCGATGGCGCTGGTGGTCGGATCCTCCCGCTGCCCTATCGTGGGGCCCTCTCGGCGGTGGTCCGACGACCTCCGCATGCGTCCTACCCGCGCCCCGGAGTCGCTCGTGTCCCTGCTCGTCGCTCTCGTGCTCGGCATCGTGCAGGGCGTTTTCATGTTCGTGCCGGTCAGTTCCACCAGCCATCTGGTGCTGACCCAGACGTTGATGGCCGAGCGGTTGGGTATCGAGCTACCCCCGCCGGACAGCCCGGAACTGATCCTGTTCGACCTCGTGGTCCACGTCGGCACGCTGGTCTCGGTGGTGATCGTCATGGGGGACGGCCTGAAGGAACTGTGGCTGGGCGTGCGCCAGGAGGTCGGCAGCGGGCAACTCCGAGCGGAAGGGTTGGGGGCGTCCACCTCGACACGCCTGGTGTCGCTGATGGTGCTGAGCGTCGCGGTCACCGGAGGGCTGGGACTGACGTTCCAGGAACAGTTGACGGAGGGCTTCGGATCGCCGCCCGCCGTCGCGCTCGCCCTGGTCGCCACGGGAGCGATGCTGTGGTGGACCGATGCGATGACCCCGGACAGGAGCGGTGACCGGCTGGTGTTCGGGTGGCGGGACACGACCCGCATGACCGTGCTGACCGCCGTGGTGATCGGTGGGGCGCAGGCGGCCGCGCTCATGCCGGGACTCTCGCGCAGCGGCACGACGATCTTCGCGGCCCTGCTGCTCGGGACCCAGCGGACCCTCGCCGCCCGGTACTCGTTCTACATCGCGATCCCCACGATCCTGGCCGCGACCGGGGTCCAGCTGCTCCAGGTCATGCTCGGGCAGGGGCTCGGCACCATCAGCTGGGGGGCGATGGCGGTGGGGTTCGTGGTCGCGGCGGCGGTCGGCACCGCCGCCCTGTGGTTGGTGCTCCGGCTGCTGGAGGCGGCTCGGTTCCGGATCTTCTCCGTCTACGTGTGGCTGCTGGCGAGCGCCGTGCTGGTGTTCGGGCTCGGGACGGGCGGTCACGGGTAGATCGCCCGGGGCGAGGTGACCTCGAGGCGAGTGCTGCGGTACCGTGGTCGGGCCGCCCATCGGGCGGCGTCGTCACGTCGAGGCGCACCCGGACCGCCACGCCGCATCCTGTGGCAGCCGCCCGCTCGACGCTCTCGCGCCCATGGCGCCGTCTGCATCCCCGTCTGCCTCTGAGGAGTCCTGCCGTGTCCGTCGTGACCTCGGAGGCCGCACGCCGTCGGACGTTCGCGATCATCTCGCACCCGGACGCCGGCAAGACGACGCTGACCGAGAAGTTCCTGCTGTACTCCGGCGCGATCCAGCAGGCGGGAGCCGTGCAGAGCCGCAAGGCCGACCGCGCGACCACCTCCGACTGGTTGGAACTGGAGCAGAAGCGCGGCATCTCGGTCACCTCCGCCGTCGCGCGCTTCGAGCACGACGGCACCGTGCTGAACCTGCTCGACACCCCGGGTCACCGCGACTTCTCCGAGGACACCTACCGGGTGCTCTCGGGCGTCGATGCCGCGGTGATGGTGATCGACGCGGCGCGCGGGGTCGAACCGCAGACCGAGAAGCTCTACGCCGTCTGCCGGGCCCGCGGCACCCCGATCATCACGTTCGTGAACAAGATGGACCGTCCGACGCCCGAGCCGCTGGAGATCCTCGACGACCTGGAGCTCAAGCTCGGTCTGACCGGGCAGCCCGTGACCTGGCCGATCAAGCCCGAGGGGAGGTTCCAGGGCGTGGTCGACCGACGGACCCGCCGGACCTTCAGGTTCCAGGCCAACACCCCGGGTGGGGCGCGGATGGCCCAGGAGGACAGCGGCAGCGTCGACGACATGCCCGAGGTCGTCCGCGAGGAGGTCGAGCTGCTGGACGCCATCGGCGCCGACGTCGACGTGGAGTCGTTCCTCGGTGGACTGTCGACCCCGGTCTTCTTCGGTTCGGCGCTGTCCAACTTCGGGGTCCGGTTGCTGCTCGACGCCGTCGTCGAGCTGGCTCCCCCGCCCACGGCGAGACTGGATGCCTCGGACGTGCCACGCGAGGTCGACGCGCCGTTCAGCGGACTGGTGTTCAAGGTCCAGGCGAACCTCGACCTACGCCACCGCGACCGCCTGGCGTTCATCCGGGTGTGCTCGGGGCGCTTCGAGCGGGGTGCGACCCTGGTCAACGCCCGCACCGGCCGCAAGACCGTGGCCAAGTACGCCCACGCGGTGTTCGGCCGGGACCGCGAGACCGTGGACGAGGCGTTTCCGGGGGATGTGATCGGGCTGGTCAACGCGCTCGACCTGCGCGCCGGTGACACGCTGCACCACGAGGACGCGCCCGTGGCGTTCCCCCCGATCCCGACCT
>PWLR01000038.1 GCA_003558435.1 Nitriliruptoraceae bacterium | reverse complement strand
GCCAGCTGCGCTCGCACCGAGCGCGTCGCGGTCCCGTTCACCCCGTCCCGACGGTCGATGGCCTGCTGCGGGTCGAACCGGGCGGCCACCTCGGCGTCCAGGGCCGGATGCACCGACGCCAGCTCGGCCGGGTCGAGGCCGTCGAGGTCCACGCCACGCTCCTCGGCGAGCTTGACGACCTCGCCGACGATCTCGTGGGCGTCACGGAACGGCACGCCGCGGGTGACCAGTTCCTCCGCCAGGTCCGTGGCCAGCGCGAACCCGCCGACGCTGGCGGCCGCCAGACGGTCCCGGTCGAAGGTGAGGCTCGCCACCGTGCCGGTGATCGCCGGCAGGACGAGCTCGAGGGTGTGCACGGCGTCGAACACCGGCTCCTTGTCCTCCTGCAGGTCCCGGTCGTAGGTCAGTGGCAGCGCCTTCATGGTCGTCAACAGCGCGACCAGGTCGCCGATGACCCGTCCCGCCTTGCCGCGGACGAGTTCCGCGACGTCCGGGTTGCGCTTCTGGGGCATGATCGAGCTGCCGGTCGAGAACGCGTCACCGACCTTCGCGAAGCCGAACTCCGCGGTGGCCCACAGCACGATCTCCTCCCCCAGGCGCGAGAGGGTGACCGCCAGGATCGCGCAGGCCGACAGCACCTCGAGCGCGAAGTCGCGGGAGGCGACGGCGTCCATCGAGTTCGGTGCCACCCGATCGAAGCCGAGGTCGTCGGCGTAGGCCTGCGGATCGAGTCCGAGCGTCTGGCCCGCCATGGCGCCCGAGGCGAGGGTGGACTCGTTGAGCCGGGCGCGGGCGTCACGGAACCGCCCGGCGTCGCGGTCGAGCATCCACACGTAGGCGAGCAGGTGGTGGCTGAGCAGGACCGGTTGTCCGCGCTGCAGGTGGGTGTAGCCCGGGGCGAGCCACCCCAGGTGGCCCTCGGCCTGGTCCACGAACGCGGCCTGCAACGCCCCGATCGAGGCGACCAACCCGTCACAGGCGTCACGACACCACAACCGCAGGTCGCTGGCGATCTGGTCGTTGCGCGAACGTCCGGCGCGGAGCTTGCCGCCGAGCGGCCCCAGATCGTCGACCAGCCACCGCTCGATCGCCCCGTGCACGTCCTCGTCGGTGGGCAGGAACGGGAACCCCTCCCCCGCGAACAGCGCACCGCAGCGCTCCAGGGCGGCCAGCATCCGCTCCAGCTCGTCGCCGTCCAACACCCCGATGCGGTGCAGCTCGCGCGCATGCGCCGCGGAACCCGCCAGGTCCTGGCGCCACAGGTGTCGGTCGAACGAGGTCGAGACCCCGAGTGCCCAGGCGGCCTCGTCGGGCCCGGTCGTGAAGCGTGCGCCCCACAGCCGGCCCGCGTCGGTCGTTTCGCTCACGTCTCGTCTCCGTCTCTGGTCGGTACCACGCCCAACAGGTTGCCGACCGGGTCGGCGAGCGTGAACGTCGAGGTGCCGAGCGCCGCCACGCGGGTGGCGCCCAGGGCCTCCAGGCGGGCCACCTCGGTCGGTGAGTCCCGCGCGCTCAGCGCCACATGCATGCGCCCCGCACCCTCACCGCCCTGGATCCCGAGGGCGATCGGACCGCCCGGCCCGACGACCCCGTCGAGCGGAACGTAGCCGTCCGCCGGGTCACCCACCTCGGCACCGAGCGCCTTCGCCCAGAACGCCACCTCGCGCTGCCGGTCGTGCTCGGGGACGTCGAGGACGATGGCTCCGAGGTGACCCTGATCGTCACGTGGATGGGTGAGCGGGTTGCGCGACGCCGCCCCGGGCTCGATGACGCACAGCGCCAGCCCGGCCGGGTCGTGGAGCACCGTGTAGCCGTCCGGCGAGTGCGCACCGACCGTGGCGCCGAGCCCGGCCAGGCGTGCCACCTCGACGTCCCGACCGCCGGCACCCGGCACCTCGAGGTCGAGGTGGTAACGGGGGCCGCCGTCGTCGAGCGGCTGCAGGTGCACCTCCACGACCGAAGCCGCGTCGTGGAGGTGCACGAACCGCCCGGGCGGCCGGACCGGCCGCGCTCCGAGCGCACCGGCCCAGAACGCCGTCGCCTCGTCGAGCTGCGCCGCCGGGACGTCGATCTGCAGGATGCGCACCCGCAGGCTCACGGCTGGGCTCCCCCGGGCGTGGTCATGCTCAGACCTGGTCGCCGTTGGCGCCGGTCTTGGCCGACCACATCTTCAGCGGCAGGCCCCACAGCTTCACGAAGCCCTCGGCGAGGTTCTGGTCGAACTGGTCGGCTTCGTCGTAGGTCGCCATGTCGTAGTCGTACAGAGCCGAGTCCGCGCTGCGACGACCGACGACGGTGGCGCTGCCCTTGTAGAGCTGGACGCGGACCTCGCCGTTGACGTACTGGTTGGCCTCGTCCATGAACGCGTCGATCGCCTTCTTCAGCGGCCCCCACCACAGCCCGTTGTAGATCAGCTGCGAGTAGCGGCCCTCCTCGGCGCGCTTGTGGTCGGCGAGCTCCTGCTCGAGGCAGAGGTCCTCGAGGTCCCGGTGGGCGGTGATCAGCGTGATCGCACCGGGGCACTCGTAGATCTCACGGCTCTTGATGCCGACCAGCCGGTCCTCGATCATGTCGATGCGTCCGACCCCGTGCGCCCCGGCGCGGGCGTCGAGCTCCTGGACCAGCTCGTTCAGTGGCAGTTCACGGCCGTCGAGGCTGACGGGCAGGCCCGCCTTGAACGCGATGACGACCTCTTCCGGGTCCTCCGGTGCGTCCTTCACGCTGACGGTGCGTTCGAAGACGTCCTCCGGCGGTGCCGCCCACGGGTCCTCGAGGATCCCGCACTCGGCGGTGCGGCCCCAGGCGTTCTCGTCGATCGAGTACGGGGAATCCTTCGACTTGATCGGGATCGGGATGCCGCGTTCGTTGGCGTAGTCGATCGAGGCCTCACGCGACAGGCCCCACTCCCGGATCGGCGCCAGGGTGTCGAGGTCGGGGGCGAGACACATGGTGCCGACCTCGAAGCGGACCTGGTCGTTGCCCTTGCCGGTGCAGCCGTGCGCGACGCCGGCGGCGCCGGTCTCACGGGCGACGCGGACCAGGTGCTTGACGATCAGCGGCCGCGACAGCGCGGAGACCAGCGGGTACTTGCCCATGTACATCGCGTTGGCCTTCAGGGCCGGGGCGATGAAGTCGGTGGCGTACTCCGCCTTCGCGTCGACGACGACGGATTCGACCGCGCCGCAGTCGAGGCCGCGCTGACGGATCTCCTCGAGGTCGTCGACGCCCTGGCCGACGTCGACCGCACAGGCGACGATGTCGACGCCCTTGTGCTCCTTCATCCACTGGATGGCGACGGAGGTGTCGAGCCCTCCCGAGTAGGCGAGGACGATGCGGGGCTTGCTCATGTGGTGCTCCTGGGTCGTTGACGGATCAGAAGGATCGGGCGGGATCGGACGGGGCGGCGGGCGGGATCGGACGGGTTCAGGTCTGCGGGGCGAGACCGGCGCGGCGCGCGATCTCGTCCGCGAGCTGGCGGCCGGTGATCCCTTCCTCGGCGACCACCAGCACGGTGTCGTCGCCCGAGACGGTCGCGATGACGTGGTCGATCTCCGCGAGGTCGATCGCGGAGGCGACCGGGTGGGCACAGGCGGGTGGGGTCCGCAGGACCGCGAGGTTGCTGCTGGCGGTCACGTGGGTGACGAACCGGCGGAGGGTGTCGTCGAGCCGTTCGCGTGCGGAGGACGGTCCGGGGTCGGCGGCCAACCGGTAGATCAGGGCGCCGTCGGCCCCCCGGACCTTCAGCGCGCCGACCTCGCCGAGGTCGCGGCTGACCGTGGCCTCGTGGACGTCGATCCCCGCGCCGGCCAACGCGTCGACGACCTCGGCCTGGGACCGCAGGTCACGTTCGGTCACCAACTGCCGCAGCAGTTGGTGACGTCGCGTCTTGTCGGCCATGGCGTCGGGTCCTGAGATGATGGGGTGGATCGGGCAGGTGAGCGTGGGTCAGCGCAGCAGGCTCGAGAGCAGCGCCTTCTGGGCATGGAGACGGTTCTCGGCCTGGTCGAAGACCTGCGAGGCGGGTCCGTCGATGACCTCGGCACTGACCTCCTCGCCCCGGTGGGCCGGCAGGCAGTGCAGGAACACGGCGCCGCCCGCGGTGTGGGCGAACAGCTCCGGGGTCACGCGGTAGGGCTCGAACGCCCGCAGCCGCGCCTCGGCCTCGCCCTCCTGCCCCATCGACGCCCACACGTCGGTGTAGACGACGTCGGCACCGGTCACGGCGGCGATCACGTCCGTGGTGGCGGAGGCCTCGGCCCCGGTCCCGGCCGCGAGCTGCTGGGCCCTGGCGAGCACCGCCGCGTCCGGTGCGTAGCCCTCCGGGTGCGCGACCCGGACCGAGAGCCCGACCTTGGCGCCCGCCAGCAGCAGGGAGTGGGCGACGTTGTTGCCATCGCCGACGTAGGTCAGGGTCCGCCCGTCGAAGCTGCCGAACACCTGCCGGACCGTCTGGAGGTCGGCCAACGCCTGACAGGGGTGTTCCTCGTCGGTCAGCGCGTTGATCACCGGCACGGTGGCCCCGTCGGCCAGCTCGTCGAGGCGGGCCTGCGCGAAGGTGCGCACCACGAGTCCGTGGACGTAGCGCGACAGCACGGCGCCGGTGTCGGCGACGGTCTCGCCCCGACCGAGCTGCAGCTCGGAGGACGAGAGCGCCAGGGGGTGCCCGCCGAGTTCGGTCACCCCGACCTGGAACGACACGCGGGTACGCGTCGAGGGCTTCTCGAAGATCATCGCCACGGTGCGGCCACGGAGCTGTCGACGGACCAACGAGGAGTTCGAGGCGACCCGGGCGGCGCGGTCGGCCTTGAGCTCGTCGGCCAGGTCGAGCAGCACGAGCAGCTGATCGCCGTCGACGTCGTCGATGGACAGGAAGTCGGGCGGGAACGCGGACACGGCAGCCTCCTGGCCTGTGGCGGACGGGATGGGTGCCGCGCTCACGCGGTCGTCTCGGCGACGGCGCGCAGGGCTTCCTCGACGGTCTTGAGCGCCTGGTCGACCTCCTGGCGGCTGACGGTGAGCGGCGGAGCGAACCGCAGCAGATCTCCACCGATGGCGTTGACGAGCAGGAACCGCTCGCGGCATTCGGCCTCGACCTGCGCGGCGACCGGCCGGTCGAGTTCGAGGCCGAGCAGCAGGCCCTTGCCCCGCACCCCGATCGCGAACGGGACGAAGCCCACGAAGCGCTGCAGCCCCTCGGAGAGGCGGACGCCACGGGCGCGGGCGGTGGTGAGGATCCGTTCGCGCTCGATGGTGTCGATGACCGCGTTGGCGGCCGCGCAGGTGACCGGGTTGCCCCCGAAGGTGGTGGCGTGGTCGCCGGGTTCGAAGACCCTGCCGGCCTCGCCGTGGGCGATACAGGCGCCGATGGGCATGCCGTTGGCCAGGGCCTTCGCGACGGTGAGCACGTCGGGCACCACGTCGGTGTCCTGGAAGGCGAACCACGGGCCGGTACGTCCGATGCCGGTCTGCACCTCGTCGGCGATCAACAGCGCGCCGTGGGCATCGCACGCCTCGCGGGCGGCGCGCACCACCTCGGCGTCCAACGGTCGCACGCCCCCCTCCCCCTGCACCACCTCGAGCAGCACCGCGCACGTCTCGTCGGTCACGGCGGCGCGCAGGGCATCGGGGTCGTCGTGGGCGACGGTGTCGACGAAACCCGCGAGCGGTTGGAACGCCTCGTGCTTGCCGGGCTGACCGGTGGCCTCGAGGGTCGCGAGCGTGCGGCCGTGGAACGAACCACTGAGGGTGACCACCCGGACCTTGTCGTCGCGGATGCGCTTGCCGTGCTTGCGCGCGAGCTTGATCGCGGCCTCGTTGGCGGTGGCGCCGCACTGGGCGAAGAACACGCTCGCGTCGTCCCAGCCGGTGATCTTCGCCAACCGTTCGGCGAGCTCGATCGCCGGTTCGGTCAGGTAGAGGTTGGAGGTGTGCACCAACAGCTCGGCCTGGTCGGCGATCGCCTTGCTGACCGCCGGATGGGCGTGGCCGAGGCTCGTGACCGCCAGCCCGCACAGGAAGTCGAGCCAGGGCTGGTCCTCGCCGTCGAACAGCACGGTGCCCTTGCCGCGGACGAAGGCACCCTTCGGCGGACCGTAGGAACGCATGATGTGCGCGTCGGAGCGGGTCTGCAGTTGCTCGAAGTAGCTCATGAGGCGGCCTCCCGCGGTGTGACGACCGCCGGCACCGAAGGCTTGACCATCGTGCCGACACCCTCGTCGGTGAAGATCTCGATCAGCACGGCGTGCATCACCCGGCCGTCGAGGATGTGGGCGCGCGGGACGCCGGCGCGCACGGCGTCGACGATCGAGCGGACCTTGGGTCGCATGCCCTCGTGGAGCACCTCGTCGTCGAGCATCCCCGACAGCCGGTCGACGGACACCTCGCTGACCAGCGCCTGCTTCTCCGGGTCCCCGAAGTCGAGGTAGAGGCCCGGGACGTCGGTGAGGTACACCAGTTTCGAGGCCCCCAACGCCGAGGCGATCGCGCCGGCGGCCATGTCCGCGTTGACGTTGCGCTCGACGCCGTCGGCGTCGCGGCCGACGGTGGCGACCACGGGCAGGAACCCGTCGGCGAGCAGGTCGTCGAGGTAGGTGG
>PWLR01000171.1 GCA_003558435.1 Nitriliruptoraceae bacterium | reverse complement strand
GGCAGGGCCGTGCACTTCCCGGGACGAACGCCGCCGCGCTCAGCGAGCCGCACGAGCGGACCGTGACGCGGCCTGGTGGGTCACAGCAGGCTGTCGATCTTCTGCTCCTCCGCGAGGTTCGGTGGATCATCTCGGTGGCGGTGTAGAGCGGGTTGGTATTGACCAGCACGCAACCCGCCTTGAGCACCCCGAAGGCGATCACCGGGTAGCTCAGACAGTTGGGCATCTGCACCGCGACCCGGTCGCCCTGTTCCAACCCGGCGACCTCGCGTAGGTACAGCGCAAAGTCGTCCGACAGGCGCTCGACGTCGCGGTAGCGCAGCGCGCCATTCATCCCGTTGGGCATGACCTGCCGGAACGCGACCTGATCGGCGTGCTGCTCGGCGGATTCCGACAGCAGGGCCGGCAGGTTGCGGTAGGCGATCTCACCGATGGACGGCTCGACGCCTGCTGGGTAGTGGCGCAGCCAGGGTAGATCGGTCATGGTCGTTCCTCGGCCGGTGCGGACGTCACCCGGCACTGTGCGAACCAGGGTGCACAGGCTCCGAACCAGGCGAACGGGAGTGCATCATGCCCGACCACCCGGTCGAGCGGGCCACTTGTCCGGCACGTGCGCGAGCACCAGCGGTCACGGTTTCGTCACCGGAGCCCGGTGTAGTTCGGTTTCCGCATCGCTGCATGGCGAGCCGCCAGCGGCTCGGCAACTCCGGAACCGAGCGATGCGGGTCCGGTCCTTGCGGAAAGGGACCGGCTGCCCGCTCGAGGCTGTTGACCTGCCCGGCAGCGGTGATGATGTGTGGGTTTCCTTGGTGGACCGGTGCGCACAGCGACCGGGGTCAGTTGTTGCGGGCGGTGAGCCGGGCGATCGGCTCGACATCGAGCTGGCCTTCGGCGGTGGGCATGACCAGCTCGAAGACTGGTCATCGTCGAGGTCGACCGTGTGGCCATGGACGACCGTTTCACCGGGTAGGGATCGCGCACTGCACCGCCTGAGGGGTGGTGTCCGGACCGGCCTGTTGGCTGGGTTGGCGGGTTGCTACGAGGTCCGGTCCGCGCGGGGTCCTGCCGTCGCGGTGGTCAGCGAGGCGGTGAGGGCCCTTGACCTGGCCGCGATCACCGACGAGAGTCGGTGAACCCAGATCGAACCTATTTCAGGAGGACACGAAATGGCAGAGTCGGTGTACAAGGTGATCGAGCTCGTCGGTACGAGTACCGAGTCGTGGGAGAAGGCCGCCAAGGCGGCCGTCGATCGTGCCGGCGCGTCGGTGCGCAACCTGCGCGTCGCTGAGATCGTCGAGCTCGACATGGTGCTCGAAGACAACGCCGTATCCGCCTATCGCGCCAGGGTGCACGTCTCGTTCAAGTACGAGGGTGAGTGATTGCTGAACTCCGGCGAGGTGGCCGGCGGTGACACCCTGAAGGGCGACGGCGCTCCGCACGGACCCTGCGCCGGCGAAGCACGGCTCGTAGTGGATCGCGCCCGGGTGCTCCGCCGCCGGTCACGACGGCATCGCTGGTTGGGTAGGGGGCAGGATCGCCTCGATGAGCCTCGTCCACGAAGATCGGGCGCGCTACCCGCCAGCGCGACCCCCGCGACATCCGTAACGATGGGCGGGTGCGGCCGGAGCCGCTTCCGCCCATCGTTGGTTCGCTCCTGGGTGGCGGAAGTCAGTTGCCCGGCTGGAGTGCGTCGAGGAACTCGCGGGGGGTCAGGATCTCGGTCCGGTCGATGTGTCCGAGGGTGAGCAGGTCTCGATCGCCGGTGACGATGGCGTCGGCGTGGCCGGCCTGGACGGCTTCGATGAGGCGGTTGTCGTCGGGGTCGCGGACGAGTTCGACGGTCTCGGTGGGGTTGACCACGATGGCGGCCAGCGCCAGGAGTTCGATGAGCTCGTGTGCATCGCCGATGACCGCTTGCAGCTTGGGGTATGCGAGTACGCGACGGAGTTCATCGAGCGGGGCTGGGCTTGTGATGATCTCGAAGTGGCCGGCCAGTGCGGCCTCGAGCACAGTTGCGGGCAGGCCGCTCCACCCGATCCCTGACACGATGGTGTTGGTGTCGAGGACGACGCGGGTCACGACACGTTCCGGGCCGCCTCGATCGCCTCGTCCACCGTGGCCGGATCCAGACCAGCGTCGGTGACGCGGTCACGCACCTGGGTCAACCGGTGCCGCAGTTCCTCGCGTGCTTCGGCACGGACCAGTTGTTTCAGTGCCTCCCACTCGTCCCGGTTGACCAGCACCGCCACCGGGCGTCCACGCTTCGTGAGCGAGATGGGCTCGGACCCGCCGGCCACGTCATCGACGAGGCGGCCGAGCTGTCCGCAAGCCTGTTCTACCCCGATGAAACGTTCCGACATCGCCGACCTCCGAACCTTACGGTTGTCCTGAAGGTAGTACGGGTGGACGCTGGTCTTGCGCCGATCTCGCGGCGCAGAACAGGAGGTCCTCCCATGACCACATCCACCCTGATGCTGCCCGCCTCAGGTGAGCAGGACCTGGCCAGCTGGGCCGCGGTCGCGTTCGTGGCCAGCTACTCGTCTCCAGGCACCCGCCAGGCGTACACCACTCAGGTACGTCTCTGGTTCGACTGGTGCGAGCAGCACCACCTGGACCCACTGGCGGATGTCCGCCGTCCCATGTCGAGCTGTACGCCCGCGACCTCGAGGCGCGCGGTCTGGCAGCCGCCACGATCGCGCTCAAGCTGGTCGTGCTCACCGGGTTCTACCGTGACTTGCGTCGAGGAACAGCTGCTGGATCACTCCCCAGCGGTCCACGTACGCCGACCGAAGATCTCGCAGGAGTCGACACGGCTCGGACTCGACCGCTCCGAGCTCGGCGCGTTCCTCGTCCAGGCCGGGCTGTCCGGTGGCAACGACCACGCCCTGGCCTGCCTACTGGCGCTGAACGCCCTGCGCGTGTCGGAAGCCTGCGGTGCCGAGCTGTCCGGTCTGGCGTTGGCCAACGGACACCGTGTGGTCCGAGTCGTCGGGAAGGGCAACCAACCCGCCCTGATCCCACTCGCCCCGCGGACGGCGCGCGCCACCGACGTTGCGGTCGGTGAACGCACCGACCGCCCGCTGCTCGCACGCAAGGATGGCACCCGCCTGAATCGGCACGCCGCGGGGCGGATCGTGCGTCGGCTCGCGAAGCGTGCCGGGATCGACAAGGCGATCTCGCCCCACTCGCTGCGACACGCCGCCATCACCGCCGCGCTGGATGCCGGCTGCAGCCTGCGTGATGTGCAGGACTTCGCACGGCACGCCGACCCCCGACAGACCCGCCGCTACGACCGCGCTCGAGGCGCACTCGACCGCAACCCGATCTACATCGTCGCGACCTACCTCGCCGGAGCCACCGGCGCTCGATGAAGCTCAAGGTTCCACTCACGGCTGCCGGGGCAGGCACCCGGCAGCCGTGATTCGTGCGCCCGGTCCGGAGACCGCTTCCGCCCATAACGACACGGCGGTTATTGACTACGGCCCTGCGGGCTGATGTCCGACTTGCGTACGTCAGCCAAGTTGGCCAACGGGCATCGACGGGTGCGGACTCATGACCTGGGTCATGTGGGCGTTGGAGGGGGTCGTAGCCGGTCGTCGCGCGTCGGCGTTCGGGCATACGCGACGGCCCCCCCGATGAAGTTCACCAACCCCAGTGCGATGCCGACGGCCGACATGGCGATGATCACGCCCGAGTCATCGCCGTACTGCATGGACTCGTCACCGTGGCCTTCCGGCGGCTCACGGGACGCCTCGGTCCACCACAACGTCCCAACGAGTACGACCGCCAGCACCGCCAGGGTCAGGCACGCCCGTGCGACCCATCGGGTCGCCGGAGACGGCCACAGCGAGGTGATCGCAGCTGCCACCGGAGCGATCACGAACGCAAGCAGCAACATCACCTCCCAATCCACACGCCACCGCCTTCCTCCAGCTGCAGCGTCGCACAGCCACGCTCACGAATCCCGCAGCTGTCGGCCAGGGCCATTCACCCCGACTCCCTTCGATGCTCGCGGCGAAGGACGGCACGCCTGATCCAGTGCTGAGCGACCTGTAGAACACGCCTGCGAGTTCTATCCGGAGGCGGTTGCATCTACGTCGGTCAGATGACCGACAGCGTGCCCGCGGAAGCGGGTAGGCGCGGTCTCGCAACGCGGTCCTCGGGGCAAGGGCCGCATGGACCGACCCCGATTGGAGATCCCCGCTTCAGGAACTTCCGCGGATGCGCTGTTTCCCCCCCGAACCGTCCGTAGCTACTGCTCCGCTGTGGCCGACACTGGTGCAGACCGCTCTGCCCCGGCTGCGGCGCTCACGGTCTTCAGGGGAGGTCAAGTCACGGGCCTTGCTGCTGGGCATCGAGGACGGCCGAATGCAGGATGTCGCCAAGCGTGTTTCGCGCCTGCTCGAGCGCGGCCACCCCCACGGCTGCTGCGAGCTCGGCTTCGATGTCAGCGAAGATCTGCAGGGTGGCAGCATGGGCCGCCCGTGCCCGGTCGGTCATCAGGAGCAGCTTGGCGCGCCCGTCTGTTGGGTCTGGTGTGCGCTCGAGGTAGCCGTGCGCCTCGAGGTCGTCGACGAGTTCAGCCATCGCTTGTTTGGAGATGCCGGCGGCTTCTGCCAGATCGGTGAGGCGGATGCCTCCCGATGGAAGGTGCACCACGACCGGCGTGTGCGCGCGGCGGATCTCTGGGAACCCGGCAAGAGCGAGCTGTTCGAGGTGACGCTGTTCGATCCAGCGAGTGACGGCGGTCAACAGCCCGATCAGCGGGATCGGGCCGTCGCGGCGGAGCATGCCGATCTCCGCGGCGTTGAGCGGCTGGTCCTGTGGGGCGGGCACGGCGTCTCCCAGCTAGCGGACTGACCATGCCAGCATATCGTCAGGAGCCTTGACCATATCGTCAGGTTTCCGTACTATCAGTTTCGGGCGGAGCAGGAGGACGGAGATGGCCCTGACCACCGGCGCGAACCACGTCGCGCTCATCAGCGACGACGCCGACCGGCTCGTGAAGTTCTACACCGAGGTCTTCGAGGCATCGGTGCGCTGGGACGAACAGGACGACGGCGTACGCACCGTCATGATCGAACTCGGACCATCGTTCGGACTGCACGTGTTCGAGTTCCCAGATGGCAACCCGCACGCCCGAGGCTCGACCGAGATGTTCGGCCGCGGCCACCTCGACCACCTCGGACTCGACGTCGCAGACGCCTTCACGTTCGAGCTGCTGCGACAACGCTTGGTCGCGTACGGCGCCACCGACGGTGCCGTGACCGACTTCGGAGTGAGCCGCAACGTCTGGTTCGAGGATCCAGACGGGCACGGCAGCGAGATCGTGCTGTGGGTTGGCGCCCCCTTGCGGCGATACCGAGACCGCATCGTGGAGCCGTCCGCCGTCACGCGAACGCCACCGTGATGCATGCACTCGACCGGATCGCCGAACCATCGGGCCGGGCGGTGGCACGTCTCCGGACGCTGGGCCGCCTTCGTAGCCACGCCACGGATCCCCGCGGCCTCACCGATGTCCCCGCGTAACCCACCCGATCCCGTAGCGATCGCCCACCGAACCTTCAGCCACCGAGGGTGGCGGGCCAAACATCCGAGGAGGACCAACGATGGCACCAGAAGTCGACCGGTCCGCCCGACCCGACCCGAAGGTGGGCGAGGTCGCGGCGGCACGCAGCCGCCGCTTCGCGCTCTTGTTCGCGACGATCGTCGCCACCAGCCTCGGCGGGCTCGTGGTAGCGCTGCGCTTCCCCACCGAAGCCGAGGGGTTCACGTACGCCACCGTCGTGCAGGACCCCCGTACCTTCTGGTGGTTCCTTCTGACCGCAGGGGTCAACCTCGCCGTCGGTGTCACCGCTCTCGCGGTGGCAGGCACATAGCTCGCACGTAGGCGGGGCGTGGCGTGGGCCACCCTCGGAGGCGCGCTGATGTGGCTCGGAGCCGGCCTCTACGCCGTCGGTATCGGGAACTGGGCCGGCACGTTCGTCACCGCGACCAACCCAGCGCTCGACGAGACGATGAGCCGAGCGCTGGTGGACGCCGCCAACACCGATGGGTTGCACATGTGGGCGGCTCCCGGAGGTGGCGCCGGGCTGGTTGCGGTCGGCACGGTGCTCCTGGCGGTCGGTCTGTGGCGGGCCCGGAGCGTGCCCCGCTGGGTCCCCACCGTGGCCGCCGTCAGCATCATCGCATCGTTGTTGATGCCGACGGCAGGACTCCTCGGCCTGATCGTCGAGGGGCCGATCGCCGTATCCTCGATCGCGATCGGCTGGTACGCGTGGCGCCGCACCACGCGCACGATCTCCCCATCTAGCGCCGGCCAGAGGTCGCCGCATAGAGCTAGCTTGCCGTGTCGAACGGGGCACAGCACCGGCGCGCAGAAGCACCGGTGACTCGCGCGACCGGTAGCCAGCTGAGACGCGCCTGGAGGCGGTCGACTCCTGTCCGATCCGGCTACGTCGATCAGTCCTCGCGGTGAAGGACCGCCCTCGACGTAGCGCGTTGGAGGGGGCGGCCGACCGGGCAGAAACGCCTGCGGTATTGCTACCCGCCGAGCGACGCCATCACCTTCGCAGTGACTTCGGGCGGTGCGTCCAT
>PWLR01000121.1 GCA_003558435.1 Nitriliruptoraceae bacterium | reverse complement strand
TCGTAGGAGATCGAGAACTTCTCCTCGTAGGTCCGCGACTCCCAGTCGTGGTAGATCGTCTGCTTCTGCTTCATGTCGAGCACACGTGGGTCGACCACGGCGGCCTCGAGGTCGCCGTACGGCGCGCCCTCGTCGGAGGCGTCGATCGGGAGGGGGTGAACGGTCACGAAGGTTCCTAGCGGCCGGTGAAGTCGGCCTTCCCGGGTCCGTGTTCGAGGAAGCTGGCGATGCCGATGGCCGCGTCGTCGGTGGCGAAGGCCTCGGCGAACAGTTGACGCTCCAGTCGCAGCCCCTGGTCGAGCGGCATCTCCGTGCCGTCCTCGATCGCGAGCTTGGCCAGTCGCAGCGCGTACGGACCGGCGGCGTAGCGCGTCGCGGCCTCCATGGCGCGGTCGAGCACGTCGTCGGCGGGGTGGACCTGGTCGACCAGGCCGATGCGCTCCGCCTCGACCATGTCGACCATCCGTCCGGAGAACACCAGCTCCTTGGCCCTCGACAGCCCGACCAGGCGCGGCAGCCGCTGCGAACCGCCGGCGCCGGGGATGAGGCCGAGCAGGATCTCCGGCTGGCCCATCTTGGCGTTGTCGGCGGCGAACCGGAAGTCGCAGGCGAGCGCGACCTCGCACCCGCCGCCGAGCGCGTAGCCGTTGACCGCGGCGATGGTCACCAACGGCAGCCGCGCCAGGGTGTCGAGGCTGCGCTGCAGGATCTGTCCCGAGGCGGCGACGTCCTGGAAGCCCCAGTCAGGGAAGTCCTTGATGTCGGCCCCGGCGGCGAACACCTTGGGGCCGCCGGTCACGACCACCGCCCCGACGTCGTCGCGGTCGGCGGCCTCGAGGGCCGCGAGTTCGATCTCGCGCCAGACCTGGTGCGAGATCGCGTTCATCGGCGGACGGTCCATCCGGATCGTGCCGACACGCCGTTGCGCGTCCACCTCGAGTCGAACGAATTCCCTCTCGGTTCCTGCCACCTGGGACACCTCTCCACGACGGGTTCCACAACGGGTGCCGAGCGTAGCCGCGACCCGCGAGGCGCCCGTTGTCGTGTGGGCGCGACGGCGTCGACCACCTCCGTGGCCTCGCCCCGACCGACCGGCCGTTCAGCGGGTGGATCGCGCCGAGGCCCTCGGGGCCACCCTGACCCGCCGCGCGCCGTGATGCGCGAGCGCCACCCCGAGCAGCACCACGCCCGCACCCGCGATCTGGGCCGGGCCGAGCGGCTCGGCGAGCAGCAACGCCCCCCATCCGAGCGCGAGAACGGGCTGCAGCAGCAGCGCCACGGAGGTGGCCGCCGCCGGGAGCACGTGGATCGACGAGGTCAGCAGCAACCAGCCGATGGTCTGCGAACCCAGCGCCAGAACCACGAGCCACCCGTCGGCGGGCCAGCCGGCGGGTCCGGCAACGCCCTCGTAGGCGGCGATGGGACCGGTGACCAGCAACGAGCCCACCGTCAACGAGAGCAAGACCGTGACCGCTGCCGCCGAGGTGTTCCGCGCTCGCGCGAAGCGCAGCCACACCAGACAACCCGCATAGGTGATCGCGGCGACCAGACCGTAGAACACCCCGAGCGCCACGGAGGCGCCCTCGACGATCGGGCGGCCCACGGCGCCGAGCAGCCAGATACCGATGAGCACGATCGGCAGCGCCACCCAGAACGAACCCGCGGGTCGCTCGCGGAACAGCACGACCCCGGCGATCCCCACGAACACCACCTGGAGGTTGGGCAGGACCGTCCCGAGGCCCGCCCCGATGATCGCGATCGACTCGTGCCAGGCGACGAAGTCGATGCCGAGCAGGACACCGGCGCCGACCGCACCCGGCAGCACCCAGGGATGCCAACCCGTCGACCGCCCGCTCCTGCGCGCCCGGATGACCACCAGCAGGACCAACACGGGGAGCGCGTAGGCCGCCCGGAGCATCGCCGAGCGGGCGGGCTCGACATCGGCGAGCCGGACCCATACCGCGGAGAACGAGATCATCACCGCCCCGAGCCAGGGACGCAGCATCACCGGCAGGAGGCGATCGGACCTCGAGGTGGCCGCCTGAGCCCCGCCGTCGGTGCGGAGGGTCACGGGCCGACCGCCGGACGTGCGCCAGGCACGGTGACCGCGTGGCCGGCCGCGGCGATGCCGCGGGCGCCGAGCGGCGCCCCGCCGCAGCCCAGGGTGACGTCGTCGACGATCACCAGCAGGGGCGCGGCGGCCGGGGTCTGGCCGAGCCCGGTCACGTGTGCAGGCCGGAGGCGGTGATCCCGGGGGTGGTGACCCCGGTGGCGAGGCGCAACGGGTCGGCCGGCGGCACTGAGGTCGTCAACGTCAGGCTCCTGCGTGTACGCCGTCGGCGGTCCGGCAGCGATGGCTCGTGCGAGGCGGGCAGCGCGTCAGTCTAGGTCGGCGAGCACCTGGGCGAGGTCCTCGAGGCTCGCCAGGTCGTGCCCCGGGAGGAAGACGTCCACGTGCGGCAACGCCGCAGCCATGCCTCGTTGCGACGGTTCGTAGCGGGGGTCCCCGGCCAGGGGGTTGACCCACACGATGCGGTGCACCTGCCGTCCGAGCCGGCCGAGAACGTCTCCGAGTCGACCGGGATCTCCCCGCTCCAGACCGTCGGAGCACACGACCACCACCGCGCCGCGGAGCATCCCTCGTCGCCCCCAGGTCCGCACCAACTCCTCGACGCAGGCGCCGATCAACGTCCCGCCGTCCCAGTCCACGACCTCCTCGGCGGCCGCAGCGATCGCCGCATCGGGGTCCCGTGTCGCCAGGACCTCCGACAACCGGGTCAGTCGGGTCCCGAAGGCGAACACCTCGACCCGGCGCCCGGCGTCCCGGTCGGCCGATCGTCGCACGGCGACCGCGAACCGCAGCAGCGCTCGTGCGTGCGCAGCCATCGATCCGGAGACGTCCAGCAGCACCACCATCCGCCGGGGACGTGTCCGTCGGGTGCGCCAGGCCCGGTCGATCAGCTC
Source organism: Nitriliruptoraceae bacterium (assembly GCA_003558435.1). Lineage (GTDB taxonomy): Bacteria > Actinomycetota > Nitriliruptoria > Nitriliruptorales > Nitriliruptoraceae > PWLR01. The sequence goes on along the minus strand of PWLR01000121.1, from coordinate 3,668 downwards.
ACCGTCGGTCGCCAGGGCCCGCTCCAGCGTGCGTCCGAGATCCAGCTCGCCGCGAGGCCCCGGTCGCGTACGCCGTGACCGGCGTCGGGGCGCCACCACCGCGAGGTGAGCCAGCATCCGCTCGATGTCGGCCAGCTCGTCGTCGGTGACACGGTCGAACCGTCGGTGGCGCAGGCGTTCCCGTCGGGAAGCCTGGCCGCCGGCGACGAGTTGGTCGTCGCGCCGGTTGCCGCCCCCGCGACGGTCGGTGGCAGCCTCGCCGCCGGCGTTCGGGGAGGGCGGTCGCGGGGGCCTGGGCAGCCGGGGGTCGTCCATGGCGATCAGCGCCTGGGTCCTGAACACCCGGTCGTAGACGGCCAGATCCGCCGGATCGGTGATCAGCGTGGTGCGTCCGGCCCAGTAGCGGTCCCCCAGGTCGGCGGGCTGTAGATGCGTGACCGCTCGTTGGCAGGCCACCACCTGGCCCGTACCCAACCCCACACCTGCGCGACGCAGACCGTCGGCCAGCGCGACCACACCGCGCACGCCCTGACCCGGCCCGGCTCGCTCCGGTGCCGGGTCCGCGCCCGGGCTCGGGCTCGGGTCCGTCGGGGTGGGTGGGCGCTCGCTCATCGGGTCAGGACGCCAGGAGATCGTCCACGGCGACGCGGACCGCCAACAGGTCGTCGCGGTCCTTGACGACCACACCCAACGTGTCGATGAGCACCGCCTCGTCGAGCCGGCCGTCGTCGGTCGCCGCGACCACCCGCGCCCAGTCGATGGTCTCCGCGACGCCGGGAGGTTTGTAGAGCCCGAGGTCGCGCAGACGAGCGACCACACGGGCCACACGGCGAGCCACCTCGAGCGGGACATCCGGGGCGCGCAGCCGCACGATGGCCACCTCGCGCTCGAGGTCCGGGTGGTCGATCCAGTGGTAGAGACAGCGCCGCTTCAGCGCATCGGAGAGCTCGCGGGTGCGATTGGAGGTGAGCAGCACGACCGGCGGCTGCGGTGCCCGCACCGTGCCGAGCTCGGGGATGGAGACCTGGAAGTCACTCAGGATCTCGAGCAGGAACGCCTCGAACTCGTCGTCGGCGCGATCGATCTCGTCGACGAGCAGCACCGCGCCATGTCCCAGGCGCAGGGCCCGCAGCAACGGGCGCTCCAACAAGAACCGCTCCGCATACAGCTCGGTCTCGTGGTCGGCGGGTCGTTCGCCGGAGGCCTCCAACGCGCGCAGGTGCAGCAACTGCCGAGGATGGTCCCAGGCGTACAGCGCCTGCGCCCGGTCCAGGCCTTCGTAGCACTGCAGGCGCACCAACTCCGCGCCCAACAGCTTCGCGAGGACCTTGGCCAGTTCGGTCTTGCCGACCCCCGCGTCGCCTTCCAGCAACAGCGGTCGACCGAGCGACCGGGACAGATGTACCGCCGTGGCGAGTCCCCGGTCGGCGAGGTAGGCGTGTTCCTGGAGCGCGGCGATCAGTCCCGGCACGTCTCCGGACCATCGGGGCCGGACCGCTTCGGCAGCCGCCTGGAGACCGGCGGCGTCAGTGCTGGCTGGGCCCGATGGCTCCACGTCCGTCACAAGCGACTCCTCATCGGCTCGACCGACCGCCTCTACCCTCGGCGGGAACGGTAGTCCGGACAGGAGGGGGCACGGTGACCCAGCACATCCGCGACGGGGGCGAGCACGACGAGGGCGCCGCGTGCGCCGTCGCTCACGGCGACTCGACACCGGGCCGGACCGACCACCGGCACCTGGTGGTCGCCTACGCCTCCCCGATGGCCGTCCACCTGTTGTCCTGGGGTCGCGACCTCGGCTTCGCGACGGTCCTGGTGGAACCCGACGCCACCCGGGTGACCGCGCTCCACCGGGGGGCGGCCGATGCCGTGTCGCACACCCCCGGAGACGTCGAGGTGGGCGCCGCCACCGACGTGGTGATCACCGACCACCACCGTTCCGACCTCGGTGCGGTCATGGCGCCCCTGGTGGTGGCGAACCCGCGCTGGATCGGCATCATCGGCTCACCGCGTCACGAGGGCCCTCACGTCGCTGCCCTGGCAACCGAAGGGGTCAGCGACGCGGCGATCGCGACCGTGCGGCGTCCGATCGGGTTGGACATCGGATCCCGTGCCCCCGCAGAGATCGCCCTGTCGGTGCTGGCCGGCCTGCTGGCCGATCGCAACGGGCGATCGGGCGGCTTTCCGCGTGGTCCCGGGACCCGGGCCCCGGCGTGATCGCGTAGCGATGGAAGCCATGCCCCGGCATCATGTCGTCGAAGTGTGGCCAGCCCCCGATCAGCTCGAGCACCGGCCCGTGCGCAGCGCCAGGCTGGCCAGTGCGGCCCCGAGGATGCCTCCCACCGCGTTGAGCAGAACGTCATCGACGTTGGTCGTGCGCCCGAGCGGCAGGAGGGCCTGCACGACCTCGATCAGGATCGACGTGGCAACGACGGCGATGATGGTCGGCGTCCAGCCCAATGGGCGCAACCGGAGCGCGAACCCGAGAAGACTCAGCGCGAGTGCTAGGTCGAGCGCGACCAGGCGACGCCGTTGCGGTGCGGACCGGCGGCGGTGGCGTCGTCGGGCGACGAGCCCCACCACGATGGTGACGGGCACCGACAGCACAGCGAACAGCTGGATGGCGCCGTAGAGGGCGTTCAGTCCCTGCATCGCGAGCCCCCTACCCGCACCGGCCAACACGGGCCCGCACGATCCGATCATCGTTGGTGATCGGGCGCACGCTCTGCGGGTTCGAGGCACGCCCTGAGGATCATCACCAGCGCGCCGGCCGTGACGGCCGAGGCCAGCCACGTCGCGAGGTGGGGCAGGAACCCGGCGAGCAGGTCGGCGACCGATCCCCACCAGGCCACCAGCAGCGCGACACCACCGGCGAGTAGGCCCAGGGCCCGCACGCGTCGACCGGCTGACCACGGGGCGGTCCACCGGATGCCGGCACGAGCGTCACGGACAACCGTCCAGAGGACGACCACGACGATCCCGACGAACAGGCCGATGGCGGCGAGCGAACCGGTGACCAGTCGCTGGTAGGTGCGGGTCAGCGTTGGCGCGCCGATCCCGCGCCACTGTGCCCAGTCGGCGAACTGTTCGATGAGCAAGGGATAGCCCGTGCGGCTGTTGGTGAGGACCACCAGGCCGTCCCCGGTAGCGGGGAGCACGACGAAACCGCTGATCCAGCCCTCCTCCTCCCCGCCGTTGGCCACGACCCGGTGGCCGGTGGACAACTGGTCGACGAAATGCCCGAAGGCGGCGTAGTCGGCCATGAGCACGTGCGGGATGCCGGCCGTCGGCGCCTGCGGTTCGTGGAGTCGATCGATCGTGGCCGTTCGCAGCCCGCCCCGTCCAGCCACGGGGGGTTGCCCGCCGTGGTGGGCCGCAGCGACGAACCGGGCGAGATCGGGAGCGGTGGTGTGCAACCCGCTGGCTGCGAGCGGGGCACGCCAGTCCACCGGCACCGGCTCGCCATCGCGGTCGTAGCCGGTGGCTGCTCGGCTCATGAGCCGGGCGTCGAGGTCGAACGTCGAGTCGTGAATGCCCAGGGGCTCGAGCACCTCACGGGCCATGACCTCGGCGAACGGTTCGCCGGAAGCCTCCTCGATGAGCAGACCCAGCACGGCGTAGCCGGGGTTGGAGTAGACGAACCCCGCCCCCGGCTCATGGTGGACGTG
>PWLR01000165.1 GCA_003558435.1 Nitriliruptoraceae bacterium | reverse complement strand
GGCGTGACCGTGGAGCGCCCGGTGACCGTGGAGCACCGCCGTAGGGGATAGCGCCGGCAGCAGCCTGGCTCGCAGGTGGCCGGGTTCGGGTAGGCCGGACCCGGGTAAGACGAGGCACGAGGAGAGCTGATGGCGCTCGGGGTCGCGGGTGTACGGATCGGGACGTGGACCTCTGCCGACGGCATGTCGGGGTGCACCGTGGTGCTCCCCCCGGAGGGGACCTTGGGCGCGATCGCCGTGCGCGGCGCGGCACCGGGCACCCGTGAGGCCGCGGCGCTGGGGGCGATGGGCAAGCTGACGGTGTGCCACGGTGTGGTGCTCAGCGGCGGGTCCGCCTACGGGCTGGCGACCGCCGACGGGGTGGTGCGCTGGTTGGAGGCCCGGGGGACCGGCTACCCGGTGATGGACGCGGTCGTGCCGATCGTGGGCGGCGCGATCGTGCTGGACGAATCGGTGCGTCATCCCGCCTCGCGGCCGACCGCCGAGGCCGGCTTCGCGGCGTGCGACGCGGCGAGCGAACACGACCCCGCCGAGGGCGCGGTCGGGGTCGGCGCCGGCTGCACCGTCGCCAAGGTCGCCGGGATGGAGCACGCCTGGCGCAGCGGTCAGGGTGTGGCGATCCAGCGCGCGGCCGGGGTCACGGTCGGGGTGGTGGTGGCCAACAACGCGGTCGGCGAGGTCATGGACGAGGACGGGACCTGGGTCGCACGCGCACGGGTGCCCGACGACGCGCCCCGGTACCCGACCAGCGGCGAGCCCCGGCCCGGCCCGGGTGCTCCCGGAGGCGGGGCGGGTGGTCCCACCGGCAACACGGTGATCGGTTGCATCGTCACCGACGCGCGGCTGAGCAAACGCGATGCCGTGCGGGTCGCCGACCTGGCCCACGGCGGGGTCGCGCGCGCGATCCGACCCGCCCACACCGAGGCCGACGGCGACGCGATGTTCTGTCTGGCCACCGGCCGGGTGGAGGCCTCGGTGGACCTCGTCGCCCACCTGGCGGTCGAGGCGGTCGCCGAGGCCGTCCGTCGTGGCCCCCGCGCCGCGATCGGCCGGGGTGCGCTCCCCGGGCTCGCCGACGCGTGAGGTCGGCAGTGGGTGTCCACGGAACCGTCGGTACGGCCGGACCCGGCTCTCGGCGATCACTGCCATGCGGGGGCTGCCGGGCGTGCTCGTCACCACGCCGTGGGCTGGTTCGTCAGGCGGGGCCGAGCGCATGGCGGGGAGCGGCCACGACCGGCTCGACATCTCCCATCCGTCCAGGCTCGATCTGGCCAGGCGGGCGGCCGAGGTGAGAACGGACCCGTAGCCGCTTCCGAACCGGCAGACGCGCCGGTCGCAGCGACGTTCGAGAACGGTTCCCCGCGGTGCGGGCGGAAGTACGCGACCACCGGCTGACACCGCCGCCGAAACGCTGCACCTGGCGCCGACGCGGACCGACGCGTGCCGCTGACAACGGCTGTTTCAGCCGTGTCCTGGGGCTGTGCGGGGAGGGCCGAACGGCCCTGTCAGGGACCGGCGTTCGGGCGGACGATCACATCAGAAGTCCGTCGCCGCCGTTGCGGGCGGCGGGTACCTCGAGGTGCGTCATGGACGTGCTCACCACCGGGCCGGAGGGAAGGCCACCAACCGAAGCCCACACCTCCGTCGAGCCGCGGATCGTGCTCTGGGTCCTGGGCGGGATAGTTCTGCTCGGGCTGGTCGTCGCCGTCGTGATGGGGGCCCTGCGGGAGCCTGCGACGCTGGGCACCGACTCCCCGGAAGGTGTCGTCCAGGCCTATGTCCAGCATCTGCTGGATTCGGATGTACGAGCCGCCCGCGAACTTCTCTCGGACGAGGTTGCCGAAGCATGTTCTGCCGTGCTGTTCCGGGAGTCCTGGATCCCCGAGGCTCTGACGGTGACGCTCGACGAGGTCGAGGTGACCGGCGACGAGGCCCTCGTGGAGGTGCGCATGCGCACGGCCGAGGGTCCGCCCCCCTTCGGTGCTGGTGGGTACACACAGATCGAGGTGTTCGAGCTCGAACGCCTCGACGGTGACTGGCGCATCTCGACCACACCGTGGCCCGTCTACGAGTGCGGAAGGTAGGTGACGCCATCATGATCGGTGTGATCCCACTGCTCCTGATCGTGTGGCTCGTGGTGGTGCTGGTGCAGCGTTCGCGTCGGACCGTTGGTGTCGGCGGGGGACACGAGCACGCGGCACGCCGCTTCGTGCAGTACGTGTTCCTGCTGGCTGCCGCGTTCACCCTGGCAACGGGGTTGGCGCAGCTCGTCGGGGCCGCACTGCCGGTCGAGACCTTCGCGCAGCGCAGAGCGGTCGATGTGGCGCTCGGGATCTCGCTCACGGTCGTCGCGGCGCCGATCGCCTTTCTGCTGGGCCGCGGCGTCGGGCGACGTCTGCGCACCGACCCCGGGGAGCGGGCGTCGGTCGCGTGGGCGCTCTACCTCGTGATCGCCCTGGGCGTCAGTCTGTTGACGGCCTTCACCCAGCTGTACGCCGTCGGCCGCTGGCTGATCGGTGCGGACCCCTACCTCCCCGATTTGGTCGCCCAGGCGCTCGTGTGGACGCTGTTCTGGGCGTCGCACGTCCGGATCGCCACCGATGCTCGCCTTCGCCCGACAGCCCCACAGGCGCGCCTTGCGGCCCTGTTCGGTTCGGCCGTCGGGTTGGTCGGCCTCGCTGTCGGTGGTGGAGGGGTCATCGCGTCGGGGCTGCGCGAGGTTCAGATCCAGATCCTCGGTCCCTCGCTGATCGAGGAGGATCTGGGGCTGGCACTGGGGAGCAGCCTGATCCTCGCCGTCCTCGGTGGGCTGGTGTGGGGCTGGCACTGGCTCCGGGTCGAACTCGACGGGGAGCCCGACGTCCTCTGGCACGCCTACGTGCTGCTCGCCGGGGTGTTCGCAGGGCTGTTGACCGCCGTCATCTCGGGTGGTCTCGCGATCCACAGCGTGCTGCAGTGGTGGTTGGGTGACCCCTCCGCGGTGACCGCCGCGGCGCACTTCGACGCGCTGCCCTCGCAGCTCGCAGCGACGGTCGCGGGCGCCGGCGTGTGGGGATACCACCGCAGCGTTCTCGACCGGCGGGCGGTACGCGCCGAACCGGATCGTGTCCACGAGTACCTGGCCAGCACCCTCGGGCTCATCGCGGCGGCAGCGGGGGTGACCGTGGCCATCATGGCCTTCATCCAGGGGGTGACCCCGGGTGCGCTCGCGAGCACCGATGCGAGCGGCCGGAACGCCCTGATCGTCGCGGCCACACTGCTGCTCGTCGGCGCACCGTTGTGGTGGCTGTTCTGGCACCGGCTCGAGCGTCGGATCGCCACTGGCGACGAAGCCGAACGGGCTTCGCCCGCGCGCCGGATCGCCCTCGTTCTCCTTCTCGGTGCCGGGAGTCTGACGGCCGCCATCAGCCTGGCGGTGATCCTCTACGTCGTCATCCGGGACCTGCTCGAGCGGCAACTGGATCTGACCGTCCTTGTCGATCTGCGGGCCGCGATCGGTCTGATCGTGACGGCCGCCACCGTCGCGACCTACCACGCGTACCTGTACCGGCGCGACCGCGCACTGCTCCCGGTCGAGGAGGTCGCCCATCCGCGCGACGTGCTGCTGCTCAGCCCCGACGGGCGCACACTCGTGAGCGCGGTCGCGGCCGGCACGGGAGCGCGGGTCCACGGACTGCACCGTCTGGACCTCGACGCGGCGACCGACACGGACATGATCGACGTGGACAGGGTGTCGGCCGCGATCCTCGCATCTCCGTTCGACCGTGTGCTGGTCACCGTCGATCGGGAGGGAACCGTCTCCGTCGTCCCCTACGAGCCCGTCTGAGCCGATCGCGGGCATGCTGTCGCTCAGCACCGGTCTGGTCAGTGGACTCGGGTGCGCCTGGGCTCGCCGTCGGTGCTGCGCTGCCCGGGGAGATGCGTGCCCCACTTCCAGCCCGTGGCGAGCGTCCGTACCGCGTTCAGGTCTGCTGTAGGGGGGCGACCGCGTGGCCCGGCGACACCGGCGATGCTGCGCGGGGCCAGGTCCAGGCCAAGCGGAGAACGAGTGCGAGGATGATCACCTCGAATGCGACGGCGAGGCCGTAGTAGTACGTCCACGATTCCCCGACGGCGCTCCCGACCGAGACGGGGGCGTAGACCGCCGCCACGACGAGGTTGGTCGCACGGTCATCCTGGTGTCACCCACCTCGCCGATCCGGCACCGCTCGATGAGGTGGTGGCCGGGTACCGGTTCTTGTTGTTCGCTGCCGCGTTCGGCGCATCCATCCGCTTCCTCGCCACCACCCGGCGTCGTGATATCGAGCAGGCCAAGCTCCGCCTACGGAACGAACGCACCCGCGACGACGGTGACGTGGTCCGGGCCGGCGCGCCCACCACCGGCTACGGCCTGCTCGGCATGACCGAACGGAGCTCCCTGCTCTGCGGCTCCATTTGGGTCGGGCCGGCACGCCGTCACGCTCACCCGCGAGTTGCGGCCCGACGTGTGCCTGTTCGACATCCGCATGCCCCACCTCGACGGCCTCGAGTCCACCCGAGAGCTCGCCGGCGCGAGAGGGTTCCTGCTCAAGAACGCCGGTCCAGAGCTCCTGGCCCAGGCCATCCACGCCGCCGCCAAGGGCGACGCGTTGATCGCCCCCAACATCACCGTCAGGCTGCTCGCCGCCTTCGTCGACTCGCGACCGGGCTCACCCCCGACCAAGCCCGTGGAACCGCTCACGAATCGGGCGGAGGAGATCCTGATCCCGGTCGCCCGCGGACGGACCAACAGCGAGATCGCCGACGAGCTCCACATCAGCATCAGCACCGTCAAGACCCACCTCGCCAGCTTCATGCGGAAACTCGCCGCCCGCAACCGCGTCGAGTTCGCCATGTGGCCCACGAAACCGGCCGGATCAACCCTGACAGCCGACCTCTTGCCGCAGAGGCCCTCGGGGTGGACCCGCCCTACCCAGGCTGGCACAGGACCAGCACCGTCGATGCAGGCACAGCAGCGAGCCCGACTCGACGAGGCGGGCGTCGAGCTCGAGCCGATGGCCACGAGCGGATACCAGAGGACGGGCGAACGTGACCCTCCGGAGTCGTGCCCGGTGATCTCGAGCTGCTGCCGTCGCCATGGGTGTGCCGGGCATGCCGCCCGCTCCGCACGGCCATTGACAGCCGCCCCCTCGACGGCGGAGGGTGGGCATGAGGCGATCTGGCCGCAGCGCACCGATGCCTCTGAACGCGGCTGTCGCTCAAGGGAGCCGCCATGACCGACACCTTGCCCTCCGGACGCGGCATGTTGCGCTGGCTGGCGCTCATGAGCTCCCTGGCGCTGATCGCGACGTTGCTGCCCGTCACGCCCGCGTCGGCGCAGCGGACGACCGAGAACGCCTGTCCCTCGGACGTCAAGTTCAAGGATCCGGGCTTCCCGGACCAGAAGGCGCTGAGCTCGACCAACGAGCGGGAGATCATCTGCATCTACAACTGGGGCATCACCCGAGGTAAGGCCGACGGCACGTTCGGCACGTTGTCTGGTCTCAACCGGGCGCAGCTCGTCACCTTCATGATCAACCTGATCGGGGTGGCGGGCGTGGAGCTGGGCACGGAGCCAGCGCCCGCGGACACGTTCACCGACACCGACACGATCTCTGCGGCGCACCGCGGCAACGTGCTGACCGCCGCCGCGGTCGGCATCGTGGTCGGCTTCGAAGACGGCTCGTTCCGCCCGTCCGCGACGGTCACCCGGGCGCAGGCGGCGTCGTACCTGGTGCGCACGCAACGGATCATCAACACGTCGTACGACATCAGCCCCGAGGATCTCGAGGCCTACCTGGACACGCTCGACTTCGACGCGGAGCTGACCGACATCGCCGGCAACGTGCACGAGGACAACATCGTCCTGCTCGCGCGGCTCGGGGTCGTCGCGGGCTACCCGGACGGGACCTACCGTCCCGGAGCGGCACTGCTGCGCGGGCACACGGCGGCGATACTCGCCCGCCACCTCGACGTCCTCGACGAACTCGACCTGGACTACCTCGCTCCGACCAACCCGCCTGTGCCTTGGCGGCCTTGGCGGTGACCGGGCCGTGACCCCACGAGCCGACCGCACGGCTCCGATCCCGCGTCCGCAGCCAACGGGTCGGCTCCCGCAAGCCAGCCCTCGAGCGACCACGAGCCTCTTCTGCGGCCACCCGTCGAGGGGCGCCGCCCAGGTGCGGGCGGCGTCGCCTCGGCGGTTCGGGGTCGCCCGCTCAGCGTGCCAGCAGCGAGGGGTCGGGCCGGATGGGTTTCGATAGGTCGGCGTGCCCCCACAGCTCGGCGATCGCGTGTCCTTCCACCCGGAGGCGGATCGCGTCGATGGTGGGGTACTGGCCGGCGGCGTGGGCGAGCTGTTGGATGAAGGCCCACTCGCCGGCGGCCCCCACGCCGGGATTGTGGCGGACCTTGGCGTTGAGGTCGATGATCAGGATGCGGTTCTTGAGGTTGACGCTGCGGACCTTGGTGCCGGTCGGTGCGAGGGTGACGGCATCGGGGGTCCGGGGCTTCATCAGGGACTGCCCGACGGAGGCTCGGGCGACGCCGAGCGTGCGGGTGGGCAACGTGCGCTGCTCGCGGACCAGCTGCAGCGTCTTGCCGGTGTCACGGACGTAG
>PWLR01000255.1 GCA_003558435.1 Nitriliruptoraceae bacterium | reverse complement strand
CCTCGTCGGCCACGACTGGGGCGGCATCGTCGCCTGGACCGCAGCCGCAGCCCACCCGGAGCGTTTCGACCGGCTCGCCGTGTGCAACATCCCCCACCCGAGTGCCTTCCGGCGCGCGTTGCGTCGCCCGAGCCAGCTGGCGCGGAGTTGGTACACCTACGCCTTCCAGGTCCCGATCGCCCCAGAGCTCGCCCTCCGAGCACTCCACGGTCGGTTGTTGCGTCGGGTGCTACGTGCGGGGGCGACGCGGCGCGATTCGTTCTCCGACGCCGACCTCGACCGTTACACCCACGCGCTGCTGGACCGAGGGGACCTGACCGGGCCCGTCAACTACTACCGCGCCGTTGGCCGGACCCCGCTGCGGTGGCCGTTCGCGTCGCAGGGGCCCGGAGCCCCACACCCGCTCGCGGTGCGGCAACCGGTCCTCGTGCAATGGGGCGAGCGCGACCACGCGCTGATCCCACAGCTCGCCGAGCCACCCCGGGACCTCGTTCCCGACGCGAGGACCATCCGCTACCCCGATGCCGGCCACTGGGTCCACCTCGACGAGGCGGAAGCCGTCAACACCGAACTCCTCCGGTTCCTCGCCGAGTGAAGCTCCAACCCGCGTTCGCCGAGAGCCTCGTGGGCGAGGCGGTGGGACGGCTGGACCCGACGGTCCTTCTCGGAGACGGCCAGGGCTCGCGCATGGTTGGGCCATGCAGCCAGCATCTACCGCAGAGCAGCAACCGACGAGCGACTCACGCGACAGCCCACTTGGTCACCGTCCGCGCCCGCGCGCTGGCGGCGCGGCTGGTGGCGCCGGCGCCTCACGGATCGTCACCGTCTCCACGAGGCCCTTCTGAACCTCCCGCTCGGTCAACCGCAGCGCGTCCCACCCGTACTCGGAGTACAGCTTGGTCTGGTCGGCGAAGTGTGGCGAGGTCGGGTTCGTGGACTGCGAGTAGGTCAGTACGCCCTCGCTGCGGACACCCTCGTCCGTGAACTCGACCGACATGATCCAGCTCGCGCCCGTGGCCACCTCGGTGTAGCCCTTGCCGGTGGTCAGGCCGACGGGTGCGACGATGTTGAACACGCCCGGGTCCGGAGCGCCGTGGATCGGGATCCGCTCACCCTGACGCTCGACGAACTGCACCTCGCCGAGAGGGGCATCGAGCGGCAGTTCTCGGGTCGCGAGCGTGTCCGCAGCCGATCGCAGCGAGTCCAGGACCCGGTGGTCGGTCGTGTCGAGTTGACGCGGCGTGCGGACGGGGTCGTTTACATCGAACCGGTCGGCGAAGCGCAGCCCGTTGTTGTTCAGCCAGAACCGGAAGAGCAACGCGCCGCGGCTGTCCACGTTCACCCGGCTGTCCCAGCCTGCGAGCGCGTCGCAGACCGGCTCGAGGCTGACGTCATCGGCGCCCCGGCACAGGCCGAGCAGGTCGTCCTGCGCCAGTTCGCCGGCGAGGTGGCGGTTGCCATAGAGGGAGGCCTGCACGGTCTCGAGGTCGAACCCGGGGTCACCGAGCCCGTCGGTGCCGGCGAGACGTTCCTCGACCTGCACCAGCCCCAGCCTGGTGCGCAGGCTGCGCTGGGTGCGCTCGTCGCCGAAGATGCGCGCGTAGCCCTCCAGCGGTTGCTCCGGGTTGGTCAGCCAGTGGCTGTCGTTCGACTGGGTGACGTAGTCGTCCCGGAACAGGTGGGGCGAGTTCGACGGACCGAAGATGCCGGGCGAGGAGGAGTCGGCATCGGTGTCCCACTCGCACTCCGAGCGCGACGCGTCGAGGAGGGGGGTCCGCTGCGTGGTCCACAGGACCTGGCCGAGCCCCGCGACGCTGCAGGCGTCCGCCTTGGCCTCGGAGACGTTCGGGATGGAGCCGAGGTCGCCGAACAGGGTCCCCCCCGAGGAGTCCGTGGCCGTCGTGTTGAAGGTCGTCTGCTGATGCTCGCCGAGCGCCTCGAAGAGCTCGTCGACGTCGGTCGCCTGCCACATGTCGAGGTACTGGTCGATGAAGCCGAGGCTCTCGACGGTCGAACGGATCGTGTAGGCGTGGGTCGACGTCCAGGGCATGGGCGGGTTGGCGCTGGCGACGACCCGACCGAACTCGGTGCGGTAGAGCGTCCGCGTCACGTCCCGCAGGCTCCCGTCGGGCTGTTGGACGGCGACCGTGACCTCCGTGGCCCGCATCGGCCGCGACTCGCCGTCGACGAGGTAGGAGGTCGGGTCCTTGGGATCGAGCTGCAACCGGAAGAACCCGAACCGGCGCGCGGTCGACACCGTGTGGGTCCACGCCACGTCGGCGTTGTGCCCGATGCCGACCACCGGGGTGTTGATGAGTCCCGCCCCGACGACGTTCAGCTTCCCAGGGATGGTCAGGTGCATGCGGTAGAAGCGGTTCTGGCCGTTCCAGGGGTAGTGGGGGTTGCCCAACAGCGCACCACGGCCGCTCTTGGTCGCCTCGGCCCCGAACCCGTAGGCGTTGCTGCCGGCGGTCTCGGGGTCGGGTTCCTCCTCCAGCGCGGGCAGCCGGCTCGCCTGCGCCGCCGCGGGCGGCTGGGCCGCGTAGAACGGTGCTGCCTGGATCGGCCCGGCGTAGGTGTACAACGTGCGCCAGTAGTCGAACTCGTCGATCTCGGAGATCCACGGCGCGTCGGCGCAGCGTGCATCCGGGAGCTGGGGGGTGTCGGCGAGGTACCGGTTCACCCCGGCGACGTAGCCGCGCACCATGGCCCGGGCCTCGGCGGACGGCGTCCTCGCGGCAGCGTCCTCACCGGCGAGGACGGCCTCGACGGCGCCGGTCTCGATCAGCTCGAGGTGGTAGGCGTCGCTGATGACGTTGCTCTGGTTCGACCCCGCGCCCAGGTGCCGGGCACGCTCACCACGAACCGTCAGCACCCGATCGAACAGTTCGCAGAGCGTGTCCCGCGAGGTCGCGTACCCCATGCCGTAGCCGAGGCCGGCGTGGTCACGAGCCTTGACGTGCGGGACGCCGTAATCGGTGTAGCGGATCTCGGCGGCGAGCGGGCCCTTCGAGGCGGGCGGGCCGCCTCGCTCCGGGGCCGCAACCGCGGGCCCGAAGAGGCTCGCGACGAGCGCGAGGCTCACGAGCAGGACGAGTGCCGCACTGCCACCGAGTCGCGCATGCAGGCGCGGTGAAGCCTCGACCATGGTCCGTTCCTTCGGCTCGATCTGTGGACCCCGTCACGGAGGCCGACCCGAGCGGACGCTCGGACGGGCGGGGGAACGGAGCACTACCCGGCGGGACCACGCGCTCTCCTCGCGCCCCACCGCCGCTGCCGCCCGGACCATACGCCGAGGAAGCTCGACTTCGATACATCGGTACAGGACAACTGTCCAGAACGTTCACTGGGCGCGCCTTGGGGGCCTTCTCGGGTGCAGCGCAGGCGCTCACCGCGCGCGAGGTCGATGGAGGCGTCAGCGCGGTCCCGGCAAGGGAGGCCCTCGGACGCAAGGCAGCAGTTGCCACGCGGACCTGACTCGGCCGGGACGTGCGGTCGGCCCGTACGGCGGACCCGCCCGGTCCACCGGGGACGGGGCCACCGCCCTGTCCCCGGTGCGATCCCCTGTCGGCGAGGCGAAGTCGGTCAGGACCGCGTGCTTGTAGTGACCGAGGATCACGGCCATGCCGGTGGCTTCGGCCAGGGACCCGGCGGGATCCCGCCGGGGGCACTGCTTCAGTCCCCCCGGGCGAGGGCGATGATCAGCGCCTGGACCGTGGCGGGGTCGTCGAGGCGGTCGCCGTACAGGTCGCGCACCTGGCTCATCCGGTAGCGCACGGTCTGCGGGTGGACGTGCAGCGCATCAGCGACCTCGCTGCGGCGTCCGAGGTGGAGCAGCCAGGCGCGCAACGTCTCGCGCAGCCGGTCCGCGGCGCCAGGAGACAGCCCCCGGAGCGGCGCGAGTACCTCGTCACGCAGGTCCTGGAGCGACGCCGGGTCGGCGCCGATAACCAGGTCGGCGAGGTGGTCGGTGGCGTCCAGCACCTCACCGCCGTCGTGGCCGCGCAACCGTCGGGCGCGGACCGCGACCTGGAGCGATTCGCCGGCCCGCGTCCAGGGGCGGGCCGGGCCGATCACGGCACCGCGCCCGTCGAGGACGCGCCGCAGGTAGGAGCGGGTCCGGACCGCGTCTGCCACGAGCAGCACGCTGGTGGCCTCGGCCAGCTCCTGACCCGCGCCATCCGGTCCCGTGTACGCCCCGGTGGTGGCCACCCCGGTGGTGGCCACCCCAGCCGCGGCCACCCCGGTGGCGTCCGCCGGCACGTGGAGGGTGGTGGCCTCCAGGTGAGGCAGGGTGTCGTGCACCCGCGCGGCGGGGATCAGCACGGCGGTCAGCGTGTCCGGCAGCGGCCAGGCCGCCTGATCGGCCAGCTCCACCAGCGTGGCGGTGGGCGCACCGGCCAGCAGGGTGCGACCGAGCAGGTCGCGACGCTGCTGCTGGCGTCGCCCGGACGCGGCGACCTCGTCGGCATGTCCCGCGACGCTGGCGGCCGACAGCTCGTCGATGTAGGCGAAGACGAGCTCCGCGAAGCGGGCGATGACCGGAGCGGGTGTGCCCTGCTCGACGGCGATCGAGGACATCGCCCGCCACGACGCCCGGGCGCCGATCCGGTAGGCGGCCAACAGCGCGTCCGCGGTGCGGTCCGCCAGCGCCTCACCGCGACCCAGCTCGTAGGCACCCCGGCGCGCGGCGTCCAGCGGCGCCGCGCCGGGATCCTGCGGGTCCGGGGCCAACAGACGCAGGAACGTGTCGAGCGCGGCCGCGATGGCCTGCTCGATGTCGCTGGCGATGTCGGCACGCAGCGTGCGGGCGTACTCGGGGACCTCGTCGGTGACCGCCGTCAACGCCAGGCCCGCCGCCGCGGGCAGCTGCGCACGGAGCGTCGCGACGACCTCCGGGTCCAGCAGCACCTCGCCACCGACCTCGAGCCGAGCCGGGACCGCCATCGTTGTCTCCAGGGAACAGTCGGAGGCGAGAACTCCACCCTTCAGGCACAGGATACTGCGCGCTCGGGCTGACACTCTATGGTCATGTTCACCACACTCGCTCCCGCCACCAACCGTCTCCGCACCGGGCTGCACGCCCTCGCCGGAGCTGCCGCGACGCCACTGGTCCCGGCCGACTACCTGGATCTGCTCGATCCGCTGCGCTCGCGCACGGAGCTGCGGGCCCGGATCGTCGCGGTGGTCCCCGAGACCCGTGGTGCCGCCAGGATCGTGCTGCGTCCCGGTCCGGGATGGCGCGCGCACGTCCCCGGGCAGTACCTGCGCATCGGGGTGGACGTCGACGGCGTGCGGCACTGGCGCGCCTACTCGCTGACGTCACGACCGGCCGAGGCCGACCGGACGATCAGCGTGACGGTCACCGCGATCCCCGACGGCGTCGTCAGCGGCCACCTGGTGCACCACGCGCGGTCCGGGGAGATCGTTCACCTCGAGCCGGCGACCGGCGACTTCACCCTGCCCGCGACGCCACCGGACCGGGTGCTGTTCGTCACCGCCGGCAGCGGGCTCACCCCGGTGCTCGGGATGCTGCGCAGCCAACTCGACGCGCTCGTGGACGTGGTCGTGGTCCACAGCTCCCCGACCGCGGACGACGTCATCGCCGGCGCCGAGCTGCGCGCGATGGCCGCGGCCGGACGCATCCAGCTGATCGAACGCCACACTGCGTCGCACGGTCGGCTCGACGCCGAGCAGCTGCACGACCTGGTCCCCGATCTCGCGCAGCGCGAGACGTGGGCCTGCGGTCCGGCGGGTCTGCTCGACGCGCTCGAGGAGCACTTCGCCGCGAACGACCTGCTCGAGAAGCTGCACACCGAACGCTTCCGTCCGGTGGTCATCGAGGCGGGCGAGGGCGGCACCGTGACCTTCCTGGGCAGCGGCCGCGAGACCGAGACCGACGGCACCACCTCGCTGCTCGACGCGGGCGAGGACGCCGGTGTGTTGATGCCTTCGGGCTGCCGCATGGGCATCTGCTTCGGCTGTGTAGCGCCGCTACGTAGCGGCGCCGTCCGCGACCTGCGCACCGGCGAGGTCACGATGGCCGCGACCGGCGACGACGTGCGCGTCCAGACCTGCATCAACACCGCCGCGGCCGCCTGCGAGATCGACCTCTGAGCGACGCCGCCCCCTGGACGGCACCTGCCCCAACCTCCCCCTGCCACGTCCCCCTGCCACGTCCCCTGCCACAACTCCCCTGCCACGTCCCCTGCCACAACTGCCCTGGAGCCTGACATGACCGCACTGCAGAACAAGCCCCACGACCCGACCGCCCACCTCAGCGCCGACGACATCGAGGAGCTCGGCCGCGAGCTCGACGCCATCCGGACCCGGGTGATGGACAGCCGGGGCGCCGATGACGCCGCCTACATCCGCAAGGTCATCGAGGTGCAGCGGAGCCTCGAGCTGACCAGCCGCATCGTGCTGCTCGCGTCGCTGTTCCCGCCGGCGTGGCTGGCCGGCACGGTGGGTCTGAGCGTGGCCAAGATCCTGGAGAACATGGAGATCGGCCACAACGTCATGCACGGCCAGTGGGACTGGATGCGTGACCCCAAGATCCACTCCACCGAGTGGGAGTGGGACCACGCCTCACCCGCCGAGCTGTGGAAGCACTCGCACAACGAGCTGCACCACACCTTCACCAACGTGCTCGGTCGTGACAACGACCTCGGCT
>PWLR01000078.1 GCA_003558435.1 Nitriliruptoraceae bacterium | reverse complement strand
GCAGACCGGGTCGGTGGGTAGGAGCAGACCGGGTCGGTGGGTAGGAGCAGACCGGGTCGGTGGACGGGAACTGAGCCGGTCACACGTGCCATGTCAACAACGGACGGGTGGACGGCTCCCGGCATTAGCATCGCGCCCATGAGCTCTCGCCCCGCATCCCCGTTCCGTGCTTCCGGTCGTGTCCCGGCGGTGTCGCGATGAGCCGTCTGGTGTTCCGCGGGGCGCGCGATCCCGGCGACATCGCCGTCGTGGACGGCCGGATCGCCGCGATCGGCGAGGTGGCGGAAGAGCCCGGCGACGAGATCCTGCGTGTCGACGGTGATCTGATCACGGCCGGCCTGGTCAACACCCACCATCACCTCTACCAGTGGATGACGCGCGGCTGGGCGACCGGCTGCGACCTGTTCACCTGGCTGACCACGCTCTACCCCGTGTGGGCGCGACTCGAGGTCGAGGACGTGGCGGCCGCGGCCCGGGTCGGGCTGTCCGAGCTGCTGCTGAGCGGGTGCACCACCGCCGCCGATCACCACTATCTCGTGCCCCGCGGCGACGACACGGTGTTCGACGCGCTGGCCGAGACCTCTCTGGCGCTGGGCATGCGGCTCCACCTCGCGCGCGGATCGATGGACCTCGGGGAGTCCGATGGTGGCCTGCCGCCCGATGCCGTGGTCGAGGACCTCGAGGCGATCATGATCTCCACCGAGCGCGTCGCCGACCGGTGGCACGACGCGGACATGATCCACGTCACCGTCGCGCCCTGCAGTCCGTTCAGCGTCACACCGGAGTTGATGCGCGCCTCTGCGGCCTTCGCGAGGTCGCGTGGACTCAGGCTGCACACCCACCTCGCCGAGACCCGCGAGGAGGTCGCCGACTGCCTGGAACGGTTCGGGAAACGACCGTTGGCGGTGCTCGAGGAACTCGACTGGGTCGCCGACGACGTGTGGTTCGCCCATGGGATCCACTTCGACGACGCCGAGGTGGCCCGTCTCGGACGTGCCGGTGCCGGCGTGGCGCACTGCCCGTCGTCCAACGCGCGGTTGGCCGCGGGCATGTGCCGGGTCACCGATCTCCTCGCGGCGGGGGTGCCGGTCGGACTGGGCGTCGACGGCGTCGCCTCCAACGAGCAGGGCACGCTCGCGCCGGAGCTGCGTCAGGCGCTCTACACCGCCCGGCAGCGCGAAGCCCGGGCGGACGCGCTGAGTTCCCGCCAGGCGCTCGATCTCGCGACCCGGGGCGGGGCCGACTGCCTCGGCGTCGACGACATCGGACGGTTGGAGGTCGGTGCCCGTGCGGATCTGGTGACCTGGCCGGCCGAGGACATCGTGGACATCCGCGATGCGGTCGACGGGCTGGTCCTCGGTCCCGATCGCCGGGCCCGACACGTCCACGTGGGTGGCCGACAGGTGGTGCGTGACGGCGAGGTGCTGGGCCTGGACCTCCCCGCCGCGCGTCGGGAGCTCGGCCGCCGGTCGCGCCGACTGTGGACGTAGCCGCCACGCCGCGGTCCGGTCCATCGACGGCGCTGCTGGCGGTGACGCTGCTGCTCACGGCACTGAACCTGCGTGGCGCGGTCAGCAGCGTGGGTCCGGTGTTGCGAGACGTGCAGCTGGATCTCGGGATGAGCGACTCGGTGGCGGGGGTCCTGACGATGCTGCCGGCGATCGCCTTCGGGCTCGTGGGGCTGTTGACGGCACGGATCGGACGGCGCCTCGGGACCGAACGCGCGCTGATCGTCGCCCTGGCCTCGATCGGGGTCGGTCTGCTCGTGCGGGTGCTGGTGCCTGGCGTCGGCCTGCTGCTCGTGACCAGCTTGCTCGCGCTGATCGGCATCGCGATCGCCAACGTGCTCGTCCCCGTCGCGGTGAAGTCGTGGTTCCCCGAGGACGTCGGGAAGATGACCGGCTGGTATTCGACGGCGTTGACCTTCGGCGTCGCCGTACCCGCCGCAACGACGGTGCCGATCGCGGAGGCGTTCGGCGGGTGGCGGGTGGGGCTGGGCGTGTGGGCACTCCCGGCGCTGCTCGCGCTGTTGCCGTGGGCCCTGATCGCCCGGTCCCGCCGCGATCGGCGCGGCCCGGGGCCCCGGGCCGCCGATGGAGCGGGATCCGGTGCATCCGTGACGGCCGCCACGGCGTCGCCTCCAGCGGCCACGGCGTCGCCTTCCGCGGCCACGGCGTCGCCTTCCGCGGCCACCGCCCCGGTCGCTGTGCATCGACAGTTGCGGGCGTGGGCGCTGACCGTGTTCTTCGGCCTGCAGGCCCTGGAGGCCTACACGACGATGGGTTGGCTACCAGCCATCCTGCAGGACGCCGGCGTCGCGCCGACCGAAGCGGGGGTGATGTTGGCGGTGACGATGGGGTTGGGTGCGCCGATCTCGTTGATCATCCCGCGCCTGGCCGCCCGGAGCCCGGACCAGCGACCGTGGGTCGTCGGGCTGACCGCGATGTCCGTGGCGGCCTACGTCGGGTTGATCGTCGCGCCAGGCTCGGCGCCGTGGGTGTGGTCGGTGCTGCTCGGTCTCGGGTTGGGCGCCTTCCCGCTCGCGCTGGTACTGATCGGTTTGCGGGCCGAGACCTCGGCGGGCACGGTGGCGTTGTCGTCGCTGGTGCAGGGGGTCGGCTACCTCATCGCGGCGGCGGGGCCGGTGACCATCGGGGTGCTGCACGAGCGCACCGGGGGATGGGTCCTGCCGCTGCTGGTGTTGATGGGTCTGCTCGTGCCGAAGTTCATCGCGGGCCTGATCGCTGCAGCACCTGGCACGGTGGACGGACCACGGTCGGAACCGGATGCCGACCAGGACGACGATGCAGTGTGGAACGGATGACTGCCGTCGCCGTGCCTGGCACGACACGAAGGATCAGGAGCACTCCATGAGCCAGCCGATCGATCCCGACGATCCTCCTCCGCCGAACGGGGACGACGTTCCGCCGGGTGGGGAACCGGCGACGCCGCACGACTACCCGGTCGACTGGATCTCCGATCGCATCGACCAGGATCGCAAGCAGATCTCCCTGCTCGGGGAGATCCGCGAGATCGTGTTCGGCGCTCAGGACGGCCTGGTCTCCACCTTGGCGGTCGTGGCCACCGTGGCCGGCGCGACCAACGATCAGTTGGCGATCCTGATCGCCGGGTTGGCCTCGGCGATCGCCGGGATCTTCTCGATGGCGGTCGGGGAGTACCTCGGCAGCAAGAGCCAGGTGGAGATCTTCGGGACCTGGATCGACGAGGAACGGCGCGAGGTCGAGACCCGCCCCATGGAGTCGGAGGCAGAACTCGCCTACCTGTTCATCGAGGAGGGCATGCCGGAGGACGACGCCCGGGAGGCGGCCGGGATCATCGGTCGCCACCCGGATTCGTTGCTGGCGACCATGGTCTCCAAGGAACTCGGCCTGATCCACGACGAGAACGACGAGACGTCCGGATCCCCGCTCCGCGGGTCGCTGTTCATGGGGGCATCGTTCGCCCTCGGCGGCATCGTGCCGATCGTGCCGTTCTTGTTCGGGGCGGATCTCGTCATCCTGGCGTGGTCGACGGCTGCCACCGGACTCACGCTGTTCGCGCTGGGTGCAGCGAAGAGCCGGTGGACGAAGCGGTCCTGGTTCTGGTCCGGGATGGAGATCCTCAGCCTCGCCGCGGTCGCCGGTGGCGCGGGCTACCTGATCGGTGGTGTGCTGCCCGACATGTTGGGGATCGTGGTGCCGTAGCGGCACTCGGCGAGCAGCGCGGCCGTCCCGACGGCACGGAAGCCCCCGGATCCGGGGGTTCGGAGGCTGCGGCCACGATGCCGTGCGCGCGATCGGGTGCCCGGTCCGACCAAACCCCCGGATCCGGGGGTTGCTGCGCCCGCGCGACGGGGCTACAGCAGGTCGCGGCCGGCGGCCCAGGCGGTGAGTTCGTGGCGGTTGGACAGCTGCAGCTTGCGCAGCACCGCAGAGACGTGGGTCTCGACCGTCTTGATCGAGATGTGCAGGCGTCCGGCCACCTCACGGTAGGTGTAGCCCCGCGCGATGTGGCGCAGCACCTCCTTCTCGCGGGTGGTGAGCTGATCCAACTCCGGGTCCTCGCTGGAGACCCCGGGCGGCAGGTCGCCGGCGAAGGCGTCCAGCACGAACCCGGCCAGCCGCGGACTGAACACCGCATCGCCCTGGTGCACCCGGCCGATGGCGGTGACGAGATCGTCGGGGCTGATCGTCTTGGTCACGTACCCGCGCGCCCCGGCTCGGATCACCTTGATGACGTCCTCCGCCGCGTCGGACACCGACAGCGCCAGGAACCTCACATCGGGATGGGTCTCGTGGACCGCCTGGATGACGGCCTGGCCCCCGCCCCCGGGCAGGTGGACGTCGAGGAGCACCACGTCGGGCCTGGTCGCCCGACATCCCTGGATGGCGGTGTCGACGTCGTGGGCGTCGCCGACGAGGGTGACGTGCTGGCCGATCTCGGCCTGGACACCGGCGCGGAACAGCCGATGGTCGTCGACGAGGAAGACCCTCACCGAGCGGGTGGCGGGTGTGGTCACGATCAGGCCTCCGGTACATCGGTACGGCGTCGGTCCCGCGGCACACAGAGCTCGATCTCCGTGCCCTCGCCGAGGGTGGTACGGACGGTCGCGGTGCCGCCGTGGCGTTCGACCCGATCGACGATGGAGCCACGTATGCCGTGACGGTCGTCGGGGACCGCTGCGGGATCGAACCCACGACCACGGTCACGGACGAAGGCGAGTGCCTCGTCCGGATCGACCTCGAGGTAGACGTCCACCACCTCGACGCCGGCGTGGCGGGCCGCGTTGACGGCGGCTTCCCGCGTGGCGGCGAGCAACGCATGGAGTTGGTCGTCGAGCGGTGCGTCGCCGACGGTCACGAGTTCCACGCCGACCTCGTAGGTGGTCTCGATCTCCTGGGCGAGGTGGGCCGCGCGTTCGGCCACGGTGGTGGCCGGACCGGTGGTCGTGGCACCGCCGTACAACCATCCGCGGAGCTCGCGTTCCTGGCTGCGGGCGAGGGCGACCATGCGCCGGGGTTGGTCGCTCGAACGCTGGATCATCGCGAGGGTCTGCAGGACGGAGTCGTGCAGGTGCGCCGCCAGTTCCGCGCGCTCCTCCTGGCGCACCCGTTCCCGTCGTTCGGCGCCCAACTGGTCGATCAACCGCCACAACCACGGACCGAACAGCAACCCGATGCCCGCCACCGCCGCCACGACCGCGAGCACCAGATCGCCCGCCGCATCCAGCGCGTCGTTGGCGGCGATGAACCCGACCGCCGCGCCGGCGACGAACAGCGTCCCGATCGCGATCCGTACCGGCGAGACGGGCGCCGAGGCGGCGCGCTCGACCGCTCCGGCCGGGACCCGCCCGCCGATGCGCGACCAGTTGGCGCGTTGGTGGTCGTCGCTGCGGGCCCACAGCACGGCGGAACCGACCGCGGCCAGCACGATCGGCCCGACCAGGGCGTCACCGAACCACAGGCCGACGGCGCGCAGCAGCAGCAGGATCCCCAACACGATCAGGGCGAGCGCGACGCCCTGCTGTGCGGTGGCCGGGCGCCGGAGGCGGACGGCGGCGTCGCCCTCCAGCGGGATCGCGGCCCACAACAGGCCGTAGAGCAGGATCCCGGCCCCGCCCGCGAAGGCCAGCACCGCGAAGCCGATACGGATCAGGATCGGATCGACCCCCAGCCGGGCACCCAGGCCCGAGGCCACCCCGGCCACGACCTGACCGTCACGTCGGCGCTGGAAGCCCGAGCGGCCCGCCCGCGAACGCACACGGTCGCCGGCGGTGCGCGCCGGTGGGGGCGGCACCGTCGGGTGAGGGCTGCGCTGCGGCTCGGTCATGGTCACATCGGGGATGGTCGCACACCGTCCCCGTGGGGGGTACCCGGCGCGCCCCTGGGTCGGGGGTCGGGGGTCAGGGTCCCCTCAGGGTGCTCCCGGATGGTGGAGTGCCGGGCGTCGGGTGATGATGGCATCACCCCCGAACCCGGAGACCGACCGTGGTGGACCGACCCGACGACCGCGACACCGCGGAGACGACCCCACCGCCATCGGCCGGTGTGCCCGCGCCGGCCGGCGCCACCGCGACCTCGGATCCCCGGCCCCCGGCCCCCGGCCCCCGGCCCCCGCTGCGTCGTCCCCGCGAGGGCCGCGTGCTGACGGGCGTAGCGGCCGGGATCGCCGACCACCTCGGTGTCGACGTGGTCATCGTCCGGATCGTCATCGTGGTGCTGGCCGTGCTCACCGAGGGCATCATCATCCTGGCCTACATCGCCGCCGCGATCTTCATCCCCGCCGCGGAGCCGGAGGCACCGCGACCGCACGCGCAGCGCGGCGGCGGTTCCGGCGGAGAACGCGATCCGCTGTTCTGGGTCGGGGTCGGTGTGCTGGTGATCGGCGCGATCTGGCTGACCCGCAGCACCGCCGCGTTCGCGGGGCTCTTCGGCGGTCGCGGCTTCGGGGGGCTCGTCGTCCCACTGCTGCTGATCGCGTTCGGCCTCGCCCTCTGGCGGGCCGGCGACCGCCGGGAGCCCGACCCGGGTCTCGCCGCCTCCCGGTCCCCGACCGCGTCCAACACCTACCCGGGTCCCACCCCTCCCCGACCACCGGCGTTCGACGCCGGCACGGAGCAACCGATGGCCACCGAGACACAGCCCC
Source organism: Nitriliruptoraceae bacterium (assembly GCA_003558435.1). Classification (GTDB taxonomy): domain Bacteria; phylum Actinomycetota; class Nitriliruptoria; order Nitriliruptorales; family Nitriliruptoraceae; genus PWLR01. The sequence continues at coordinate 16,903 of PWLR01000078.1, read as the reverse complement.
CACAGAACCGGCTCTACGGCGACACCGACGCGACCCATCCCACGCAGGGTGCGGGCGGGACCCCCCCGCCGCCCCCGGGGACGGCAGAGCCCCACGGCGATCCGAACTGGAGCCCGCCGCCGGCTCCGGAGCCCCGTGAGCGGTCGCTGCTGACCCGGGCCACGCTCGGTATCGCCCTGGTGCTGATCGGCGTGCTGTGGTCCCTGCGGGTGGCCGATTTCGTGACGATCGGCTGGGGGACCATCCTCGCCGCCGCCCTGCTGGTGATCGGGATCGGCCTGGTGATCGGCAGCGTGCTCGGCCGCGGCCGCTGGCTGATCCTCGCCGGGGCGCTCATCGCCCCGGTCGTGGTCATGTCGCAGGTGGCGCCGTTCGCCACGTTCCCCGGCGGCTTGAACGTCGACGGTTCCAGCGCCGGTGAGATCCGCAGCACGCCCAGCGACCTGGACGAGCTGCGTCCCGACTACCAGCTCGGCGCGGGCAGTGTCCGGCTCGACCTCACGGAACTGGATCTCGGGGGTGAGGACGTCGCGGTCCGCGTGGACATCGGCGCCGGCGAGATCCGGGTCGTGGTCCCCGACGACGTCGAGGTGGATGCCACGGCCCGCACCGGTATCGGCCAGGTCCGTCTGTTCGACGTCCGCGCGGCCGGGGGCGTCGGTCCGGGCGAGCAGCAGGCCAGCTTCACCCCCGACGGCGAGTCGCGTGGCCGTATCGAGTTGGAGCTGCAGACCGGGCTCGGCGAGATCCGGGTCGAGAGCGCGCCGTCGCGCTTCGAGCCGACACCGGAACCCGGCCCCGAAACCGGCCCCGAGCCCGAACCCGAACTCGAGACCGAGCCCGCGCCGTGACCGGCCTCGCCCCCGAGCCGGAACCGGCGACCTCCGCCGCCAACGCCCCGCCGGACCGGATCGCGTCCCACCCCGCACCGCACCACCTCACGAGAGGCAGCACCATGGAACGCCACGACCTCGACGTCCTGTCGTTGTTCTCCGGCCTGTTGTTCGTCGCCGTCGCCGTGGTCGGGCTCACCGACCTCGTCACGCTCAGCCTGGCCGACCTGCGGTGGCTCGGCCCGCTCGCGGTCGTCGCGTTCGGGGTCGTGCTCGTGGTCACCTCGACCGGGGGGAGGGGCGGTGGTGACGGCCCGGACCACGACGTCGACACAGCTGCTGACGCCGGATCCGACCGTGAGACCCAACCGATCGCGCAGGACGGGTAGAGTCCCGACACGGCGGTCGCATCCGACCGCTGGAGACGTCGCGCTCCGCCAGCCACCACGCAGCGGGACCCGACCGCGATCGACGCATCGCCCCGGGCCACGGACGCTGCAGCGAAGGACGACGCGTGCCCGCGACCATCATCGTCGGCGCCCAGTGGGGCGACGAGGGCAAGGGCAAGGCCACCGATCTGCTGGCCGACACCACCGACCTCGTCGTCCGGTACCAGGGCGGCAACAACGCCGGTCACACGGTCATCGTCGGCGATCAGGTGTTCAAGCTGCACCTGATCCCGTCGGGGATCCTGTACCCGCACGTCACGCCGGTCATCGCCGACGGGGTGGTGATCGATCCGCAGGTGATGCTGCAGGAGCTCGACGGGCTGGAGGCGCGGGGCCTGGATGCGTTCGCGCGGGTGAAGATCTCGGGCAACGCCCACCTGATCATGCCCTACCACCGCGAACTCGATCTGCTGATCGAGCGGCGCCTGGGCAAGGCCAACCTCGGGACCACCAAGCGCGGTATCGGCCCGGCCTACGCCGACAAGGCCTCCCGGGTGGGGCTGCGGTTCCAGGACCTGTTCGACGAGAAGATCTTCCGTCAGAAGCTGGAGGCGGTGCTGGTCCACAAGAACGAGCAGCTCGCCAAGATCTACAACCGGCTGCCCATGGACCTCGAGGAGATCGCGACCGAGTACCTCGGCTACGCCGAGCGCATGCGCGACATGCTGACCGACACCACCGAGCTGATCCACGCCTCGCTGGAGGCCGGCAAGCACATCATCCTGGAAGGGGCGCAGGGCACGCTGCTGGACCTCGACCACGGCACGTACCCGTTCGTGACCTCGTCCAACCCGGTCGCGGGTGGCGCGCTCACCGGCGCCGGGCTCGGACCCAAGCACGTCGACCGGGTCATCGGCATCACCAAGGCCTACGTCACCCGGGTCGGGACGGGACCGTTCCCGACCGAGCTGTTCGACGAGGTCGGGGAACAGATGACCGACGTCGGTGGCGAGTACGGCACCACCACCGGGCGTCGACGGCGGGTGGGGTGGTTCGACGCGGTGCTGGCGCGCTACGCCAACCGGGTCAACGGCTTCACCGACATCTTCCTGACCAAGCTCGACGTGCTGAGCGAGTTCGAGACGCTGAAGGTCGCCACCGGTTACCGCTACGACGGCGAGGAGTACCGCAACTTCCCGCCGCACCAGTCGATCTTCCACCACGCGGAACCGATCTACGAGGATGTCCCCGGGTGGACCGGCGACATCTCCGAGGTCACCGCCTACGGCGACCTCCCGCGCGAGGCGCGCGACTACGTCGACATGCTCGAGGAACAGTCGGACACGCCGATCACGTGGGTGTCGATCGGACCGAAGCGCACGCAGACGCTGATCCGCCGCGACGTCCCGCTCGTGCCGGTTCGCTGAGCCCATCCGTGGAGCCCGAGCACCTCGAGGTCCTCGTCGTCGGGGCCGGGCTGTCGGGCATCGGCGCGGCCTGCCACCTGGCCATGCGCCGGCCCGGTAGCCGGGTCGCGGTGCTGGAAGCGCGCGGCTCGCTCGGGGGGACCTGGGACCTGTTCCGCTTCCCCGGTGTGCGTTCGGATTCCGACATGTCCACGCTCGGCTACGGGTTCCGGCCGTGGACCGGGGCGAAGGCGATCGCGGATGGGCCGTCCATCCGGGCCTACATCGAGGACACAGCGCGCGAGTACGGCGTCGACCGTCAGGTCCGGTTCCACCACCGGGTCGTGGCCGCGAGCTTCTCCAGCGAGACCGCGCGCTGGACCGTCGAGGTGGAGCGCACCGAGCCCGGCGCGGACGCCGGCGCCCGGGCCGAGGCGCTGACGCTGACCTGCGATTTCCTGTACGTCTGCTCCGGGTACTACCGCTACGACGAGGGCTACACCCCGGAGTTCCCCGGCACCGAGCGCTTCGCGGGTCGGATCGTGCATCCCCAGCACTGGCCCGAGGACCTCGATCACACCGATCGGCGGGTGGTGGTCATCGGTAGTGGGGCGACCGCGGTGACCCTCGTGCCCGCGCTGGCCCGCACCGCGGCGCACGTCACGATGCTGCAGCGCTCACCGAGCTACATCGCGTCGTTGCCCTCCGAGGATGCGTTCGCGGCGCTGGCCCGGCGCTGGCTGCCCGGCTCCGTCGCCTGGCCGCTGGTGCGGTGGAAGAACGTGCTGCTGCAGATGGTCAGCTTCCAGCTGAGTCGACGCGCGCCGCGGCTGATGAGCGCGCTGCTCCGCAAGGGGGTGCAGGCCGAGTTGCCCGAGGGCTACGACGTCGACACCCACTTCGCGCCGCGCTATCAGCCGTGGGACCAGCGGTTGTGCCTGGTCCCGGACGGCGACCTGTTCGCGTCCATCCGCGGGGGGCGCGCATCGATGGTCACCGACGGCATCGAGACCTTCACCGAGACCGGCGTGGCGTTGCGCTCCGGGACGCACCTCGACGCCGACATCGTGGTCACCGCGACGGGCCTGAACCTGTTGGCCATCGGTGGGATCGAACTGAGCGTCGACGGTCACGAGATCGATGTGGCAGCCACGGTGGCCTACAAGGGGATGATGCTGTCGGGCGTGCCGAACTTCGCCCTGGCGCTCGGCTACACCAACGCCTCGTGGACGCTGAGGTGTGACCTGGTCAGCCAGTACGTGTGCCGGCTGCTCGAGCACATGGAGCGCCATGACCACCAGATCTGTCTGCCCCTGGCGCCCGCGAGCCCGGAGCGACGGCCGCTGATCGGTCTCCAGGCCGGGTACGTGCGGCGGAGCGGACACCTGATGCCGAAGCAGGGACCACGGCCACCCTGGCGGTTGCACCAGAACTACCCCCGTGACCTCGTGTCGTTGCGGCACCGGCGGCTGCAGGACGCCGGGATCCGTTTCGGGCGCGCGCGGTCGAGGGGGAGGGTCGAGCGTCCGGAAACGATGCGCCGCTAGCGTCGCCGCCCCGCTCGGGGCGTTCACCCGCTTCCACGGTGGCGAGAGCTGGGCCGAGGACGCGCCGGACGACGGCGCGCGGTTCTGCATCGGGCTGCCGCGCACCGATCCACTGGGCCGCTTCGCCGCGCGTCGGTGACGGTGCCTGGGCCGTGGGCAGGCCAGCCGCAGCCGGTCACCGCCACGGACCCTCGCGCGGGGTGCCGGGGACGTGCCCGGGCTAGCCTCCGCCACGTCGAGGAGGCAGGCGTGGGACGCAACGTGTTGGTGGTCGGAGGCGGTGGGCGCGAGCACGCGCTCGGGTGGCGTCTGGCCACGTCGCCGTCGGTGGACCGGGTGGTCTCCGCGCCGGGCAACCCGGGGCTCGCGCAGCTGGGTCCGGTCCACGCGATCGACCCGACCGACCCGGCCGCCGTCGCCGAGCTCGCCGAGCGGGAACGCATCGACCTCGTCGTGGTCGGCCCGGAGGCACCGCTCGTGGCCGGGGTCGTGGACGAACTGCAGGGGCGCGACATCGCCGCGTTCGGTCCGACCGCGGCCGGCGCCCGGATCGAGGGGTCGAAGGCCTTCGCCAAGGACGTCATGACCGCGGCCGGTGCACCGACCGGGGGGGCGGTGGCGACCGGCGTTCGCGCCGAGGCGTTCGCCGCGCTGGAGCGCTTCGGCGCCCCCTACGTGGTCAAGGCCGACGGGCTGGCCGGCGGCAAAGGCGTGCGCATCTGTACCGAGCTGTCCGAGGCCCGGGAAGCGGTCGACGACGCTCTGGTGCGTCGCGTCTTCGGTGCCGCCGGCGCCGAGGTGGTGATCGAGGAGTTCCTCGACGGCCCGGAGCGGAGCGTGTTCGGGGTCTGCGACGGCGAAGAGGTCGTGCTGCTCGCGCCGGCCCAGGACTACAAGCGGGCGCTCGACGGCGACCGCGGCCTCAACACCGGCGGCATGGGTGCCTTCACCCCCGTGCCGGGCTTCGCGCTGGAGGACGTCACCTACCTCGAGGACCTGGTGTTCCGTCCGGTACTGCGCGAACTGGCCGCCCGCGGGGCCCCCTACCGCGGACTGCTGTACGCCGGGCTGGTCGAGACGGCCGCGGGCCCGAAACTGCTGGAGTTCAACGCCCGGTTCGGGGATCCGGAGACGCAGGCCATCCTGCCGCGGCTGGCCAGCGACCTCGGCGAACTGCTGTGGGCCTCGGCGACCGGTTCGGTCCGGGACGCCGAGCTGGCCTGGCACGACACCGCTGCGGTCACCGTGGTCCTGGCGTCCGGCGGCTACCCGGGGTCCTACCCGACGGGACTACCGATCTCCGGGGTCCCCGCGGCCAACAGCCACCCGGACGTCGAGGTGTTCCATGCCGGGACGGCGATCGACGCCGACGGTGCGCTGGTCACCGCCGGAGGGCGCGTGCTGAACGTGACCGCGACGGGACCGGAGCTCGCGACCGCGAGGTCGCGGGCCTACGCCGCCGCCGACGAGATCGCCTGGGACGGCGTGCAACGCCGCGGAGACATCGCGCGCCTGGAGTGAGCCTTCCTCACCCGACGGCGGCGTCGCGCTCAGCCCTCGACGGGCAGCCCGGCGTCGACCCACTGGATCAGGCCGCCGCTGACGTCGACCACGTCGCGGAACCCCAGCCCGGTCATGATGGCGCGAGCAGCACCGCTGCGTTGCCCGGAGCGACAGTACATCAGGTAGGTGGTCCGGCGATCGAGCGTCTCGAGGCGCCGCACGAAATCGGGGGCGTGGTAGTCGAGCTGCACGGCACGGGGCAGGCGTGCCTGGGCGAGCTCCGCGTCGGTGCGCAGGTCGAGCACCACCACGGCCGGGTCGTCCAGCAGCGGGGCCGCCTCGCTCGCGTGCATCGCCCGGACCCCGGGGGAGGGCTCCTCGGCCGCGCCGGGCGTGGCGGGCGCGCCCAGGCCGACCCAGCGGTGCTCACCGTCGGCGGTCAGTTCCCGCTTCCAGATCGGGACGTCGTCCTTGACGCGTTCCAGGGCGTCACGACAGGCGTCGAACGCCTCGGCCCGGTGTGCCGAGGCGCACACGATCAGCACGGTGTGGTCGCCGACCGCCAACTCGCCGACCCCGTGCAGCAGCGCGATGCCCGTGAGCGACGGATGGTCACGGCGCAGGTCGACCGCCAACCGCGCGAGCACCTTCTCGGCCATCTCCGGGTAGGCCGAGTACTCGAGGCCGACGACGTCGTCGAGGTCGGCGGCGTGGTCGCGCACCGTGCCGAGGAAGATCGCGGTGCCGCCAACCGATGGCCCCGTCACCTGTGCGACGACCGCGTCGACGTCGAACGGCGGGGTCCGCAAGCCGGTGACCACACGGTCGCCGTCCCCCGCGTCCCCGGTCTCCGCAGGGGACGTTCCGTCCCCCGCACCCCCGGCGACGGGGGGGAGCATGGCGAGCTCGCTGGTGGCCGCGAGCGGCGTGTCCGGACCGGCCACCTCGAGGTCGACGGCCACGTTGACCCCGCCGAGCAGGGGTGCCACGGCCGGGTAGGCGGCGGCGACCGCGGCCCGCAGGTCGGCGACGGTGGCGCCGTCGGGCAGCTCCACCACGATCCTCGAGGCACCGACGCGCTCGGTCAGCCCGCCGAACATCCGTACCTGGACCTGCACCTCACCGACTCCTCGTCACGTTCCGCTTCGCGAGGCTACTGCGCGTCCCGTGGGCACCCCTCGCGAGGTTCTCGCGTGCGTCCGAACCGGCATCGGCACCGACGATGCGAGCGTGCACGGCGCGACCTTCGCGCGAGCCCTCGCCGACAAGCGCCTTCGGGTGGGTACCGTTCGGTCATGGACGCGACCCCGCCCCCCGCCGCTGTGGCCCAGCCCGCCGACCGTCTCACGGATCGGTTGGGCCGGCCGGTCGAGGACCTGCGCGTCTCGCTGACCGATCGTTGCAACCTGCGCTGCCGCTACTGCATGCCGCGGGAGATCTTCGGTGCCGACCATGCGTTCCTCGATCGCGAGGAACTGCTGTCGTTCGAGGAGCTGACGCGTGTGCTGTCGGCGTTCGTCGACCTGGGGGTCAGCAAGCTGCGGCTGACGGGTGGCGAGCCGCTGCTGCGCAAGGATCTGCCCGAGCTGATCGCCATGCTGTCCCCGCTGTCGGGCCTACGGGATATCGCCCTGACCACCAACGGGATCCTGTTGCCGCGGGTGGCCGACGAACTGGTCGCCGCCGGCCTGCAACGGGTCACCATCAGCCTCGACGCCCTGGACGATGCCACCTTCCGGGCCGTCGCGGACACGCCGCTGTCGGTCGAGGCCGTGCTGGCGGGTGTCGACGCGGCGCTCGCCGCAGGTCTGTCGCCGGTGAAGATCAACGCGGTGATGCAGCGCGGTGTCAACGACGACCAGGTCGAGGCGCTGGCCGGATGGGCGCGCGAGACCGGCGTGATCCTGCGCTACATCGAGTTCATGGACGTCGGGACCACCAACGGGTGGGTCCGCGACCGGGTCGTGCCGGCCGCCGACATCGTGCGGCGCATCCACGCCCGTTGGCCGATCGAAGCCGCCGAGCCCACCCGCGAGGGCGAGGTCGCGGAGCGCTACCGCTACCTCGACGGTGCCGGCGAGGTCGGGATCGTGGCGAGCGTGACGCGACCGTTCTGCCGGACCTGCAACCGGGCGCGGTTGTCGGCGATCGGGGAGCTCTACACCTGCCTGTTCGCGGGGGAGGGTCACGATCTGCGGGCTGTCGTGCGTGGGGGCGCCGACGATGCGGAGCTGCGTGAGGCCATCGCGGCGATCTGGCGCGCCCGCTCCGACCGCGCCTCGGAGTTGCGTGCCGAGGGCGGCCTGTCCGGGCCCCGGGTCGAGATGTCGTACATCGGCGGGTAGTGGGTCGAGAAGTGGTTCCGATCAGCGGCTCTGGCGCCTGGCCTCCGATGGGTCCCGCGAGGATCCCGCGAGAGCGGCGCGCGCCGTGTCGAAGTCGGCGCGCCGGAGCGACGCGGCCCTCGGCGACACGACGATGAGCAGTGGCCGGCCCGAACAGCGCACCGCCTTCCTCAGACGGCCACGCCACGCTGGCCACGGGCTGATCGAGTCGGTGCAATGGCGCGGCGACAACTTCGCCGAGGTCGTGGCCTTCGGGGGGATGTGGCGCATCTCGACCGACGGCGCGCTGGAGATCTACGACGATCAGCAGTTCATGGACGTGCCCGTCGGACACTGGATCGTGCGCTACCAGGGCGACCACACCGAGCACTGGTTGATGGCGCCCGAGCGCATCCACCGGATCTATCGCTCGGGGAACGAGTATCCCCCGCCGAGTCCCGAGTCGGTCGGCGACGACCGACCGGCGAGGGTAGGGCTGAGGAGATGGACCGCGTCGTCGGCCGCGAACGGGACCGATCGGCCGCCCGGTTCGGTGGACCGGGGCGAGTGACCGCGCCGCCGAGGGCGGGACTGGAGCCGTTACGAGGTGACGCTGCTGTAGGAGGTGCCGCACGATCCTCCAGCGAGGCGCGTACCGCGTGCGCTGGCGAGCGCCGTCCTCGCCATCGCGATCACGGGTCCAGGCCGGGCCGGGGGTACGGGCTGTGCGTTCCAGGGCTTCGAATGGACGGCCACCGCACGCGCGGGGAGCGTTCGTGGAGTTCCGCGAGCGGACGGTGGTGGCCGTGCATACGTTGCCACAGCTCACCCCGGGAGAGGGAGTGGCGTCGACGAAAGCTCGGCGCCGGAGCACGAGGCCAACGTCCGTCCGGTGGTCGGGAGCCCACCGGACGGATGTTGGTCCGTGCCCCCCGACGCCGGTCGTCCACCGGATGTCCCCGTCGGCGGGATCCGCATTCCCGGAACGGGCCGATGGCCGTCCGGAGCGGACGGCGGATCCGGGAGGACCGCTAGTGACGAAGGTCGAGATCACCGTCGATGGCACCAGCACCGAGCACGAGGTGGAACCCCGCCTGCTGCTCGTGCACTACCTCCGCGACGTGTTGGGCCGGACGGGAACCAACGTCGGTTGCGACACCTCCAACTGCGGGGCGTGCACCATCCACATGGACGGCCAGTCGGTGAAGAGCTGCACGGTGCTCGCCGTCCAGGCCGACGGCTCCACGGTCGACACCGTCGAGGGCCTGGCCGACCCGGTCGAAGGTGAGGCCGGCTGGCATCCGCTCCAGCGGGCCTTCCACGAGGAGCACGGTCTGCAGTGCGGGTACTGCACCCCCGGGATGATCATGGCCTCCAAGGGGCTCATCGAGGACAACCCGAACCCCTCCGAGAAGGAGATCCGCGACGGACTCGAGGGCAACCTCTGTCGGTGCACCGGCTACCAGAACATCGTCAAGGCCGTGCAGTCGGCCGCCGCCGAGATGCGCGGCGACACCAAGGTGGAGGTGGAGGTATGACGGCGATCGACACCCCCTCGACCAAGAACGTCGGTATCACGCGTCTACGCAAGGAGGACGCGCACCTCATCACGGGCCAGACCAACTGGACCGACAACCTGCAGCTGACCGGCATGCTGCACGTCGCGCTGGTGCGCTCCCCGATGGCGCACGCCAAGGTCACCTCGGTCGACGTCTCCGCGGCACTGGATCAGCCCGGCGTCGTGGCCGCGTTCACCGGTGCCGACCTGGCGGACAACTGGGCCGCCGGCCTGCCGTGTGCCTGGCCGGTGACCCCGGACATGGTCTCGCCGACCCACCTGCCGATCGCCACCGATGAGGTGCGCTACGTCGGCGACGCCGTCGCCGTGGTGGTCGCCCAGAGCAAGTACCAGGCGGCGGATGCCGTCGAGTTCGTCGAGGTCGAGTACGAGCCGCTGCCAGCCGTGGTGAACATGGAGGCCGCGATCGCCGACGGCTCGCCGTTGGCCGACACCACGCTCGAGACCAACAAGAGCTTCACCTGGCAGAAGATCGACGGGGAGATCGACGACGCGTTCGACGGCGCCGCGCACATCACCACCCGCCGGTTCGTCAACCAGCGTCTGATCCCGACCGCCATCGAGCCCCGTTCGGTCGTGTGCTCCCCACCGAGGGAGCACGCCGAGTACACGATGTGGTCCACGACCCAGGTCCCGCACATCCTGCGCCTGATGCTCGCACTCACCTGTGGCGTCCCGGAACAGGAGCTGCGGGTCATCGCCCCCGACGTCGGTGGCGGGTTCGGCTCGAAGCTGAACGTCTACGCCGAGGAAGCGTTGCTGCTGGTGCTCGCCCGCAAGCTGCGCAAGCCGGTGAAGTGGACCGAGACCCGCTCCGAGGGCTACCAGGCCACCTGTCATGGCCGCGACCAGGTCCAGGACCTGTCGATCGCGTTCAACGAGGACCACACCATCCGTGGTCTGAAGGTCGAGCTGCTGGCCGACATGGGCGCCTACCTGCAGTTGGTGACCCCGGGCGTGCCGATCCTGGGTGCGTTCATGTTCAACTCGATCTACAAGATGGACGCGCTGAGCTTCACCTGCCACGGCATCTTCACCAACAAGACCCCCACCGACGCCTACCGGGGAGCCGGGCGCCCGGAGGCCACCTACGGCATCGAGCGGTTGATCGACGAGGCCGCGAACGAACTCGGTGTGGAGCCCTTCGAGTTGCGCGAGAAGAACTGGATCAAGCACGAGGAGTTCCCCTACACCACCATCGCCGGTATCGAGTACGACTCGGGCAACTACGAGGCCGCGACCGCCAGGGCCAAGGAACTGTTCGACTACGACGGGTTGCGTGCCGAGCAGGTCGAGCGCCGCGCCAGCGGTGACCCGGTCCAGCTCGGCATCGGGATCTCGACCTTCACCGAGATGTGCGGCTTGGCGCCCTCCCGGGTGCTCGGCTCGCTGTCCTACGGCGCCGGGGGTTGGGAACACGCCAGCGTCCGGATGCTGCCCTCGGGCAAGGCCGAGGTCGTCACCGGTACCTCACCGCACGGCCAGGGGCACGTCACCTCCTGGTCCCAGATCGCCTCCGATGCGCTCGGGGTGCCCTACGAGGACATCGAGGTGCGCCACGGCGACACCGCGATCGCCCACAAGGGGATGGACACCTACGGCTCGCGTTCGCTGGTGGTCGGCGGGTACGCCGTGCAGGTCGCCTGCGACAAGGTGATCGCCAAGGCCCGCAAGGTCGCCGCGCACCTGCTCGAGGCGGCCGAGGACGACCTCGAGTTCGACGGCGGCACCTTCAGCGTGAAGGGTTCCCCGGACGTCTCCACCACCATCCAGGACATCTCGCTGGCGGTGTTCGCCGCGCACGACTACCCGGAGGACATGGAGCCGTCGCTGGATTCCGACGCGACCGTGGACCCGGAGAACTTCTCCTACCCCCACGGCACGCACCTGTGCGCCACCGAGGTGGACACCGAGACCGGGGAGGTCACGATCCGCAAGTACGTCGCGGTCGATGACATCGGCAAGGTCATCAACCCGCAGATCGTCGAGGGCCAGATCCACGGTGGACTGGCCCAGGGCATCGCCCAAGCGCTGTGGGAGGAAGCGGTCTACGACGAACAGGGCAACCTGAAGACCGGCTCGCTGCTCGACTACTACGTCCCGTCGGCCGCGGACATGCCGCACTTCGACCTCGACCGCACGGAGACCCCCGCGACCACCAACCCGCTGGGGGTCAAGGGTGTCGGCGAGGCCGGCACCATCGCCTCGACCCCCGCGGTCATCAACGCGGTGGTGGACGCGCTGCGTCCCATGGGGGTCAACGACGTGCTGATGCCCGCTTCGCCCAGCAACGTCTGGAACGCGATCCAGGCCGCCTCTGCCGGCAACACCGATGGAGGTGCCGCATGATCCCGGCGACGTTCGAGTACGTGCGTCCGAGCAGCATCGACGAAGCGGTCGCCGCGCTCGCCGAACACGGTGACGAAGCCAAGCTGCTGGCCGGTGGCCACAGCCTGCTGCCGCTGATGAAACTGCGGCTGGCCGCCCCGGAGGTCGTGATCGACCTGGGGCGCGTCGACGGGCTCCGCGGCGTCTCCGAGGTCGGTGACGGTCGCCTCGCGATCGGCGCCATGACCCCGCACTACAAGGTCATGGCCGACCCACTGATCCGGGAACACTGCGGGGTGCTGGCCGATGTGACCGCCAAGGTCGGTGACGCCCAGGTCCGCCACCGTGGCACCATCGGCGGCGCCCTGGCCCACGGCGACTCCGCGGGCGACCTGCCCGCGGTGCTGCTCGCGCTCGGGGGCAGTGTCATCGCGCAGGGGCCGGGTGGGACCCGCGAGATCGAGGCCGCCGACTTCTTCGTCGACTACCTCACCACCGCCCTGTCCGACGACGAACTGGTCACCGAGGTGCGGGTACCGAAGCTCGTCGGTGACTGGGGTTGGCGCTACGAGAAGTTCAGCCGGGTCGCGCAGGCCTGGGCGATCGTTGGAGCGCTCGGGATGGTCAAGCGCTCGAACGGGCACATCGAGGAAGCGCGTGTCGGTCTGACCAACATGGGTACCCGCCCGGTGCGGTGCACCGCCACCGAGGACGCGATCCGCGGCCAGTCCCCCGACGCGATCGAGGACGCCGCGGCGCACGCCTCCGACGGCACCTCGCCGTCGAGCGACCTCAACGCCACGGCGGAGTTCCGCCAGCACCTGGCGCGGGTGCTGACCAAGCGCGCGCTCACCGCTGCCGTCGGGTGAGTGAACCGAACGCAACGGGCACGGCACACGGTGGACCCGGCGGTGACGCCGGGTCCACCGACGCCCGCCTCGGCTCCGATCCCGCCCCCCTCCCCGACGGGGTCTGGGATCCCGCGTCGCTCGCGCAGGCATTGGAGGGTCACGGCTACCTCGCCGACGAGGGGCTGGCGACCGCCGCCTACCTGGGGCTGAAGCTCCGTCGACCGCTGTTCCTCGAAGGCGATGCGGGGGTCGGCAAGACCGCCATCGCGCTGGCGTTGGCGGGAGTCATGGGTGCCCCGGTCATCCGGCTGCAGTGCTACGAGGGCATCGATGCCTCGCAGGCCCTCTACGACTGGAACTTCCCCCGCCAGGTGCTGCACCTGCGGACCGCGGAGGCTGCCGGTCGTGATGCGGACGCCGAGACGTTGGAGGCGGAGCTCTACGACCGCCGGTTCCTCGTCGCGCGTCCCGTGCTGCAGGCGCTCGAGACCACCCCCTCGGTGCTGCTCATCGACGAGATCGACCGAGCCGACGACGAGTTCGAGGCGTTGTTGCTCGAGGTGCTCAGCGAGTTCAGCGTGACCGTGCCCGAACTCGGCACGATCCGTGCCATCGAGCCACCGCTGGTGGTGTTGACCTCCAACCGCACCCGCGAGGTGCACGACGCGCTCAAGCGTCGCTGCTACTACCACTGGGTCGACCACCCCGGCTTCGACCGCGAGGTGGCGATCGTGCGCGCCCGCTTGCCGCAGGTGGGTGAGCGCCTCGCCCGCGAGGTCGTCGCGGCCGTTCAGGCGATGCGTGAGCAGGGCCTGCTCAAACCGCCCGGCGTGGCGGAGACCTTGGACTGGACCGAGGCGTTGGTGGCTCTCGGCGCCGACCATCTCGATGCCGGGCGTGCCACGGCGACCCTGGGATCCGTGCTGAAGTTCCGGGAGGACCTGGAACGTATCCGGGCCATGGATGTCGGTGCGATGGTCGATCGCGCCATCACCGAGGTGTAGGGCGTTGGCCCCCGGGGACGACCACCGCGACCCGCCCGGTGAGACCGACCAGCCCGGGGTCCGCCCCGCCGAGTCGCGCTCCGAGGAGCACTCGGCCCCTCGGGAACCGCTCGACCTGACCGCGTCGGCGGTCGGTCTCGCTCACACGCTTCGCGGGGCAGGTGTCGATGCGAGCCCGGAGCGGGTGCATGCCTTCGTACTGGCGCTGACCGCCGTGGACACGGCTGACCGACGCCAGGTCTACTGGGCCGGGCGCGTGACGCTGTGTTCCGGGCCGGATGACCTCGACCGCTACGACCGGGTGTTCACCGCGTTCTTCGCCGGTGAGCGCGTGTCGTCGCAGGGTCGGACACGACGGCGGATCCGTATGGGGCCGGACGCGGTCAGCTCCACCCCGGCCAGCTCCGGGGAACCGGACGCCGCGCTGCCGGAGTTGCAGCTGGTCACCCGCGAGGCCTCGGCCGCCGAGTTGCTCCGACACCGCGACGTCACCGACCTCGATGCGACCGAGCGGGCGGAGCTGCACCGTCTGCTGGCCGCGTTCATGCTGCCCGGCGAGGCGCGTCCCTCGCGGCGTCGCGACCCGGCGCGGCGAGGCCCCATCGACCGTCGCCGCACGGTGCGCCGCATGCTCGCGGCCGGCGGCGAACCCGGGGCGTTGCGCCACGAGGCGGCGCGCCCGCGTCCACGTCCCGTGGTGCTGCTCCTCGACGTCAGCGGATCGATGTCGGGTTATGCGGAGGTGCTGTTGCGCTTCGCCCACGCCGCCTCACGGCGGCGGGACGGCACCACGGAGGTGTTCACGCTCGGGACGCGACTGACCCGGGTGACCCACGAGCTGACCCACCGGGACCCCGACACCGCGATGCGCGCGGTCGCCGCCGCGATCCCCGACTGGGAGGGCGGCACCCGGCTCGGGGAGACCCTGCGGGCGTTCCTCGACCGCTGGGGTCAGCGCGGAACCGCCCGTGGCGCGGTCGCGGTCGTGCTCTCCGACGGGTGGGAGACCGGCGAGGTGGGCGAACTCGGCGAGCAGATGGCCCGTCTCCAGCGGCTCGCCCACCGCGTGGTGTGGGCGAATCCACGCGCGGGCCGGCCGGGGTTCACCCCGACGGCCGGCGGGATGGCGGCGGCGTTGCCCTTCTGCGACCAGTTGGTGGAGGGACACTCGCTGGCCGCGCTCGAACACCTCGCCAACGTGGTCGCCGGACGGGTTGCCGGGCGGGACGACGAGCGAGCGAGACAGCGACGCAACCGAACGGTCGCCTCATCGGGGGCGCGCTCGGGGGCGGCAGGCTCTACCGTTGCACCGGGAAACAGCGGAGGTGTCACCCGTGCGTGAGGAACTCGCGACGCTTCGTCGCTGGCAGTCCGAGGGCGTCCGTTTCGGTCTGGCGACCGTGGTGGCCACCTCCAAGTCCGCCCCGCGCCCGCCCGGGGCCACCCTCGCACTGCACCCGGATGGCGACGTGCTCGGCAGCGTGTCGGGTGGCTGCGTCGAGGGCGCGGTCGTCGAGGTGGCCACCGAGGTGCTCCAGACCGGCGTCGCCCAACGGGTGTCCTACGGCATCTCCGACGACGAGGCGCTCGCCGTGGGGCTCACCTGCGGCGGGACCATCGAGGTCTTCGTCCGCGCGGTGACCCCGGCCTCGATCGACCTCGACGACCTGGCGACCCGCATCGCCTCCGAGGAACCGGTCGCCGTTGCCACGATCGTCGAGCACCCGAGTGCCCCCGACGCGGTCGGACGCGCCATCGCGGTCGGCGAGGACCGCGCGGATGGCACCACCGGAACCTCGGAGCTCGACCGCGCGGTCGTCCAGGCCGCCCGCGGGCTGCTCGCACAGGGTGCGACGGGTCTACGCCACTTCGGGGCGGCCGGGGAACGGCGCAAGGACGAGGTCGCGGTGCTGATCGAGTCGTTCGCGCCGCGACCGCTGATGCTGGTGTTCGGCGCGATCGATTTCGCCGGTGCGGTCGCGTCGGTCGGTCGCTTCCTCGGCTACCACGTGACGGTGTGCGACGCTCGGGCCCGGTTCGCCACCGCGGCCCGGTTCCCCGACGCCGACGAGGTCGTGGTCGAGTGGCCGCACCGCTACCTGCAGACCGCGGAGGTCGACGCCCGCACCGCGATCTGTGTCCTGACCCACGATCCGAAGTTCGACGTCCCCGTCCTGCAGGTCGCGTTGGAGACCGAAGCCGGTTACGTCGGGGTCATGGGCTCGCGCCGCACCCACCACGACCGTCTGGGCCGGTTGCGCGAGGTGGGCGTGTCCGAGGCGTCGTTGGCTCGCCTGCGCTCGCCGATCGGCCTCGACCTCGGCGCCCGGACACCGCAGGAGACCGCCGTGTCGATCGCCGCCGAGCTCGTGATGCTCCGCTACGACGGGACCGGCAGCCCGCTGCGCGAGACCGACGGCCCGATCCACCGCG
This sequence comes from Nitriliruptoraceae bacterium, assembly GCA_003558435.1. GTDB lineage: Bacteria > Actinomycetota > Nitriliruptoria > Nitriliruptorales > Nitriliruptoraceae > PWLR01. Next base: position 706 of record PWLR01000078.1, on the reverse strand, counting down.
ACCGGACCACGGTCGGCGGATGACGCCGGCACGGGCGGCTCGGCCGACCAACGTGCGTGCTCCGACCAGCTCCCCGCCCCACCCGTGTTCAGCCCGGCCCACGACCACCTCGCACACCACGACCGCATCCCAGGAGAAGCCCCGATGGAGTTCACCAACACCTTCCACGTCCCGGTCGACATCGACACGGCGTTCACCACCCTGATCGACCTGGAGAAGGTCACGCCGTGCCTGCCGGGGGCGACCTTGGAGGAGGTCGACGGGGACACCTACACCGGCCGCTGCAAGGTCAAGGTCGGTCCGATCGCCGTCACCTACCGCGGCACGGCCACGATGGCCGACGTCGATCACGAGAACAAGTCCGCCCGCATCGAGGCCAAGGGCAAGGAGGCGCGTGGCTCCGGTACCGCCACCGCCGACGTCCTCGCCACCCTCGAGGAGGTCGACGGTGGGACCGACGTCACCGTGGTCACCGACCTCAACATCACCGGCAAGCCAGCGCAGTTCGGCCGGGGCGTCATGGCCGACGTCGGCAACAAGATCATCGACACCTTCGCCGAGCGGCTCCAGGCCATGGTCACCGGTCCCGAGGAGGAGCCGGCGGTCGAGGCCCCGGGTCCCGAAGCGGTGACCACCGGAGCGGCGGCCGCCGCCGACGAGAAGGTCAGCGACGCGCTGGCCGAACCGGTAGCCGAAGCCGCACCGT
>PWLR01000187.1 GCA_003558435.1 Nitriliruptoraceae bacterium | reverse complement strand
CGGCGACGGGTAGGCGACGGGTCGGCGAGCCCCTTCTCGGAGTACATCGTCGAAGAAGGCGAGCCGGGTTTCCCCGTGTTCGTGATCGAGGGCGATGTCATCACCGTGGACGGGCAGTTCCGTCCGCAGGGTCCGAGGACCCGACCCTCGTCACCGCATCGTGGGACGTCCCCGACGGCTTTCTCGATGAGGACTGGTGCTGACACCGGTTGCGGACGCGACACCTCGCGACCCCGAGCGTCGCCAGGCAGCCCCACGTCCGGGTTGGCACCCCGTCCGCATCGGGTGGTGCGGACGTTCCGGATCGGAGCCGACCTCATCGACGCGCGTTGGCCGGGTCGGTCCGGTCGGCCCGCGCATCCGTCGTAGGCCGTGGAGCGGGCGAGTCCGAGGTCGAAGCGCACCTGCGGCCGCTCGTTGCGAACAACCGACAGCCGTCGACCCCGGTCCTCCGCGGCGCAGGAACGCGTTGGCCGCGGAGCCAGCCGAGGGCCGACCATCTCCGAGAGCTCATGGCGATCCTGCGGGCCGAGGACCGCCTTGCGGACGGTGGGGTTGCGGAGACGTGCCGGGGTCCAACGGGCGCACCGGCAAAGCGATTGGCCACACCGGAGGTTTCTCGTGGAGCACCGAGGTCAGGCGTCGGGGTGGGGCACGTCGATGACCTGGAGTCGCTCGATGGCGCCGAAGTCATCGGGGTTGCAGGTGTAGAGCGGGAGGTCGTCCGCGATCGCCACCGCAGCGATCATCGCGTCATAGGAGCGAGCTGCGGGCTTGCATCCAGCCTGCCGTAGCGAGGCCGCGACCTGGCCGAACGCCCGCGCGGCCGCCGCATCGAAGGGCAGCGGCTCGAAGTCCGCTTCAGCCTGTTGCAGGTGGGCCTGCCGCGTGGCGCGCTCCGACGCCGTGCGAGCGACGAGCGGGCCAACGGACAGCTCGGCCAGCGTGATGGTCGAGATCATCGGCTCACCGGGCAACGCCGAAGCATCCTGGAGCTGGGGCAGCAGGATCAGCGCGTTCGTGTCCATCAGCCCGCGTGGCGGCCGATCGGGCGGTGCCTTCACAGGGAGGAGTCCAGGAGGTCGTCGAGGTCCTCCCGAAGCCGGTCACCGTCGAGGTGGGGAAGCCGGCGCCACCGCTCGAGCAGAACCTCCGCCGTCACCGCGGGTCGACCAACCGGACGGAGTTCCGCGACCGGCTTGCCCGACCGTGTCACGGTCAGGTGTTCTCCGGCCGCGACACGGTCGACCACGTCTCCGCCATGGTTGCGGAGCTCCTCGCGAGTGGACGGGGGATCAGCAGACCGATGGCTGCGCTCGGTGTCGTGGGGCTCGCGGTGGCCGCTCCGTACGCCCTCGACCAGATCCAGATCCAACTGGCCTCGGACCTGGCCACGGACCCCCACTCGGCCGGGGGTAGGGAGCATCGGACCGAGATGGCCATCGCTGCACTCTCGCTCCCGCTCATCGCCCTGGTTGCCGCGCTACGCGCTCGCGGGTTCCGGCTGGTCGCGTGCACTGCAGGGATCGGCGCGGTCGTGTTCGGCGCCGCGTCGGCCCTGCTGCCGGAGCAGGCATCCAGCCCAGGCGTCGCCTGGGGCACTGGCGCGATGGTCGGCGGGATCCTGTTCGTCGCGGTCGCGGAGTTCGAGGCCAGGCGTGAGTTCCAGAGGCCCCGCGGGCAGTTTCCGACCACCGGCACCGCGTAGGTCGGGCACGCCAGGTGCTGCTCAGCCGAAAGCACGAGAGGTGCGCCGTCCATCAGGCCAACAACGTCGAGCCCATGGATCGATGGCAGCGGGCCGATCTTGGGTCATCGTGACCTCACGGCCTTTTCCGACTGCCCATCCGAACCTGGAGTAGCCATGACCACCCCCAAACGGCTCGCCCGATCCGCCGGCGCCTTCTACCTGCTCATGTTCCTCGGCGCGTGGGCGCATCTGGGTGTCCGTGCCGACGTCCATGTCCCGGGCGACGCGGCCGCAACCGCCCAGAACCTCACCGCCGATCCGACCCTGTTCCGCCTCGCGCTCGTCGCCGACATCGCCATGGCCACGGCCTGGGTGTTCGTCGGCATCGTCCTGTACCTGCTGTTCCGGCAGGTCGACCGGCACGCCATGGCACTCCTGGTCTTCGTCGCCGTGGGCGCGGGCATGATCCTGACCAACCTGGTGCTCCACCAGGCTGCCCTGCTCGTCGCGACCGACCCCACCTTCGACGCGATCGCTTCCGACGAACTGGTGCTGCTCCTGCTGGACCTCCACGCCCACGGCTACGCGTTGGCCGGGATCTTCTTCGGCCTGTGGCTGCTGCCGGTGGGCTACCTCGGCTACCGGTCGGGGCTGCTTCCGAAGGTGCTGAGCGTCCTGGTGCTGATCGCGGGCGGCGCGTGGATCGTCGAGACGCTCGTGGGCTTCGCGTTCCCCGACCTGCCCGGCTTCGCGCACACGATCCTCACGGCACCGAGGTTCGCGGAGTTCTGGCTCCTCGCCTACCTGCTCACCAAAGGCGTGCGTACACCCGATCGCGGCCAGCTCGAGCCCGCGACGGCCGGTGCCTGATGCGAGCCATCATCCAACATGCGTCCCGCTCGCTCATGATCAGGATGTCATGGGCGTGGTGACGCGCGTGCCAGCACAGGAGGTAGTGCTCGTGCCGATGCCGAGGTGGTGGACGCAGATCAACAAGCGGGTCTTCAACCCTGTGGAGCTGCGCCGCGGCACCCGGCCCGTTCTGACCCACGTGGGTCGCTCCTCCGGAGCGACCCACCGCACACCACTCGACGCGCATCCCGTCGACGGCGGCTACGTCTTCGTTCTGGTCTACGGCTCGCAGTCCGACTGGGTTCGCAACGTCCTGGCGGACGAGCACGCCCGACTCAGGCTCGACGGATACGACATCGAGCTCGCGGCTCCGCGGCTGATCTCGGCCCAGGAAGCATGGCGGGCCATCGGCGAGGGTGTGAAGCGTTCGCCGGGCTTCCTCCGCATCGATGAGTACCTGCGCATGGATGTCACCTCGAACTGACGATGGCGCGATGGCGTCCGGGGAACCGGCGTCTCCGAGCGAACCGCGCTCGGCCGCCACGACGACCTCGATCGATCGCCCGTCGATCCGGAGCCAGACGCGCAGAACCGTCACACCAACGGAGGTCTCGCTCGGGACAGCGGTCCTGCGGGCCGCTCTGTGGTCAGCGTCCGTCCGCTGCCGGCCGAGTCGTCCACCGGCGGGCGGTGGACCAGTCGTGTGTGCTCGACGAGCAAGGAGAAAGCGTTCGTTGACCTGAAGGGGTGCGCAGGATGCGCCACCCGCACAAGTTGGTGGGGCGTGTGAAACTAGGGTCGCGTTCGGAGGTCGCTGGTGGGTGGGTCGCCTCACCTGCGCGGCAGGATGTGGCGAGTGCCTCCATCCCAACCCCGGCCGAGGTGTCCCGTGCGGATGGTCTTGCAGCTTCTTCGGCCAGTGGTGCTGGTGGGCGTCCTGCTCGCGAGCGGACCGCTGCTACGCAGGCTCGCCTTCACGTTCGAGACCGGGTTCCCGGACAGGGCGCACTGGCCTCCCGTGGCGGCGGTCATGGTCGTGTTCGCTGCCGTGGCCGTCGCCGGCCGCCACCGTGCCTCGCCGGCGGTCTTGGCGGTCGAGGCCGTGGTCGCGCTCCCGCTGGCGTTCGTGCCGCCGGTCCAGTGGGTGTTGTGGTTCGGGGTCGGCACCTTCACCGTGTTCACCGACGCGACCGGAGGGGTCTTCGGCCCGGTCGGTTTGATGCAGCCCCTCGCGACCATGTGGTTGGCCGTGGTCCTGGTCACGGCTATCGACCTCGTTCGCGGCGGTCGTAGTCCTGAGCGGTCCGAGGCGTCGGTCAGTTAGACGGTCGACTCAGTCGGCAGGGTCGGACCGACGTCACGAAGCTGCTCCGGGCTCGCGCCCGGCTGCTGTCCGATGTGCATGGTGATCGCCCGACATCGGCCCGACTCGCGCCCGGGGGCTTCGAGTACGTCGTCTTCGTCGCGGCGAGGACCTGCATGCCCTCGAGGTTGACCATGTGCGCGGCCGGGGATACCGCCCGGGGTTTCAGGGGACTTCGTCGGCCGTTTGCAGGGTTCCCCGGGACCGGTGACATCCTCGACCTGGCGAGGTTGCCTGAGGATGCGAGATGCGTCGCCTAGTGCCAGGCAACCTGTCCGCGGTGAGCACCGCGCTGCCACCTCCGCGGGCCGAAGAAGGTGGTGCCGAACGATCCTGCGGTTCGTCTGGGCTGCGGACCCGGTCCTCGAAGGCCCGGCCTCGGCCGTGACTTCGGTCCTGCGGGCTGCACAGCGGGCAGAGCACTGACAAGGTGCGCGGATAGCGATACGGGGCGGTCGAGAGAGGTGTGGCGACGCGATGACGGTGCTCGTCGGAGGTGATGAGCCGTTGGACTGCATCATCACAAGAGCTCTCGAAGTTGGCGAGCACTCCGTGGGCTCTACCCGCCCGGGCAGCCCAGACCGGACGAGGAGGCCGATCACCTGTGCCGGCGCACGGGCGGTTGGCTCCTCCGCGCATGGTCCCGATCCGGCTCCTGAACGGTATCGAAAGGCTCAAAGGCCACTCGGAGGTGATCTGGTGGTGCTCCGTAGACCCGACGCATCGTCGATGCGTCCGTCTCGGAACACCGCTCATGGAGGTTGCGCTCCCCCGGCCTTACTCCCCCGGAGTGTTGCATTCACCGACCACAGGAGACATGTCATGGCTGACGAGATCACCACGTCCGAAGTAACCAACTTCGCCGACCTGGGCAAGGAGATGTGGAGCTACCTTACCGGCAAGGGCGCAGTCATCGACTACGAGCTGCGCGACATGGTCATCGAGGTGCCCCGCCAGACCGGCCCCGACTCCCCACGGGCGACGTGGAAGCTCAACGGGACTTTGCGCATCACCACCTCCGACCGCGAGGCCCCCGGCGCGGCGTCGTGACCGAGCCCCGCTTCGAGGCGGATCTGGACCTCGTCGTCACACCTCCCGAGGGCACGGGGACGGTCCTCGGACGGGTGCACGGTGAGGGAGCGACGCTCGTAGTGACCACCGCTCACCCGGAGCGCCTCGTCGAGGAACTGCGATTCGCGGGTGCCACTGACGTGCGTGGGATCGGCGATGCGGCCGGCTTCCTCGCCAGGCGATCGGCGACCGTCCGGATCGACGGCCCGCACGGCACCGTCATACGGTTCGGGGCAGAGGCTGGATCGCCCTTGGGCCGGCTGTTGACCGGATCAAGCGATGTCGGCATTGGCTCTGCGCGAGCCATCGCCCCTCTTGCTCGGGGCGCTGCGCGTGACGTTGCCCGTGGGCCTGCTGGACGCATCAGCGTCGCCGTCGCCAGCCTGATCGTCTTGGTCGTGGTCGGGCGGCGCGCGTTGCGCAGCCGAAGCGGAAAGCTCCAGCGGACGGGCATGTCAGCAGCACCCTGAGCTACGAGCGAAGACGGGACCCGCGGCACGGCGGAACACCACGTCGCCTAGCGGTCGAGTGACCCATATGGCCAGAACCGCCATCCGGGCTCTCCAGGGCTCGGAGCTGGGTTGGTCAGATGGAGAAACCTCGTGCCGGTGTGGACTACCCAGGCCGCCGAGCGTCCGGAACGCGTGGACGTCGCGGCCCTGGAGCGATTCGCTGAAGCCTCGCGCGTGCTTCTCGACGATGACGTGATGACCGCCGCGTGGCGCCGGTTTGGCTGCCGACAGGGCTCCCAGGTGTAGCCGGCACTCGGACCACGCGGGGATCGAGCACGAGCGGACAATCGACCCTCCGACCGATCCTCGTTCACCGCGGTCCTCACAGGCGAAGGACCGCGTTCCAGAGCGAGGCATCGGCTGCTCGGCCACCAGCAGCTCGAAGGAACGCGGCATCGCCGAGCCGATGGTTCCGCTGACCCCGGAACGACCGTCGTCGGGTCTGCCCAGACTTCGGTTGACCACGCTCCTGCAGGCCGCGAATCCGAGGACCGCACGGCGGGTAACACGCCGACGCGACGCCTGAGCAGCTGCAACGAGCTCTCGGTGCCGGCTCCGCTGAGCGCCGCGGAGGCGCTATCCGGGTGTTCCCGGGGTGCGGTCATCGAGGACGAGTTCGGTGAGGTGGTCGAGACCGACGGGGCCGTAGCCGAGCACGTCGGCGTGGAAGCGGGCGAGGTCGAAGGCGGCACCCTCCCGCACCCGACGGGCGTCGCGCAGCTCGACGATGCGCCGTTCGCCGAGCGCATAGCTGATGGCCTGGGCCGGCATGCCGAGGTAGCGGGTCACCTCGCTGCGGGCGTAGGCGGGGTCGAGGAAGGCCAGTTGCTCGATCGCGGCGACGGCGACGTCGAAGTCCCATCGGCCACCGGGAGGCACGGTCCCGTTCGGTGGGAGGGGGGCATCGTCGGGGATCGGCAGGTCGAGGTGGAGACCGAGGTCCACCACGACGCGGACCGCTCGCAGCAGCGCCGAGGTGAGGTAGCCGAGCAGGTACTCCGGGCGCTCGAACTCGCCGAGCTCGTCCATCAACCGTTCGGCGTAGAGCGCCCAGCCCTCCCCGTAGCCCGGGTTCCAGATGAGGACACGGTGCGCACGGGAGAGCCGGTCGGCGAGCGTGACCTGGGTCCCGACCTGCAGGTGATGGCCCGGGAAGCCCTCGTGGTAGGCGGTCGAGACCTCCTCGTAGAGGGGGATCTGCTGGCGGTCGCCGAGCGACCACCAGATCGAGCCGTGGCGCTGGAGGTCCTCCGATGGGCCGATGTACCAGGCGCCGAGCGGGGCGCCCGGGGCGACGAGGTTCACCTCGACGGCCCGGATCGCGGGCGG
>PWLR01000132.1 GCA_003558435.1 Nitriliruptoraceae bacterium | reverse complement strand
CGTCGGGGGCGGGGCCGCCCCCGACGGGGCCCGGTGGGCGAGACTGCCCGCCCGGCTCCAGACGTCCGGCGCTTCGCGCACGTGACATCGCGCATCTGGCGCATCCGGGGGGCGAGACGCACGACCTCGTCCTTTCTGCACGCTCCCCCGTCACCGCTCCTAGGAGCCTCCTTGCCCGCTGCCCTGCCCACGCAACGACGCCGTCGCGAGCACCGACGTTCCCGCCGGGTCCTCGGTCTCGCGCTCGCGGGGGCCGTGACCATGGTCGGCTCGGCAGCGATGGCCACGGAGGACGCCGATCAGGCTCCGGACCCGGCGCCCGAGACCCGGACCATCTCGGTCACCCCCACCGACCGGATCGATCTGGCCTCCGAGACCGGGGAGTTGCCGGAGGCGCTCGAGGACGCCGTTGCCGCTCGCGCCGCGCTGGAGGCCGTCGAACCCGAGCCCGAACCCGCGCCTGCCCCGGACCCCGCTCCCGCGGACGAGACGGCATCCGAGCCGGAAACCGCCGGGGCCCGCGTCGAGGTCTGGGACGCCCTGGCCAGCTGCGAATCGGGCCAGAACTGGTCCATCGACACCGGCAACGGCTACTACGGCGGTCTGCAGTTCGATCACCGTTCGTGGCACTGGGCCGGGGGTGACCGCCACAGCGACTACCCGCACCAGGCCACGAAGGCCCAGCAGATCGAGATCGCCGAGCGGTTGCTCGACATCCACCCCGCCGGCTGGGGCGCGTGGCCGGCCTGCAGCGCCCAACTCGGCTTGCGTTAGCGGCGGCCGAGCAGGGTCCGGCTCCGCGAGTACCGTGTCGGGCAGCTTCACGAGATCGTCGAGCCCGAGGAGGATCCGTGCGCGTTCGCACCATCGTGGCCATGGCCGCCGGGGCCGCCTTCGGCGCCGGATGGATGTACCTGCTCGACCCCGACCACGGCGAGCAGCGACGACGTGAGGCCCGCCGTGAGGCCGCTCGTCAGGTCCGCGACGGCACCGTCCGCGCGGCGCTCGACGCCAAACGGCGCGCCGAGGACGTGGCCCTCGCCGCCGTCTCCGGTTTCCACGAGGCGCGCGTCGACACAGGTCGCTCGGGCGAGCTGCACCACCTCGGCGGCCACCGGGCCGGCTGAACGTGTCACGTCGGTTCGGTGCACAGCGTGCCTCCCGCCTACGGTGACGCTCATCGCCGAGCGGGAGACACGACGTGGACCTGGCACCCAGTCCCAAGGCCGAAGCGCTTCGGGGGGAACTGCGCGATTTTCTCGACACGCGCATCCTCCCCAACGAGGCGACCCATCAGCAGCAGATCGATGCGTCCGGTGACCGCCACCATCATCCGGCGATCCTCGAGGAACTGAAGGCCGAGGCGCGCGAACGCGGGCTGTGGAACCTGTTCCTGCCCGATGCGGAACACGGTGCCGGGCTCACCAACCTCGACTACGCCCACCTCGCGGAGATCACCGGGCGCTCCCCGGTGATCGCCCCCGAGGCGACCAACTGCGCGGCACCGGACACCGGCAACATGGAAGTGCTGCACATGTTCGGCACCCCCGACCAGCAGGACGAGTGGCTGACCCCGCTGCTCGAGGGCCGGATCCGGTCGGCGTTCTTCATGACCGAACCCGACCAGGCGTCCTCCGACGCGCGCCAGATCGCCTCGCGCATCGAGCGGGACGGCGACGAATACGTCATCAACGGGCGCAAGTGGTGGTCGAGCGGTGCGGCCAGTGACCGCTGCAAGATCGGCATCTTCATGGGCGTGTCCGACCCCGATGCCGAGCCCTACCGCCAGCAGTCGATGATCCTGGTCCCGCTCGACACCCCCGGGGTACGCGTCGTGCGTGATCTGCCCGTGTTCGGCCACTACGACGGTCACGGCGGTCACCCGGAGGTCGAGTTCACCGACGTGCGCGTTCCTGCCACGAACCTGCTGGCCGAGGAGGGCGACGGCTTCACCATCGCCCAGGCGCGTCTCGGCCCCGGACGTATCCACCACTGCATGCGCCTGATCGGCATGGCCGAGCGCGGCTTCGACCTGATGTGCGAACGTTCGCTCGTCCGGGAACCGTTCGGTAAGCCGATCGCCCGCCAGGGCGTCTTCCAGCACTGGATCGCTCAGGCGCGGGTGCGCATCGAGCAGGCACGGCTGCTGACGCTGAAGGCGGCCTACCTGATGGACACCGTGGGCAACCAGGGCGCCAGGATGGAGATCTCCGCGATCAAGATCGTCGCACCGTCGATGACCGAGTGGGTGCTCGACAAGGCCATCCAGACCCACGGTGGCGCCGGGTTCTCCAACGACTTCCCCCTGGCGATGATGTGGGCGCACGCCCGCACGCTGCGGATGGCGGACGGGCCGGACGAGGTCCACGAGATGGCCCTCGCCCGCCGCGAACTGAAGCGCTACCTGCCGGAGTCCTGAGGTCGAGCAACCGTGGCCGGTGAGTCGTGAACGATGTTCACTTCGTGAGCGGTCCGGTGCGCCCCGCTACGGTGTCGCGGCACGGGGCCCGAGGGAGGCGTGAGCATGGGCGAGACCGCGACCGATCAGAGCACGCCGGTGACCGAGGGGCGCCGTCAGCGCGTCCGCCGGGAGACCATGGTGGAGCTCAAGCAGGCCGCGCTCGACGAGGTCCGTGAACGGGGCGCCGTCGGGCTCTCGCTGCGCTCGGTCGCGCGTCGCATGGGGATGAGTCCGGCCGGGCTCTACCGTTACGTCGCCTCGCGCGAGGATCTGCTCACCACCCTCATCGCGGAGGGCTATCAGGATCTGGGCCACCACCTCGAGGTCGCCAACGGCGCTCCCGCGCACGTGGGCGGGGTGCCGGACCGTCCGCCCCCCTCGCCGCCGGTGATCGCCGGACCGGAGACCGATGTCGCGGACCGGACCCGAGCGGTCGCCCTCGCCTACCGCCACTGGGCGGTCTCGCACCCGAACGAGTTCGGTCTGCTGTTCGGCGACCCGATCCCCGGCTACGAAGCCCCGACCGGGGGGCCGACGGTCGCCGGCATGCGCCGGGTCGGCACCGGGCTCGCCCAGCCGCTCGTCGAGGCCTGGCAGGCGGGGCGCGTGCGTACCCACCCCGCGATGGCGGACCCGGAACTGCGTGCCGGGCTGTCGCCGGTCCTGGAGTTCGAGAGCGAGCTCTCGGTCGAGGCCTTCGGGCTGTTCCTGCTCGCCTGGGGCCGGCTCCACGGCCAAGTCAGCCTCGAGGTGTTCGGTCACCATCGCTGGCTGTTCCCCGACGGTTGCGAACCGCTGTACCGGGCCGATGTCGAGATGCTGTTGAGCGAGCTCGGCCTGTTCGACGAGCCGACCGGCGACGGGCCCGGGGAGCCACACGGGCACGATCCGGCATGAGCCGGCGCGCGCTCGGGGCCGACGGCTGCCCGTCCGGGTGGGTCGTCGTCGCGCTCCGCGACGGCACCGTCGACACCGTGGAGGTCGTCACGGACCTCGACGAGGTGCTCGACGAGCCCTACGGGGCGGCGGGGGTGGACATGCCGGTGGGCCTCGTGGCGGGTTCCCGGGACGCCGATGTCGCCGCCCGGCTCCTGTTGCCCGGACGCGCCAGCAGCGTGTTCGCCACCCCGCCACAGGTCGTGATCGACGGGGTGCGGGACGGGACGCTCACCGAGCACGCCGCGGCGACGGCCGCGGCGCTCGCCGCGACCGGCAAGGGCATCAGCATGCAGGCCTGGCGGTTGGTGCCCAAGATCGTGCAGATCGACGATCTGGTTGCGGCCGGGCATCCGCTGATGGAGGTGCACCCCGAGGTCGCGTTCGCGGTGGTGACCGGCGAGATGTTGCCCCGGAAGCGTTCCTGGTCGGGGATCACCACGCGCCGTGCGGTGCTCGAGCGCCTGGGTGTCGTCCTGCCCGAGCGGTTCCCGGGGGACGAGTTGGCGGCTCCCGACGACGTGGTCGATGCGGCGATCTGCGCGTGGGTCGCCGATGCCGCGGCGGCGGGTGAACCGACCGTGACCGTTCCGGAGCGCACCTCGCAGGTGGCCCACGGACGGCCCGTGGTCATCGTCGCCCGGCCGGCACCCAGGGTGGTTCCCGGCCCGCGCCGTGCCGCGGCCGACCGACGTTCCTGACCATCTCGGTACCTTCGGGGCATGTCCCCGTCTCGCCGTCCCTGGCCCGTGCTGCTCCTCGTGTTCGCCTTCGCGCTCGCTTCCTGCGGGGACGAACCCGAGCCAGCCGACGACGAGCCGGCCCCGGTCACCGATGCGCCCGATCCGGCGCCGGACGTCGAGGACGAGCCCGACCCATCCGCCGAGCCCGACGAGCCCGCCGAGCCCGAAGAGCCCGACCTGTCGGTCGAACTCCAGCTGACCGACGTCGCGACCATGCAGGCACCGACGGCGGGCGCTGTCGGTCCCGACGGGGTGCTCTACCTGACCGAACGGGCCGGCACGGTCCACCCGCTGACCGACGACGGTGTCGGGGAGGCGGTCATCGACCTCTCGGACGAGACCACGACCGATGGCGAGCGGGGGTTGCTCGGCCTCGCCTTCGCCGAGGACGGCAGCGAGCTGTACCTGTCGTCGACGGATCTCGACGGTGACACCGTGATCGCCGCCGTCGCGCTCGACGACGACGGGACGCCACGCGGCGACGAGCGCCGTACCGTGCTCACCGTCGATCAGCCCTTCGCCAACCACAACGGTGGCGACATCGAGGTGGGGCCCGACGGGATGCTCTACATCGGCCTGGGCGACGGCGGTGGCGGCGGCGATCCGGTCGAGGCCGGCCAGGACCTCGGGACCCTGCTCGGCGCGATGTTGCGCATCGACCCGGCCGGTGCCGACCCCTACTCCGTGCCGTCCGACAACCCGTTCCTCGACGACGCCGACGCCCGCGACGAGATCTGGGCCTACGGGCTGCGCAACCCCTGGCGGTTCTCGTTCGATGCGGCCACCGGTGAGCTCTACATCGCCGACGTCGGGCAGGACACCCGCGAGGAGGTCAACTGGCTCGCGGCGTCCGAGGGGGCCGGAGCCAACTTCGGGTGGAACCTGATGGAGGGCACGCTCGAGTTCGCCGGTGAGGAGCCCGAGGACCACGTCCCGCCCGTCCACGAGTACGAGACGCGGGGACCGCAGGGTTGCTCGATCACGGGCGGCTACGTCTACCGCGGTTCGGCCATCCCGGAGCTGACCGGTGCCTACCTGTACAGCGATTTCTGCGGGGCCGAGCTCCACGCCATCGTCGTCGAGGGTGGCGAGGTGGTCGGGGAGGCGGACCTCGAGGTCGGCGGCGAGCAGATCGTGTCGTTCGCGCAGGACGCCGACGGCGAGCTCTACCTGCTCGACTTCGCGGGCGCCGTCCGACGGATCGATCCGGCCTGAGCGATGCGCCAGCGACCCTCGAGCGGCGGCGAGTAGCGTGACGGGCACCGGGCGGGCGACCGCCGGCCCGCGGGCGGAGGGATCTCGCGTGCGCATCAACCTGATGATCGAAGGCCAGGAGTCGGTCACCTGGCAGCAGTGGGTGGCTCTCGCCCGTGCCACGCAGGACGCCGGGCTCGAGGGACTGTTCCGCTCGGACCACTACCAGTCGGTGCAGAGCCGCACCGAACGCTCGTCGTTGGATGCCTGGGTCACCCTCGGGGCGCTCGGTGCGATCACCGAACGCATCCGGCTCGGCACCATGGTCTCCCCGGCGTCGTTCCGTCATCCCTCCGTCCTGGCGAAGGGCGTGGTCACGGCGGATCACATCTCGGGCGGCCGGATCGAACTCGGCTTCGGGGCCGGCTGGCACCGGCTGTAACACGAGACCTACGGCCTGCCGTTCCACGACCTCGCGACCCGGTTCGACGTGTTCGAGGAGCAACTGGAGATCATCCACCGCCAGATGACCGACGAACGGTTCGACTTCGAGGGCGAGCACTACCAGCTCGTGGGTTGTGAGGCCCGGCCCAAACCGCTGCAGTCGCCCCGGGTGCCCATCGTGCTCGGTGGGAGGGCCGGCCCGCGGGCCGCACGTCTGGCCGCCCGCTACGCCGACGAGTACAACACGACCTTCCCGGACATCGAGGCGGTCCGCGAGCGCAAGGCGAACATCGATGCCGCATGCGCCGACGCCGGACGGGAACCGATCCCGTTCTCGATCATGACCGGGTGCCTGATCGGCGCCGACGAGACGGACGTGCGTGACCGGGCGGGCCGGCTCAAGGAGCTCTCCGGGGCCGAGGGCGATCTCGACCGCTGGCTCGACGGGCTGCGTGACGCCTGGATCGTCGGCACCATCGACCAGGCCCGGTCGCGTCTCGACGACTACGCCGGGGCCGGTGTCGGGCGTTTCATGCTGCAGCACCAGTTGCACGACGATCTCGACATGGTCGCGGTGATGGGCGAACTCGTCGCCGGTTAGACAAGGAGCCCCCATGAAGAGTCGCACCCTCGGAAGCAGTGGCCTGCTCGTCTCGAACTACGCGCTCGGCACGATGACCTTCGGCAACGAGACCGGCGAAGCCGATGCCTTCGCGATCCTCGACCGGTTCGTCGAAGCGGGTGGGACCCTGCTCGACCTCGCCGATGTCTACGTCGAGGGGGAGTCCGAGCGGATCGTGGGCCGTTGGCTCACCGACCGGGGTCTGCGCGACGAGGTCCTGCTCGCCACCAAGGCACGGTTCCCCGTCGGTGGGCACCGGGATCCCAACCGTCAGGGCCTGTCGCGTGCGTGGTTGCACCGAGCGATCGATGACAGCCTGACCCGGTTGGGTGTCGACCACATCGAGCTCTACCAGATCCACGCCTGGGATCCGTTGACACCCGTCGAGGAGTGGCTCGGCGCCATGGACGAGTTGGTCCGGGCCGGCAAGATCCACTACGTG
>PWLR01000222.1 GCA_003558435.1 Nitriliruptoraceae bacterium | reverse complement strand
GCGGCCGAACAGGCCGAGATCTACCGTGACATCGCCGAAGCCTTGCCGGATGGCCAGCCGCTGGTCATCCGGACGCTGGATGTCGGCGGGGACAAGCCCTTGTCCTACCTGCCCATCGCCCGGGAGGACAACCCCTTCCTCGGCGAGCGGGGCATCCGGGTCGGACTCGATCGTCCCGAGATCCTCCGCACGCAGATCCGCGCCATCCTGCGTGCAGCGGACGCCGGGGCGCGCATGCACGTGATGTTCCCGATGATCGCCACGATCCAGGAGTGGCGCTCGGCCAAGGCGTTGTTCGAGGAGGAACGCGAACGCCTGGGTGCTGCCAGGATCCCGGTGGGGATCATGGTCGAGGTCCCGTCGGTGGCGGTGATCGCGGAGCGGTTCGCCGCCGAGGTCGACTTCTTCTTCGTCGGTTCCAACGACCTCACCCAGTACGTCTTGGCGATGGACCGCGGCCATCCGAAGCTCGCCCCGCAGGTCGATGGGTTACATCCGGCGTGCCTCCGACTCATCGGCCAGAGTGTCGCGGCCGCCCACCAGCACGGCCGCTGGGTGGGCGTCTGCGGGGGGATCGCCGCCGACCCCCAGGCGGTGCCGCTGCTGCTCGGACTGGGCGTCGACGAGCTCAGCGTGAGCATCCCGGCGATCCCGAGCGTCAAGGCCCAGATCCGCCGCCTCTCCCTCGCGACGTGTCAGGACCTCGCCGCCCGGGCACTGGAGCAGGAATCCGCGGCCGCCGTGCGCGCTCTCGTCCCACAGGACGAGGACGACCTGGCAGACGAGGTTTGAGCGCACCACCTCGGTGCTGAGGAGGAACCGTCATGGCCACCGACACCCAAGCGCCGCCATCGCGCCTCAAGGCCGTGGGCAGCAGCACCTTCGGCTTCCTGCAGAAGATCGGCAAGTCGCTGATGCTGCCGGTCTCGATCCTGCCGGTCGCGGGCATCCTGCTCGGGGTGGGCGGCGCTCTGTTGCAGGGGATCGACCGTGGCGCGATCGGTGTCCCGCCGGAGTGGGTCCGGGTGCTGCTCCAGGTCATGCAGGCCTCGGGCGAGCCGATCTTCGCCAACCTCGCCCTCATCTTCGCCATCGGTGTGGCCCTCGGGTTGACCAAGAACGACGGGGTCTCGGCGCTGTCGGCCGTCGTGGGCTACGTCGTGATGACCGGGACGATGGGCGTGGTCGCCGTGGAGCGCGGCATCGCGACCACCCCGATCATCGGGATCGAGACGATCGAGACCGGGGTCTTCGGCGGCATCATCGTCGGGATCGTGGCCGCCCTGCTGTTCAACCGGTTCTTCCGCATCCAGCTACCGCCCTACCTCGGGTTCTTCGCGGGCAAGCGGTTCGTACCCATCATCACCGCTTTCGCGGCGATCGCGCTCGGACTCGTGCTCAGCTTCATCTGGCCCCCGATCCAGACGATGATCGACGGCTTCGCCAACTGGGCCTCGGAGGGCCAGCCGGCCCTCGCGGTCTGGATCTACGGGACGGTCGAACGGCTCCTGCTGCCCTTCGGCCTGCACCACATCTGGAACGTGCCCTTCTTCTTCGAGGTCGGGTCGTTCACCACCCCGGCCGGTGACACCGTCACCGGTGAGATCACACGGTTCTTCGCCGGTGACCCGGAGGCCGGCCGGCTCGGAGGCGGCTACCTGTTCAAGATGTTCGGTCTGCCTGGTGCGGCGCTGGCGATCTGGCACACCGCGAAGCCCGAGAACCGGGTCAAGACCGGTTCGATCATGGTCTCCGCTGCCCTGACCTCGTTCCTCACCGGGATCACCGAGCCGCTCGAGTTCGCCTTCATCTTCGTCGCCCCGGTGCTCTTCGTGGCCCACATCGTGCTGGCCGGTCTCGCCTTCCCCCTGATGTACCTCGCCGGTGGTCTGCTGGGCTACACCTTCTCCCACGGGTTCATCGACTTCGCGCTCTTCTTCCCGCTCAACACCCGTCCATGGTTGGTGTTCGTCCTGGGACCCGTCTACTTCGCGATCTACTACGGCGTCTTCCGCCTGCTCATCGTCAAGCTGAACCTCAAGACCCCGGGCCGCGAGGACCTGGACACGGATCCGGAGACCGCGCGCGACGCCTCCGCCGACAGCTTCGCCCAGCAGTTGGTGCTCGCGTTCGGTGGTCGGAGCAACATCAAGGACCTCGACGCCTGCATCACCCGCCTGCGGGTCGGGGTCGAGGACATCCACCGCGCCGATCAGGCCAAGCTCAAGGCGCTCGGTGCCGCCGGCGTGCTGCTGGTCGGTAACAACATGCAGGCCATCTTCGGTACCCGCTCGGAGAACCTGAAGACCGACATGGAGGAGTACCTCGAGACCGCCGGGGACGAAGCGGAACTGAGCGAGGCCGACCTCACCGAGGTGGCCTACGAGTCGAAGGGGGTCGCGCCGAAGCTGCGCGATCCGCTCGGCCCGGAGAAGGCACGTGAGGTGATCGCCGGGCTCGGAGGTCCCGACAACATCGTCAAGGTCGAGGCCTGTGCCGAGACTCGTCTCCGTGTCAAGCTGCGCGACGCGAGCCGGGTCGACGACGCCGCGCTGGCTGCGGCGGGCATCCACGGGGCGGTCGCCGTCAAGGACGACACCTTCCACCTGATCGCCGGCCCCAATGCCGACCAGTACGCCGGCGAGATGCGCGGGCAGCTCTCCGGGCTCGCCTCGACCGGTGCGTAGGTCGCACCAGTGGTGGCACGCGCGACCCCCTTCCCGCCCGGCTTCCTCTGGGGTGGGGCCACCGCGGCCAACCAGCTCGAGGGCGCGTTCGACGAAGGCGGCAAGGGCCTCTCCATCCAGGACGTGGCACCCAGCGGGATCCAGGGACCACGCACGACGGTCCCGACGGCCGACAACCTGAAGCTCATCGGCATCGACTTCTACCACCGATACGCCGCGGATATCGCGCTGTTCGCCGAGATGGGGTTCAAGGTGTTCCGGCTCTCGATCGCGTGGAGTCGGATCTTCCCCAACGGCGACGACGAGATGCCCAACGAGGAGGGGTTGGCCTTCTACGACCGCGTCCTCGACGAATGTGCCAGGCACGGCATCGAGCCGTTGGTGACCATCTCCCACTACGAGACCCCTCTGCACCTGGCCGAGCGCTACGGCGGCTGGGTCAACCGGGAGCTGATCGGCTTCTATGAGCGGTACGTGCGGACCCTGTTCGCCCGGTACGGCACCCGGGTCAGGTACTGGCTGACCTTCAACGAGATCAATTCGGTCCTGCACGTGCCGTTTCTCAGCGGTGCGATCGACACGCCGAAGGAGCGGCTCTCGGCCTCGGATCTGTACCAGGCCGCCCATCACGAACTGGTCGCCAGCGCTCTGGCCACCAGGATCGCGCACGAGATGATCCCCGACGTGCAGGTGGGCTGCATGATCCTGTCGATGCCCACCTACCCACTCACCCCGGATCCGGCCGACGTGGTCGCCGTCATGCAGGCGGACCATCGCAACCTGTTCTTCGGGGACGTGCACACGCGTGGGGTCTACCCCGGCTACATCCTGCGCTACTTCCGCGAGGCCGGCATCGAGCTGGACATCACCGACGAGGATCGTGAGGTCCTGACCAACACGGTGGACTTCGTGTCGTTCAGCTACTACATGAGCGCCTGTGAGACCGCCGACCCAGCGAAGAGGATCACGGGCGAGGGCAACGTCATCGGCGGGGTTCCCAATCCGACGCTGAGGGCCAGCGGTTGGGGCTGGCAGATCGACCCGGCCGGCCTGCGCATCGTGGCCAACCAGTTCTGGGACCGTTGGGGCAAGCCGCTCTTCGTCGTCGAGAACGGGTTGGGCGCCAGGGACGAACTCGTCGAGGTCGATGGTGTGAAGACGGTGCTCGACGACTACCGGATCGACTACCTGAACGACCACCTGGTGCAGCTCGGCGAGGCGATCGACGACGGCGTGGAGGTCATGGGCTACACGGCGTGGGGCTGCATCGATCTGGTCAGTTTCACCACCGCGCAGATGAGCAAACGCTACGGATTCGTCTACGTCGATCGCGACGATGACGGAGCCGGCACGCTCGAACGCTACAAGAAGGCCTCGTTCGACTGGTACGCCGAGGTGATCCGTACCAACGGTGCAAGCCTGCGGTGAGCCGACTCTCTCTCCGTGGGCACGACCGGCTCAGCCCGCGTGCTGTGTGTGGATCTGCTCGATGATCGCTATCACGGCGACGGCATCACGCGGATCGACCGGTAGCGGCGCTCCTCGAACCAGCGATTCCGACAGCAGGGCATAGAAGTGGTCGTACTGGCCGCGCCGGGCCGGAACCGGCTTGGCCGCGCCGTCGATCCCCAGTCGTCCCCAGGATGTCACGGGCTCGACACCGTAGTTCCCGTCGGTTGGTAGGGCCCCGGCGGCGAGTGCTGCCTCTTGGCCGTCGAGGTGCCACTTCGTGTACGCCGACTCTGCCCCCAGTACGCGGAAACGCGCGCCCTGCTGCGCCGCGACGGTGCTCATCCACAGGTGCGTTCGCACACCCGACTCGTGCAGGAAGGCCACGAAGGCGTCGTCGGGCGCCGCGCCCCCCGGTCGGCAGGTCGTCAGCTCCGAGTAGATGTCGAGCACCGGCCCGAACAACTGCAGCGCCTGGTCGATGAGGTGGGACCCGAGGTCGTAGAGCACCCCACCCCCTAGCTCTGGGGTCGCGTTGGCCTTCCACGCCTTGGTGGTGGTCGGCTTCCACGTCTCGAAGCGGGACTCGAACCGATGAACACCGGCCAGATCCCCGGAAACGATCAGCTCACGCAGGGTCAGGAAGTCAGCATCCCAGCGCCGATTCTGGAAGACCGTCACGGGTTCTCCGACCCGGTCCGCTTGGTCGATCAGAGCAAGGCCCTCGGCTTCGGTGATCGCGAAGGGTTTGTCGATGACGGTCGCGAAGCCACGCTCGAGCGCGTCGTTCGCCAGCCCGGAATGAGTGGCGGGCGGCGAGGCGATGACGACAAGATCGAGCTCGGAAGTCCACACGTCCTGGATGTCGCCGACGACGCGTGTCCGTGGGTATGTGCGTTTGGCGGTCTCCGCCCGATCAGCATCGCTCGTGACGATCACGTCCAAGGAATAGTCGGCGTTCGAGGCGATCAGAGGTGCGTGGAAGACACGTCCTGCGAGACCGAACCCGATGATCCCGGTACGTATGGGGGCCGTGCGAGTGCTCATCTCGCCTGCCTTCCGGATGGTGCGACGCGGCGGGCTGCCGGGGGTGCACCGCGGCTCCTGTCCGGGGTCGGGTGCGTGTCGCGCCGGCCCATCCTGGCAGGAGCCGTCGTTCTCCGCCAGGTCCGGTCACGGGGAGGACGAACAGCCATGGACCGTGCGGGCTCGTCGGCGCCACCCCCGTCAGGCGTGTCGCCTGTTCCACGGGCTGGAGCTGTCGGGCGACCTCCCGCAGCGCGCTCCTGGGGGCCCTGGTGGCACGCTCGTGGCGCGGGAGGGCCGATCGAGCTCGTGGGCTCGGTGGACCCCTCGATCTCCCGGTCGCTCGCCTCGAGGTCACCCAGCCGCGGAGCGGCCGCGCAACTCGCGGCGTAGCAGCTTGCCGGTCGCGGTCTTGGGGAGCTCCTCGAGGATCTCGACCTGGCGGGGGTACTTGTAGGCGGCCAGGCGCTCCTCGCAGAAGGCGATGAGTTCCTGTTCGGTGACCGGGTGGTCGGCCCGGAGGCTGACGAAGGCCTTGACGGTCTCCCCCCGGTACTCGTCGGGCACCCCGATCACCGCAGCCTCGCGCACGGCGCCGTGCTCGTAGAGCACGTCCTCGACCTCGCGGGGCCACACCTTGTAGCCGCCGGCGTTGATCTGGTCCTTCTTGCGATCGACCACGTAGAACCAGCCTTCGGCATCCATGAACCCGACGTCGCCGGTGTGCAGGGCGCCACCGGGGATCGCGTGCTCGGTCTCCTCCGGCTTGTTCCAGTACCCGGGCACCACCTGCGGTCCCGAGGTCACGAACTCCCCGATCTCGCCCACCGGCACGTCCTTGCGATCGTCGCCGACGACGCGCACGACCGTGTTGAACACGGGCACGCCGACCGACAACGCTCCGGATGTGGGATCGACCGGTGCCTGCACGCCGAGCGGTACGAGGTGCGAGGGCGAGGTCGTCTCCGTCAGGCCGTAGGCGTTGTGGATGTAGTGCCCGAACTGCGCCTCGAACGCCTTGACCGTCGATGGCGGGATCGCGGCCCCACCCGAGAGCACCTTGGTCAGGCTCGACAAGGCCTCCCGGTCCGCGCCGGGTGTGTTCATCAGGGCGATGAACACCGTGATCGACCCGATCGTGATGGTCGGCCGGTGCTCACGGATGACCTCGACCGCCAGGGACGGCTCGAAGCGGTGGAACAGCACCAACGGTGCCCCGAGGAGCAGGGAGATCGCGACGTGCGCGATCAGTCCCGTGATGTGGAAAAGTGGCGCGATGCCGAGTACCACGTCATCGCCGTCGAGTCCGACCCACTCGCGGATCCCCTGGGCGTTGAACGCCACGTTGCCGTGGGTGTTCATGGCTCCCTTCGGTGGCCCGGTGGTGCCGGAGGTGTAGGTCAGGAACGCGAGGTCGTCGGCTCCGAGGTCGACCGGCGGCGGGGACCGGTCGGCGAACCGCTCCAGCATCTCCGCCATGTCGAGCGTTCCGTTGCAGGTGATCCGTTCCGAGCCACCGAACGCCCGGGGATCGTTGCGGGCCTGGTACTCGAGTTCGGAGGTGGTGATGGTGGTGTGCACGGCGGTCGAGCCGACCACACCCTCGGCCACCTCGGTGTAGAGCGATTCGAGCGCGACCAGCACGCTCGCCCCCGAGTCGTTGAGCAGCAGTTCGAGCTCGCGAACCTTGTTCATCGGGTTCACCGGGACCAGGACGCACCCCGCCTTCCACGTACCCAGCATCGCGATCACGAACTGGGGGTCGTTCTGCAGGTAGGCGGCGACGCGGTCGCCGGCGGTCACCCCCACGTCGAGCAGTCCACACGCGAACGCGTCCGAGAGCCGATCGAGCTCGCGCACGGTCAGGGTGCCGTCGAAGTACCGGATGATCGGAGCATCCGGGACGCGGGCGGCCGTCGCGGCGAACATCGCCAGCGCGCTGTCGAACTCCCGATCGATGTCGTGGGGGAGGCCCTCGCGGTACCGGGCCAGCCAGGGGCGTTGCTCGTAGGTGCTCATCGCCACCCCGGTCAGCGGATGACGACGGGGTTGACCGGCGCCCCGGTTCCCTGCACGAGCTTGAGCGGCGCCGCGGTGTACATGAACGTCCACCGACCGTCCGCGGCGCAGGCCTCGGCGAGGTCGTCCAGCCACGCGATCTCCGTGAGCGTCACGCCGAGGTTGCGCATCAACGAGCAGTGCAGCGGTAGCGCGCACCCGCTGACCGGGTCGAAGGTGACCTCGTTCGCGATCGTGTCGGTGACGAGGTTCGGGATCTCCATGCGCTGGAACCACTCCACCAGCTCTCGTGAGTAGGTCAGACCCGGCTCGCAGAAGTCCTCGTAGAACTCCTCCGGCGTGGTCTCGTACCAGTAGGGGATGAACCCGGTGCGCACCAGCAGGATGTCACGCGGTTCGATCGTGACGCCCTGCGCGGCAGCTGCCGCCTCGAGGTCCGTGTGATCGAAGGTCTCGGCCTTGTCGAGGTGCGACTTGCCACGGTGGCGCGCCATGTCGATCAACACGCCGCGACCCACGATGCCCTTCTCCGCGATCGGCAGCACCGACGCCTTGTGCATCCCGCCGATGGTTTCCTTGGCGTCGTAGCCGTTCCAGATCTTGCCGTCGTACCAGACGTGACCGAGCGCGTCGTACTGGGTCGAGCCCTGCGTGTAGATCGTGGCGACATCGTCGGCGTAGTGCAGCCCGCCCGGGAACTCCTTGCCCTCACCGCGGTCCCAGAACCCCTCGTCGATCACGTTGTGTCGCTTGGCCGCCTCGCGCCCCGGCCACAGCGGATCGCCGGGAGCCTCGGGGTAGCCCATCTGGATCTGCAGGGTGAACGTCTCCCCGGAGCGGATCTCGGCCGCGCCCTTCAGCGCAGCCGCAGCATCGAGGTAGTTCAGCGCGCCGACCTCGTCGTCGGGGCCCCACTTCCCCCAGTTGTTCGGGGTGTCGTCCCCGAGCAACTCGCCCATCGTCGGTGGCGTACCGGTCTCGGGCACGGTGGTCTCGGACATGCTCGTCTCCCTCTCCCAAGGTTGCCGCGAAACCTGCCAGGCCGCACGGACGAAGCGACGGTCCCGACCTGAACGCTCGCTCGGTCGAGAACCGGTGGGGGACCGTCGCAAACCTCGGCTCGAGGCGTCAAGAGCCTCGAAGGTGTTGTGCGGGTACCGTTGGTTCACGGAGCCCCACCGCGCGATGTTCGGCTGAGCTGAACATCGCTGCGGCATCACGTTGTGGTTCCCGGAGTGGGGGAGGGCGACGTCGAGGTGGCGGCCACACGATCGGGGTTGGACGAGGCGGCGGTTGGTCGACGGGTCCGGTCCGTCCGGGAACGACGCGGCCGCAGCTTGCGAGCGCTAGCCGGTGACCTCGGCATCAGCCCGTCCAGCCTCAGCGCCATCGAGAACGGCCACACCCGTCTGACGGTCACCCGCCTGTCGGCTATCGCGCGCCTCCTCGGGGTCGCCTCCGAAGAGGTGTTGTACGACATCGCGATCGGCCCACCACGACCGTTCGCCGACGCTGCCGGCTCGGAGACCACCGAGCCGGGTGAGCCGGCGGGGAGCGCGTGGATGCCGGGTCCCGGGGGGTGGCGCGAGTACCCGCCGCTCCGGCTCGAGCCGCCCCTGGCTGCAGCGCTGGACGAATTCCTCCGGGCGGGCTACCACGGCTCGTCGGTGCGGGACATCGCCGTGAGCTGCGGGCTGTCGGTGCCCGGGCTCTACCACCGGCACGAGAGCAAGCAACACCTACTGCGGGCGCTTCTCGAGTACACGATGGAGGACCTGCTTTGGCGCTCCCGAGCGGCTCGGGCCGAGGGCCGCAACCCCGTCGAGCGGTTCGTCCTGGTGGTGGAGTGCCTCGCACTGTTCCACACGCACCGCCGCGAGCTCGGGTTCATCGGCGCCAGCGAGATGCGCAGCCTCGAACCTGGTAACCGGCACCACATCGCCTCGCTGCGCACGAGACAGCAGCGCATGGTCGATGACGACGTGTTGGCCGGCGTGGCGCTCGGCCGGTTCCGCGCATCACGTCCGAAGGAGGCCTCGCGTGTCGTCGTGACCATGTGCACGGCGTTGCCGCAGTGGTTCGATCCGGCGGGTTCGAACCCGCCCGAGGAGATCGCTCACCGCTACGTCGATTACGCCCTCGACGTGGTGCGCTTCGTGCGGCCACCAGCGGCCAGGCCGGGTGAGTCGGCGAGCTGAAGCTCCGGGGTGATCGAGGGAACTGGACCCGAGATGGGGGTCCGCGAGTTGTGCCAAGCTAGCCACGGGGCCCGTTCCTCGGCTCGCTGCGGGCGCACGCGTCTCGTGACCACCGCGATCCGGCACGACGACCACCTCGACGCCGACATCCGCCGCTCACCGGCCGCCCACGACCACTGAACGCCTATGACCACTGAACCCTGGGATCGATCACCCCCAGGGAGCGGCATCTACGCCACGGTCATGGCGGGGCTCGATCCACTGCCCGCAGGAGAGTGATGCCCCTGGCCAGCTCCCCATGTGGTATCGGACGCTGCTACCGCGCCGGGCAGATCGCCTCCGTCTTCGTACGAGGGTGCGCAGGTGGGTGCGCGGGTTCGCCGGCGCACCCACCACGTGCGGACATCGGTTCGGACCTCGGCTCAGCGGCCCAGGTTGCCCCTGCACAGCTCGCCCGGGGAGATCCCGATCGACCGGAGGAATTGGCGATCGGCCTGGGGGATCTGGCCCCAGTTCTGGGTGCGCCCCGTGAAGTCGGGATCCTCCGGTGGTTCGAAGTCGTTCAGCCCCGAGAACGCGCAGGCCGAGCTCGCGACGCCGCTGCGGATCGGCGTGTCCTTCCCGTTGCCGGTGATCTCCCCGGCGTAGGCGCCGGTCGCGCTGAGCGCGAGCATCCCCGACACCAAGACCGCGATCGTTCTTCCTCGTTTCATCGTCCATCCTTCCGGGACATCGGGCCCGTAGCCAGCGTCGTGACCGCGAGCAGGGTGGTGGTCCATCGCTTCATCGGTGGTTTCCCCTCGCTGGTGTCGGAGGCTGGAGCGGCGTTCACCGCGGTCGAGCCGCCGACGACCGACAGCATCCATCGGGGACACCAGCTCCGCCATCCGGGAGCCACGAGAACCGCGGTGGGGTCACCCGCACCCCGGGTGGACGGCCTTCACGGGGTCGCCCGGGTCAGGGTGGGTGGTCGCGTGGCTGTCCAGGCGTTGCTGGTCAGCCCCGCCCCGCTGCACGGTCGCCCGCTGCAGGGGCTGCCTCGCCCGGACGGTTCGGGACCCGCGACGTCCCGGTGTCGCATGCCGGCAGGATGGTCGGTCATCGCACCTCGAGGATCGAGGTCATGTGCTCGTGGCCGGGGATGTCGCAGATCACGTCGTAGCTCCCGGGGGGCAGGTCGACGGTGGCGCGGGCGGCGATGCCGGCGGGCAGGTCCACATCGAGCGGGGTGTCCGGGACGGTGAAGGTGTGGCGGAACACGTCCCGGTTGTCGATGTGCAGCATCTGGTCCTGCTCCACGACGACCTCGTCCGGGAACCGGGATCCCGCGACCACCGCGGGGATGTCGCCGTCCCGGGCGGCCTCACCGTCGGCCAGCAACGTGGCGATGCCGGAGACGGCGGCCGCGACGCCGGCGAGGCCGAGCGCGATGGCTGCGAGGCGGCGGGCCCCCGAGGGGGCCCCACCGCGCCAGGCGCCGACCGCGGCGACGACCGCGAGCGCGCGGCCGCCGATCGCGAGCACGGCGTGGAGGAAGTCGACCGGCGAGCCCGGGTGGGCCAGGTGCGAGGACAGGAAAGCCAGGCCGGCGAGGAGCAGCGACGCGCTGGTGAGGCCGAGCACCACGATCGCGGCGCGCTGCCGGCGGCGCACCAGCGCGATCCCGACCAGGGTCGCCACGACGCCGGCGGCCAGCGGTGGGATCACCGACGGGATCAGGACCATGAACGCCACATCCCCGAGCGCGACGATGCCGCTCAGTGCCACGAGCGGGACCAGCCAGGGGTTCCGCCCGATGCTGTCGGCGCGGTCGACGACCGGACGTGCGGTCGGGTCGGGCAGGGTCGGGCTCATGAGGCTCCCTCCGAGGACGGGGTGTTCGTGTGGGCTGCCCTCCCAGGGTCGACGTGGGTCGAGCCCACGGCGATGGAGCACGCCGGTGTCATCCCGCGGAGCGAGCCCGCGGGGCCGGGTGCGGGTGGCCGCACCATCGTGGTGGGGGGCCGTCACTTCCACTTTGCCCGCGGTTCCGTCATCATCGGTGCCATGGAGGGCGCTGACGGACCCCTGCTCGACGGCACGCGGTTCAGGACCGCGGGCCTGGTGGCGGTCGGCGGCACCGCACTGGTCGTGGTCGCCCTCGGTTCGATGTTGCTGCGCGGACGGCCCTTGGATGTCCTCTACGCGCGGTGGATGCTCCACAACGGTCCTCAGGCGATCGTCATGCTCCTCATCGGCTGGGCCATCGGGCGCCGCTGGCCCACCCACGGGCTGTCGCGGCTGTTCCTCGCCATGGGCGCCGTTGCCGCCCTGCACGTCGGCGTCATGGCCTACGCGGACGCGCGGCTGGTTGGCCTCGGGCTGGGCACGCAACCGGATGTGGCCTACGTGCCCCGCGAGGTGCCGCTGGACGTCTCGATCAGCTTCTGGCTGACGTCCTGGCTGTGGATCGTCGTCGTCGGGCTCGGACTCGTCCTGCTCTTCCTGCTGTTCCCCGACGGTCGGCTGCCGAGCCGACGCTGGTGGCCCGTCGTGGCGGTGGCGATCGTCGCCACGGGCCTGCTGATCAGCGGGTACACGGTCTGGTCCTGGCCCTGGACGCAGCGGTTGGTGGTGGTGACCGAGCAGCCCAGCGACATCGGCGTGGCTCCGGTCCCCCTGACCAGCGGGTGGCTGCTGTTGCTGGGCGCGGTGGGCGCCAGCATCGTCTCACTCGTGGTCCGCTGGCGTGCGGCGGGCCCCGACCAGCGATCACAGCTGCGACCGGTGATCCTGTCGGCGTCGGTCCTCGGCGTCGTCGCGGTGGCGCTGTTCCCGGTGCAGCGCGTCTGGGTCCCGGCGGTGCTCGTGGCGCTGGTGGTGTTCTTCACCAGCTACGTGGTGGCGGTGCTGAGGTTGCGTCTCCACGACCTGGACGTGGTCGTCAACCGGGCGGTGGTGGCCTCGGTCCTCGCGGCGCTGATCACGGGGCTCTACCTCGGGGTCGTGGTGGGCGTCGGCAGCCTGATCGGTCGGCAGGTCGAGACCCCCCTGCTCCCCCTGCTGGCCGTCGGCCTGGTCGCGGTGCTGTTCGAGCCGGCACGGCGGCGTGTCCGCCGGGTCGTCGACCGGATGCTCTACGGCCGGGACGCCGACGCCTACGAGGTGCTGTCCGAGCTCGCCTCTCAGCTGCGCGATGCCGGCTCGGTCGAGCAGGTCACGCAGCAGGTGGCGTCGCTCCTGGTCCGCGGGAGTGGGGCCAGCGCCGCGTGGATCCGGCTGCTGGGCCCGGGCGGCCCCGAGGAGCTGGCGCTCGCCGGAGAGGAAGGTCATCCGGTGGTTCTCGAGGTCCCGGTGCTCCACGACGGGCAGTTGCTCGGGGAGGTGTCGCTCCATGCCCGCGCGGACACCGACCTCGCGCCCGATGCCGGGGCACTGGTCACCCACGTCACCGGGATGCTCGGCGCGGTCCTGCACAACGCCCTGCTGACCGCGCAACTCAAGGAGCAGGTCATCGCCTTGCGCCGCTCCCGTCAGCGGCTGGTCGAGGCGCACGACACCGCCCGACGCGGGCTCGAGCGCGACCTGCACGACGGTGCGCAGACGCGGCTGGTCGCGTTGCGGATGGGCCTCGCGATGGCTGGGACGGAGCTCGTGGCCGCTGAGGATGCGCAGCTGCGCAGCCGCCTCCAGGACAGGTTCGAGCAGCTCGGCACCGAGGTGGACGAGGCCATCCGCGAACTCCGGGTGCTGACCCACGGCCTGCGGCCCCCGGTCCTGGAGAGCGACGGGGTCGTCGCGGCTCTGCGTGCAGCGACGCGCGGTCTCCCGGCTGCGGTGGACGTGGCCGGTGACGGCGTCGGCCGCCTGCCACCGCCCGTGGAGTCGGCCATCTACTTCGCCTGCCTCGAGGCCGTCAAGAACGCGGCCAGCCACGCGGCCGCACGCCGCATCGGGGTCAGTCTGCACCGGAGCGGGGACGAGCTGCGGTTCGCGGTCGAGGACGACGGCGACGGCTTCGACCGGGCCCGCGCCGCAGCCGGCCACGGGTTGGTGAACCTCGAGGACCGCATCGGTGGTCTCGGAGGCACCCTGACCGTATCCACCGCGCCAGGTCGCGGGACCCGGGTCGAAGGGGTGGTGCCGGTTCAGCTGCTCGACTCGGCGAGGTAGAGCAGGACGGCACGGACGCGGCGGTGCACCTCGGTGTCGTCGGCCGGCAGGTCCAGCTTGGTCAGGATGCTCGTGATGTGCTTCTCGACGGCGCGGTCGGAGAGGACGAGCTCCTGGGCGATCGCACGGTTCGAGTCACCCCGTGCGACGAGTTCCAGGACCTCGAGCTCCCGGGCTGTGAGCCGGTCCAGCACCGAGGTGGCCCGCTGCCGGCGCGCCGCGACCAGCACGTCCACGACCTGCGGGTCGAGCGCCGAGCCGCCGCTCGCAGCTGCGGCGATGGCGTGGCGGAGCTGCGCGAGGTCGCCAACGCGTTCCTTCAGCAGGTACGCGCGCCCCTGGGACCCGCCGTCGAACAGCCGCAGCGCGTAGTCCGGCTCGATGTGCTGGGAGAGCACCACGACGCCGATGTCCGGGTGGGTGGTCGCGAGTTCCTCCGCCGCCCGGATCCCCTCGTCCGTCTCGGTCGGGGGCATCCGGATGTCGGTGAGCACGACGTCGGGGCCGACCGTCTCGATGGCAGCGAGCAGCTCGGGCAGCGACCCGACGCTCTTGATCAGGTCCAGGTCAGGGTCGTTGGCGAGCAGCGCGGCGAGCCCCTCGCGGATCAGGAAGCTGTCCTCAGCCAGGACCAGACGCAGCACCATGGGGAGAGCCTACTCGGGGGCGTGGGCGCGGCGGGGGCCGGCTTGGGGGCACCTTCCCGGTCGAGGACTCGGGCGTAGGAGTTGGTGAAGTGACTGAGCGAGGGCTGCCCCTGGGTGGGGTCGGGAGCGGACGCCGGGTCGAGCCCCAGGAGATGGACCCTGGGGTCGTGTCGCCGGCGGCGTGCCGCGGCGCGTGCAGTGCAGCGTGGAGAACGGCCGAGCGAGGTCGGTTCCTCCCGGAACCGGATCAACGACACTCCGGGCGATCTCCTGGTCCAGGAACGCAGCACGGGAGCCGGTAGCTGGTCCCGTCCAACGCCCGCCCCTCGGCCGGCGCGAGTCGTCCCACCACCGTGTCATCCTGCATGGGGAGGGTGTCACGGTAGCTGTCAGCCGTCGCGGCCCGGCGGGGGCATCTCGACCTTGTTGTCCTGCGGCGGCTCAGTAGTGGAAGCCGAGGAGTCGGAGGTGCCACAGGAGGGGAAGGGCTGTGAGCAGGGCGATCACGACCCCGGAGTGGTAGAGCCGACCGGCGGTCGAACCGACGCCACCGCGCCAGAGACGAACGACGAGGACGGCGAGCGCGATGCTCAGCAGCGCGACGGTGAGTGGCAGCAGCAGCAGCGTGCGCAGGGCGAGGCTGACCTGTAGTAGGCCGGCCATGTCGAGCGCGAAGTGGGCGAGGAGGCCGACGGCGAACGCGATGAGCAGCCCTCCGGCCAGTCCGGTGAGGCGACGGACCCGCCGCAGGTCGGCCGGAACGTGCTCGCCGCGGTGACGGACCCGGCGGCGCAGCGCTCCCGCGGGCCAGCCGAGCGCGGCGACCAGCGCCACGGCGAGGAACAACGCCAGGAGCCCGCCGAGGAACGCGGCGGACTCGAACCAGGCGATCGGTTCCATGGAGAACAACTGGGCGCCGGCCACGTGCAGGCCGTCTACGGCACCGGTGTCGTCGCTGTCGAACACGAGCGTGCCTCGGCCACCCTGCTCGGCGAACACCCCCTCGCCGGTGGGCAGCCACGTCGCATCGGGCAGCAGCTGGATCGGGGCCATGGTCGTGCCGAGGGTGCCGTCGCCGTGGTCGGTCACCTGTAGCCGGACGTTCGCCAGGGTGGACACCAGGCGCATGAACGTGTCCCGGTCGTGGCGGTTCCAGCGGTAGTCGCCAGCGAAGGCGCTCAGGTCGGTGCCGCCCGCCGTCGGATCGGCGACCGCCCGGTCGGGGTCGGGGTAGACGTGATCGAGCGCCTGGTAGATCAGCGTGTGCGTGTGCTCGACGCCTGCGCCGTGGTTGAAGGCCACGAACAAGCCGAGGTCGGCGTCGGGCAGCAGGTAGAGGTGGGCGCTGGCGCCCACCCAGCTCCCGCCGTGCTGCACGCCCCGGTACCTCCCGGCGTCGTGTTGGAAGAACCCGTAACCGATGCCTGCGGTCGCGGGGTGGGGGCTGAACTGGGTGCGGTGCATCGTCTCGACACTGCTCGCCTCGAGGATGTGGGCGCCGTCGTGCTCGCCGCTGCCGAGATGGGCGAGCATGAACGCGGCGATGTCCTCCCCGGGTGCCCACAGGCCGCCCGTGGGTGGCGAGGTGACGTACACGGGCGGTACCGCACCGGAGGTGCCAAGGCCGGGCACCGTCTCGTGCGGCGTGGCGTCGTGGGCATCGACGACCGGTCGTCCGTAGGTGCTGCGGGTCATCCCGAGCGGTTCGAGGATGTTCGCAGTCGCGTAGTACTCGAACGACTCACCCGAGGTGCGCTCCACGAGGTGTCCGGCCAGCGCCATACCGATGTTGTCGTACTGGTGGGCGACACCCGGTGGCCGGACCCGCTCCGGCAGCGGCGACAGGCTCTCGGCCAACGGCTCGGCCTGGCCCGGCTGCGAGGTCATCGACCCGAGCAGGTAGCGCTCGGCGAACCCGGCGGTGTGGGTGAGCAGATGCGCGGTGGTGACAGGCTCTCCGAACGCCTCGGGAACGTGCACGTCGGCCAGGTAGGTGTTGACGTCGGCGTGCAGGTCGAGGTGGCCTTGCTCGACCTGCTGCATGACCGCGGTGGCCGTCAGCAGCTTGCTGACCGACCCGATGTCGAACCGGGTGCGCTGGGGGTCGATGGGCGTGTTCCGGTCGAGATCGGTGTGCCCGTAGCCCTGAGCATGCGCGATACGCCCGTCGGCCACCAGCACGAGAACGCCGCCAGGGATGTCGTGCCGTGCCATGGCGGAGGCGATCGCGGTGTCCATGAAGGCGGCGATCTCGCCGAGCTCGTCCGACGTCGCGGCGATCGCCGGCGCAGCTGCCTGTCCGTTGGCCACGGGCGCGGCCGTGAGCACCAGTGCCGCCACCAGGCCGGCCAGCAGGAAGGGCGCACCCCCGGACCGTCGCCGCCGTAGAGCGGAGCGCATGACGACCCCTTCCGTCACCGGGTTCTCTCGCCTTCGCAGGCGGGCCCACGACAACCACCGTGGGCCCTCCAGCCTCCACGGTGGGGTCGGCGGGGCCAGGTCCCAAGGACCCGAACCGCTGGGACCATCACGCGTCAGCGTGATGCGCCCAGCAGGCTCGACCATCGGACCCATCGGACCCATCGGACCCGGAAGGAGCGGCGGTGGGGTCGGAGCAGGCTGAGGGGCCCGGGGGGACCCCGGCGACGCCGGATCGGCTCGAGAGGCTCCTAGGCTGGCGACGAGCGATGTCGAGGGAGGTGGGCGCATGAGCCGATACGACCGGGAGGCTGACCCGGTGGAGTTCGGCCGGGTGGTCACCTTGACCGACGGGGTGTTCGCGATCGCGCTCACCCTGCTGGTTTTGGACCTCGCTCTTCCCGCGCAGGCCGCGGACGTGCCGCTGGCCACGACACTGGCCGACATGGCGCCCCACTTCTCCGCGTTCGTGATCAGCGTGGCGGTGGTCGGCACGTTCTTCCAGGCGCATCACGAGCTGCTGAGCATGCTGCAGAAGATCGACGGTGGCCTACTCGGGCTCACGATCCCCTACCTGGGCTTCATCGTGCTCATCCCCTTCGCGCAGAGCGTTCTCGGTGAGCGGCCGGACGAGGATCTCGCCTTCGCGATGTACGGGATCGTCCTCGGGTGCGCGTCGGCCATCGGGGCGTCGATGCTCTGGCACGCGTATCGACGCGGGCTGCTGCGCGAACCACTGGTCGGCCGCACCGCACGGTTCGAGGCGCTCCGCAGCGCACTGCCCGTGGTCGTGTTCCTCTCCAGCGCTGGCCTGGCCTTCCTCATCGGCGAATGGACGGCGCTGCTGTGGATCTCGATCTGGCCGCTCGACAGCATCCTCGGCCGCCTCCAACGACGAGGGACGTGAAGTGCCCGTACGAGGGTGCTGTCCGACCGCGATTGCGGACGGGCGCAGGGCACGTCCGGCCAGGACCCTCGACCCTGGCCGGCGGCATGCGACTGCGGGACGATGACCTGTGGGTGTTCACCGCTCGGTGGTCTCGATGGGGCAGAGGCCAACGGCGAGTTCGCCCAGCCAGCGCAACGACGAGCCGATGCCGCGCAGACCGTCGTTGTCGCGAGCTGACAGCAACACCTCCGTCCTGAGGTGAAGGAACGGCCATGCGGATCTCGAACGTCCGCGCCGCTATCGCTGCGGCACCGATGTCGACGGCGTTGATCGTCGTCAACGTCGTGGTCTTCGTCGCGATCAACCTCGATGCCCGACGGTTCGACGTCGTGTCGTTGCCACCGAGCTGGGACGGCGTCGCGGCGCAGCCCTGGACGTTGCTGACCGTCTTCTTCTCGACCCAGGTGCTCGTCCACATCGCGGGGACCGCCCTGATCATCGGGCTGTGCGGTCCACGCATCGAACGCTGGGCCGGGTCGGCCCACCTGCTGGGTGTCTACCTGTTCGCGGGGCTCGCCGGCTCGTTCGCGCTGGTCGCGACCGCCGAGGCCACCGGGTTCGATGCGCGGTCCCTCGGCCCGTCGGCGGCGTTCCTGGGTCTGGTGGGTGCCCTGGCGGCCCTGCCCCGGCGCGCGTGGTGGGACGAGCTGCCCCTCGACAAGGCCGTGATCGTGCTGCTGGTGGCCCAACTCGCGCCCGTCATGGGCATCGGTGACTGGGTCAGCAGCGCCGCCCACACCGCAGGTCTCGCCGTCGGGGTCGGCTACGGCCACCTGCTCCGCTCCCGAGGCACCGTCGACCTCCCGGACACCTCGGCTCCGAGCCCGTGACGGGTCCCCGACGCCCCTCAGGCGGGCTTCCGGTCGCCGAGCAGGGCGCCGGCCCCTCGTCAGAACCAGTGCCGATAGCCGGCCGGTGAGCGGTGGAGCACGAGGACCACCGGGGCGCTCTGCAGCACCGCGAGCAACAAGGCGAGCCATGGCACCCAGAAGGAAACCACCACACCGATCGCAAGTATCGCCGCGCCAAGGGCGAACGCGGTGATGGTGCGTCGGTACACGGGTGTCGGCAGCGGCTCGACCCAGGCGTCGACGGCCTGGGCACGGGCGATGAGCGCGATGTAGCCCAGGCCGAGCACGACGAACAACGACAGGAACGGTGCGAGAGCGGCGGTGGCGGTGGGATGCGCGCCCAGCACGCTGGTCGGGAACGGCACGAGCGCGACGATCCCGAGCCAGACCAGGTTGATCACGGCCAGACCGGGCTCGGTGAACGCCAGACGCTGGAACAGCTTGCGGTGCGCGTACCACTGGCTGGCCACGAGCGCGAAGGCCAGCGCGTAGGCGCCGAGCTGTGGCAGGTCCGCCAGCAGGGCCGACGCCAGTTCGTCGGCGGGCACATCGGGGACATCCACGGTCAACACCAGCAAGGTCATCGCGATGGCGAACACCGCGTCACTGAGGTTCACCAACCGCGTGAACTCGAGGCTGTCGCGGCCATGCCGTTGGTCGAGAGCGGCTGGGGATGGGGCATCCGACACGGTCATGCGCTCGGCCTTCGGTTCGCAGGCTCGCGCCGCATGACCCACAGGCCGGGGAGCCACGCGGCGTCCTCGATGTGGGTGACGGTCTCGAACCCGAAACGTTCGTAGATCGGTGGATTGACCGGATCGGTCGTCTCCAGCCAGGTCGCGGCACCGTCCTGGTCGCAACGCAGCAGTTGCCGGTCGAGCAGTCCACGGGCCAGCCCGGCACCACGGTGCTCCGGCGCGGTCGCGAGGAACGCCAGGTGCCAGCACAACCCGGTGGAGGCGGTCGCCACGGCTCGACGCCGCTGTGCGACCAACCGGACGGCGTGGTGCGCCTGTCTGCCGACCACGAGTGCCGCGGAGGGCAGGCTGCGAGCCAGCGATGCGGCCTGTGCGAGCTTGCCCGCGGTGGTCCGCCGCAGCGTCCGCAGCGGTGCGGGTCGCCAACCGGGTGGATGCCAGATCGCGACCGCAGCCAGCTCCCCGTCCACGAGAGCGCCGTGGACGGTGCCGAGCGGGATCATCTCACGAAGGGTGACCATGGTCGCCACGACCAACAGCCGGTGTCGTGCGACTGGGTCTGGTAGCAGCACGCGGTTGCCGGGCTCCTCAGCGAACCCCCGCGCCAACAACTCGGCCGCCCCGGCGAGATCGTCCATGCCCATCGACCGGAACTCGACCGATCGAAGCCCGTGAGCTTCCTCGATAGCGGCCATCACCCGTCCACCTCCTCAGCAACCATCGCTGGTCGAGCAGCGAGGCCATCGGTCGCACGAAGTAGGCCGTCACCTCGCGTTGTCACCATCCTCACGACGGCACCTCCGGTCGGGTAGAGCCGAACGTCCGACCGGTCATGCGCGGCGGCGCGCGGGTTCGGCGACTCTCCCGGCCGGACCGGTCGTTGAGGACACCCCGGTCCCGATGGGGTCGAGAAACGATGACGCGACGTACCGTCAGCCAGCTCAGCCGCGATCTGCGGGACGAGCTGGATCAGCGTTGAGCCACCCCGCGGGTGTTCGACCCGGTGCCCGCGTCGCGGCGCAGGAGCACGCCGCCGACGAGGAGCAGGGCGACGAGGAGTGAGAAGATCGGTAGCGCCCAGGCGGCGTAGGGGTCGGGGAAGGGCACCACGACCCCATAGATGGCGCCGACGACCCAGAAGCCCGCCATGCCGAGGACGATGCCCTGCGCGAACGGGGGTGTCAGGTCTCGCGAGCGTGCGACCGCGACGACGAGCAGGCCGGCGAGCAGGAGCACGACCCCGAAGAACACCGTCGTCGCGTACAGCGCCCAGCGGACCGGCTCGTACAGGTCGCGGACATGTTCCTCCCAAGGGAAGTAGAGCGGGAGGGCGAAGTGCGCGACGCCGTTCAGCGCCGAGAGCCAGCCACCGATCTCGAGCAGCATCCGACCTCGACGCTCGTCGGGGGTCGTCGGACGGCGACCGACCGTCGGCTCGTTCATGATCACGGACCCCGTGGCGTACGTCGGCAACTGCGGCCACGGCAACCAGTCAATGGGACACCGAAGCGTCGGCCAAGGGCCGGACCGTTCCGATGCGAGGGTCCTCTGGCCCTTCACCTCGACGCGGCAGCGTCGCTGCTGTTCTGCGGTTCGCGCCGTCCTCGGGATGTTGGTCACCGCTCGCGCCCACGCGCCGACCGAGCAGGCCGCAGACACCGGCGTCGACCCTGGGCTGACGATCCTCACAGGATGACGCGAGGAGTCGAAGGTGCAGCGGACACCGCGGGATCCACCGCATCCGCCGTGCCACCCTCGAGGGCGCCGGCCACGTCACCGACCTCGAGCAGCCGGCGGCCTTCGGTACGGCACTCGAGGGGCTCCTGCGACGGCACGTGGCGTCCGTCGACGCGTGTTCCGAGCGATGCAGCGATCGGCGCGGCGCGACCCCACCATCCGGCGCGCGAGGCCCCCGGGCGGCCACCTCGTCGACCAGGAGATCCTGGAGCGTGCAACGAGCGGCTGGTCGCCTCCCTGCGCGGGCCCTCCCGGTGGGTGGGTCGGCTGCCACCGTCCCCTGCCACAGCCTGGTCAGGGACATCGACGTCGGACAGCAGGCCCATCGCCCCTGCCCACGCGGTCCCAGCAGGGTCACTATGGGATCGTCTGGTTGTCCGGGCCGGCGACGGCGATGGTGAGCTGACGTCCGCACCTGAACGGCCACGAGAAGGCCACGACCACCCTCAGGTCGAGGGATCGGAGGACGTGTGAACGTGACGGTGTTGGGTGCTGGCGGGGGTGCGGGCCGGGCGATCACGGCTGAGCTTGCCGCTCGTGGTCATGAGGTGATGGCGGTCACCCGGGCCGGGACGACTCCGGCTGCGGTCGGGATCACCCCGGCCGTGGCCGATCTGTACGACCCGGCGTCCACCCGGATCGCCTGCGTGGGTGCTGAGGTGGTGGTGCTGGCGGCCAGCCCGCCGTACCACGCGTGGGCGGGCAATTTCGAGCGGATGGTCGACACGGTCCTGGACGCGGTCGCCGGGGTGGGTGCGCGGCTGGTGTTCGTCGACAATCTGTACATGTACGGCCCGGCCGATGGGCCGATCTCGGAGGCCTCGCCGGAGCATGCGACCGGCAAAGGTGCTCTGCGGCGGGACCTCGCGGCACGGATCCTTGCCGACGCGCGGGTGTCGGCGTGCATCGGCCGGTTCTCCGACTACTACGGGCCGGGTGGGACCAACAGTTTCCTGCACCGGATGTTGCTCGAACCGGCGCTTGCCGGCAAGGCGATGCGGATCCTGCTCGCCGACGATCAGCCACACACCTTCCACTACCTGGCTGACGTCGCTCGCGGGTTCGCGACGCTGGTCGAACATCCCGAGGCGGACGGGCGAGCCTGGATCCTGCCGGCGGCGCCACCGCTGACCCAGGGGCAGGTGGCCGGCATCGTCAACGGTCTGCTGCCGGCACCGGTCGAGGTCTCGCGGATCGGTCCGGTGATGCTCGCGATCGGTTCGGTGTTCTCCCGCCAGGCGCGCGAGGCCCGCAAGATCGCGCATCAGTTCGACCGGCCCTGGGTCGTGGATGCCACCCGCTTCGAGACCGCCTTCGGCCCGGTCCAGGTGACCGACCACGATACGGCCCTGCGACACACCCTCGCCTGGCAGAGCACCGCAGCCTCGGAGCGGGCGTGAGCGCCCCGACCCGGCTCGCTGACAGGCCCGCCACCCCGGCCGGGCTCCCGAGGTTGACGTTGCGCAGCACGGCGGTCCTGGTCTGTGTGCTCTACACCCTGCTGACCGTGACCAGTAGCAGCCTGGCGCTGCTGCGAGGTATCGAGACCGACACCCACCTGCACCTGCTGGCCCGCTTCGCGATCACCGTGGTCGGGGTCGGCTGCGTCAGCGTCTACGGGCTGCTGTACCGGCGGTTGCGGCGAGCTCCCGCGACCTCGGCCGCCGTGGCGAGCTACGCCGTGGCGATGGCGAGCGTGCTGGCCGTCACCTGGGCCTTGGGCCGGATCGAACCGTTGCACCCCGACGCCTACCGCGACATCGCCCTGAACTTCACCACCATCTACCTCGGCGTCGCCGCCGCACTCCTCACGGCCTCCCGCTGGCGACGGCGACACGCGAGCTCGCCGTAGCCGATCCCGACAGATCAAGGAGTTTCGATGGACGGTCCGCTGTTGTGGGTCATCGTCGGCGTGGCGACGGTCGCGGCCCTGGGTATCGGGGTCGCGCTGTGGGACCTGTCGCGTAGCGAGGTCCGTCACCTGCCGAAGTGGGCCTGGGCGCTGGTGATCGTGTTGGTGTCGTTTCCGCTCGGGGCGATCCTCTACCTCGTGGTCGGTCGCGTCCCCCGGCAGGAGTCCGCCACCACCTCATCCGCGGGAGAGGGCGTAGACCTGCCGCCTGCTGCCGCTCCGGTGGACACGGTCGGATCGACGGGCCTGGCCGAGGCAGCGGTCGCGACCACCCGCACGACCCCGGCCGCTGCGGTTGCCAACCTGCGAGGCGCTGCGGTGATCTCCACCTCCGGGGTGGGGAAGGTCTACGGCGATGCGGTCGCCCTCGAGGATGTCGATCTGCTCGTGCCACGGGGCGCCACCTACGGACTGATCGGCCCGAACGGGGCGGGCAAGACCACGATGCTGTCGATCCTCGCCGGGCTGCGTCGGCCGACCAGCGGCGAGGTCCACCTCGGGGTCGAACGTCGCCGTCTCGCGAGCCTGGTCGACACCCCGCTGTTCGAGCCGTGGCTGACCGCACGTGAGGTCGTCGACCTGGCCCGCAACCTGGTCGCCGCCGACCTACCCGCCGACCGGGTGGACGCCGCGCTCGCCGAGGTCGGCCTGGCAGATGCCGCCGATCGCCGGACCGGTGGGTTCTCCCGAGGGATGCTGCAACGCCTCGGGCTCGCGACCTGCCTCGTCGGGGACCCGGAGGTGTTGCTGCTCGACGAACCGTCCTCGGCGTTGGACCCGGCCGGTCGACGCGAGGTGCTTGACCTGATCGGTCAGCTGTCACGCACCAAGACCGTGGTGCTGTCGACCCACATCCTCGGCGACGTGCAACAGGTGTGCGACGTCGTCGGGGTCATCGATCACGGCCACCTGCGCTACCAGGGACCGATCCACCAGCTGCTCGCGCGTACCTCCTCGGCGTACGCCGTCCACGTCCGCCCCGAGGCGACCGACCTGCTCG
>PWLR01000202.1 GCA_003558435.1 Nitriliruptoraceae bacterium | reverse complement strand
CGTGGCAGGACCCCGGCTGCGGCCGGGGTCCTGCTACGTACGGGGGTGTGTCAGCTCAGACGCGAGCGCGTCGACCGGTGACCGCGCTGAGGACGATCAGGACCAGCGCGATGATCAGCACCCACCGGAGCGCCTCGACGAAGAGTCCCACGCCGCCGAGCAGTAGGGCGAGGATCAGGAGCAGGATGGCGATGTTCATGAAGGGTCCTTGTCGGGACGACACGTTCGGTCGTCCGTTCGAGCTAGAACCCTGACAGGCCAGCACGGTAGACACAGGGACCCTTCGACCACCTGTTCATCTGACCGTGGCGGTTCCGATCACGGCCGTTCTACGACCACCGCTCACCCTCGTCGGACCAGGTCACGCGTCGGTGGCCGCGTCCTCGGCGATCCCGGGTGCCGCCGTGGCCGCCTCGGGCGGCATACCGGCCCCGATCGCGTGCACCCCGCCGTCGACGTGCACGATCTCACCGGTCACCCCGGGCATCCAGTCCGAGAGCAGCGCGCACACGGTCCGGGCGACCGGTTCCGGGTCACGCATGTCCCAGCCGAGTGGTGCACGCTCCTTCCAGACCCCTTCGAAGTCCCCGAACCCGTCGATGGAGCGCGCCGCCATGGTGTGCAGCGGGCCGGCGGCCACCAGGTTCACGCGGATGCCCCGCGGTCCGAGGTCGCGGGCGAGGTAGCGGTTGGCCGATTCCAGGCCGGCTTTGGCCACGCCCATCCAGTCGTACCCGGGCCATGCGATCTGAGCGTCGAAGTCCAGCCCGACGATCGATCCGCCCTCGACCGCGAGCAGGTCGGCGAACGCACGGCCGAGTGCCGCGTAGGAGTAGGTGGAGACGTGGAAGGCCGTCGACACGTCCTCCCACGGCGCGTCGAGGAAGTTGCCCCCGAGGCAGGAGGCGGGAGCGAAACCGATCGCGTGCAGGACCCCGTCGAGGCGACCCCAGCGCTCACCCAACTCATCGGCGACGGCGGTCAGCTGCGACTCGTCGGTGACGTCCAGCTCGAGCAGATCCGGGGTGGTCGGGAGCCGTGATGCGGCCCGCTGGGTCAGACGCATGCCGCGACCGAACCCGGTCAGGACCACCTCGGCGCCCTGTTCCTGAGCGACCTTGGCCACGGTGAAGGCGATCGATCGGGGGTCGAGCACGCCGGTGATCAGCAGGCGCTTGCCGTCGAGCAACATGGGTGACTCCTTGGTCCGGGAACGACAACGGTGGGTGCGAGGCGATGGTCAGGTGGGTGCGAGCTCGACGCCGACGACCAGGGCCATCGCGATACCGGCGTCGTGGGACAACGAGCACGACAGCTCGCTCGGCTCGCCGTGCAGCCAGAGCTCCGGTGCGCCATCGGGCCGGGAACGCACCTCGACGGCATGGAACGGCAGCCGGAGATCACCGAGCGCCTTGCGGGCGGCTTCCTTCGCCGCGAACCGGGCGGCGAAACGGGCACGACCCACCTCGGAGTCGACCGCGACCTCACCGCGACAGCACTCGGCGATCTCGTGATCGGTGAACAGGCGTTGGAGCAGTCCGGGACGCCGGGCGATCGCTGCAGCCAGGCGGGCCACATCGACGACGTCACATCCGGTGCGGACCCGAGGTGCCACGATCACGACGCCTTCGAGGGCGGGGCGTTGGGGTCGCCGCCCCCGTGGGGCGCGGAGAAGGAGTCGGCCATCTCCACCCCGGCGAGTTCGGCCAACGTGGCCTGCAACTCCATGTTGAACGAGCGACGTGAACGCGGCGTGTCCTCGGGAGGGGCCATCGCCGGCGCGAAGCGCACGATGACCTTGCCGCCGAGCGGCTTGGGCTTGCCGTCGACCGGCCACACCTCGCCGATGCCCACCGCTGCGGCCGGCACGGTGGGGACCTGCATCTCCGCGGCGATCCTGGCGACCCCGCTGCGGAGCCGGTGCACCCGTCCGTCCCGACTGCGCGAGCCCTCCGGGTAGACGGCGACACATCCCTGCTGGCGCAGCAGTTCGCGGATCACGCCGAGCGCGCTGTCGTCCGCTTCTCCCCGGCGCAACGGCACCATCCCGAGCCGCGAGAGCTGCGGGCCGACCACGGGTGCGGCCGTGAGTTTCAGATCACCGAGGAAGTGCACCGGGCGGTGGACGGCGCTGGCGATCGCCACGGAATCGGCGTGCGACCGGTGGCTGGAGGCCACCAGGACACCACCTTCGTCGGGCACGTGCTCGAGACCCTCGACCTCCAGCCGCAGCCACGCCCGCAACATCGGCCGGAGCACCCGTCGCGTGACCGAACGCTGGCCCGGGACCATGGGGATGAACACCGAGGGGTCGGGTGGCCCCAGGGGGTCCTTC
Organism: Nitriliruptoraceae bacterium; assembly: GCA_003558435.1. Lineage (GTDB taxonomy): Bacteria > Actinomycetota > Nitriliruptoria > Nitriliruptorales > Nitriliruptoraceae > PWLR01. The sequence goes on along the minus strand of PWLR01000202.1, from coordinate 21,622 downwards.
GGAGCGGAGGCAGGGCTCACGCCGGGGTGAACACCAACGCGGCGTTCTGGCCGCCGAAGCCCATCGAGGTCGACAGCACCGCACGCAGGTCCACCTCGCGCGGCGAGCCGGACACGACGTCGAAGGCGATCGCCGGATCCTGGTTGACGAGGTTCGCCGTCGGGGGGACGAGGCCCTCGCGCATCGCCATGATGGCGAAGATGGCCTCGATCGCCCCGGCCGCGCCCAACGTGTGGCCGGTGACACCCTTGGTCGAGGTGACCGCGATCCGGTCGGTGTGGTCACCGAACACGGCGCGCACGGCCTTGGCCTCCGCCGCGTCGTTCAGCGGCGTGGAGGTGCCGTGGGCGTTGAGGTGGCCGATGTCGCTCGGGTCGATCCCGGACTCCTCGACGGCTCGGCGGATCGCGAGGATCGCGCCTCCCCCGTCCTCCGGCGGCGCGGTCGCATGGTGGGCATCGGCCGATGCGCCGGCACCGGCCACGGTCGCGTAGGTGGTCGCCCCTCGAGCCGCCGCGTGTTCCGCCGACTCGAGGATGACCACCGCGGAACCCTCACCGATGACGAAGCCGTTGCGGTCGACGTCGAAGGGCCGCGAGGCGGTGTTCGGATCCGGGTTCTTGCTCAGCGCGCCCATCTGCGCGAACGCACTGACCGCCAGCCCGGTGATCCCGGCCTCGACCCCACCGGCGATCACCACGTCGGCCGCACCCGAGCGGATCAGGTCCCGCCCGATGTGGATCGCGGACGCACCGGCGGCGCAGGCGGTGTTGACGGTCATGTTCGGCCCGCGGGCGCCGCTGCGCATCGCGACCGTGCCGGCACCGGTGTTGGACAGCATCTTGGGGATGAACATCGGGCTGGTCCGCTTCGGACCCTTCTCGATGTAGTTCGGGTACTCGGAGGCCCACGTCTCCGCGCCGCCGATCCCCGATCCGAGCAGCACACCGACACGGTCGCGGTCGGCTCCGGTGATCTTCTCCTCGTCGCTGCCGTCGACGAGCCCCGAGTGCTGGAGGGCCTCCCGCGCCTCGATGACCGCGAGGTGGGTGAACCGGTCGAGGCGCCGCGCGGCACCCCGACCGAGTTCCTGGTCCGGGTCGAACGACGGCACCCGGCAGCAGATGGTGACGGGCGTGCCCATCGCCACGAGGTCGTCGTCGACGGCCGCACCGGTCTTGCCGGACAACGCACCGTTCCACGCGTCGTCGAGACCTCTTCCTGCGGGGCTGATCAGCCCCATGCCGGTGACGACGACCTGTTTCATGCCTGCTTCTCCGCGACCTTGTCGATGGCGTCCTGGACGGTCTTGACGTCCTCGAGCTCCTCGTCCTCGAGCTTCACACCTGTCTTCTCCTCGAGGACCAGGGTCAGCTCGACGACGTCGAGCGAGTCGAGGCCGAGGGCTTCGAAGGTGGCTTCGGGCTTGATGTCGTCCTCGGGGACACCGAACTCCTCGGTGAGCAGTTCGGTGAACGTGGCGAACAGGTCCTGGCTCACAGGTTGCCTCCTGGGGCTCGGCCGCGAAGCGGCCGCTTGATGGTGGTCGTGCAGGTCGGGTGTTGCGGGTCGGGTGTTGCAGGTCTAGATGCCGGCGCCGCCGTCGACGGGGATGACCGCGCCGGTGGTCGAGCCTGCCACGTCCGAGGCGAGGAAGGCGATCGTGGCCGCCACCTCCTCGGGTGTCGCCCCACGTCCGGTGGGCGCCATGTCGATCAACGCCTGCCTGGCGACTTCGGGCAGGTCGTCGGTCATCGCCGTCTCGACGAAGCCGGGGGCCACCACGTTCGCGGTGATGTTCTTGCGGGCGACCTCGCGGGCCAGCGACTTGGTGAAACCGATGAGCCCCGCCTTGGACGCCGCGTAGGCGGTCTGACCGGGGTTGCCGCGCAGCGCGACCACCGAGGACACGCTCACGATCCGGCCGTGCCGGGCGCGCAGCATCGGACGCAGCGCCGCGCGGGACAGCAGGTAGGCCCCGCGCAGGTTGACCTCGATGGTGCGGTCGAACCGTGCGGCGTCGAGCCGCAGCAGCAGGTCGTCGTCGGCGACACCGGCGTTGTTGACCACCGCGCCCAAGGTGCCGAGTTCCGTGGCACGCGCCACCGCCGCGGTCACGCTGTCCTCGTCGGTGACGTCGAGGTGGATGGCCTGCGCGCCGCCACCGGCCTTCTCGGCCACCTCGGCGGCCTTGGCCTCGTTGCCGCCGTAGCCGACGAGCACCCGGTAGCCGCCGGCCGCGAGCGCGAGACACGTGGCCGCGCCGATGCCGCCGCTGCCGCCGCTGACGATCGCGATGCGTTCGCTCATGCCGTCTCTCCCCCGCCGGCCAGGTCCTGCTCGACGGTGCCAACGGCCTCGTCGGCGTCCACGGCCGTCTCCGCCGCGTGGTCGGCGGCTCGCCCCGGACTCCCGGGCTGCCAGGTCAGCAGGGTGGAGCCCCAGGTGAACCCGGCGCCGAACGCGGTGAGCAGCACGGTGTCCCCGGTGGTGAGTCGACCGGCGTCGCGCGCGTCGGTCAGGGCCAGCGGGACCGAGGCCGCGGAGGTGTTGCCGTGCTGATCGACGGTGATGTGCACCTTGTCTCCCGGGATGCCGAGCCGTTTGCCGACCGCATCGAGGATCCGGATGTTCGCCTGGTGGCCGATGAACAGGTCCACGTCGTCGATGGTCAACCCCGCTCGATCGAGGACCGCCTGGGACGAAGCGGACATCCGCGCGACGGCGTTGCGGTAGACGTCACCACCGCGCATCGTCATGAACTGCGTGCGCGCCTCGAGGACGGCGGCGTCGACCGGATGGCGCGTGCCGCCCGATTCGGTCCACAGCATCGACGGGTCGGAGCCGTCGGCACCGAGGTCGAAGGGTCCGATCGCCGCGGCGTCGTCGGGCACCAGCACCACGGCCCCGGCCCCGTCGCCGAACAGGATGGCGACGTTGCGGTCCTCCGGGTCGATGATGCGGGTGAGGGTCTCCGCACCGATCACCAGCACCGCCTCGTCCCCGGTGGCCACCAAGCCGGTGCCCACCCGCAGGGCGTAGAGGAACCCGCTGCACGCCGCGTTGACATCGAACGCCGTGATCTCCGTGCCGAGCTTGGCCGCCACCAGCGGGGCGGTACCGGGCACCGTGTGGTCCGGGGTCGTGGTCGCCACCACGATGGAGGTGATGTCCTCGATGCCGAGCCCGGCGTCAGCCAACGCGGCCTTCCCGGCTTCGACCGCCAGGTCGGAGGTGGCCTGTTCCGGCGCCGCGTAGTGACGCTGCCGGATGCCGGTGCGGGAACGGATCCACTCGTCGTTGGTATCGAGGACCTGGGCGAGGTCGTCGTTGGTCACGACACGTGACGGCAGGTGTGAGCCCAGTCCGGCGATGCGGACCGGGAGGGCCGCCTTCCAGGTCGCTCGAGGGTTCACGGTGGTTCCTTCGGGGAGATGGGGTCGAGGCTAGGTCGCCGAACGGGCGCGTGCCCCGCTTTGCGGTGACGTCACCGGCTCGGGCAACGATCCAGCCGGGATCAGCAGCGGTGGACGGAGGTCAGCGGACGGGTGACAGACCGCGCAGGGCCTCGACCACGCCATCGAGGTCGTCAGGGCCCGACACGGTGTGCACGGTCAGTTCCGGGACCGTGCGCTTGGCGAGCCCGGCGAGTACGCCACCGGGCCCCACCTCCACCAGATCGGTCACACCCATGGCCTCGAGTCGCAACTGCACCTCGCGCCAGCGCACCGGAGAGAGCATGCCGGCCACCAGCGCGTCACCGATCGCGGCCCCGTCCTGGAGCGGCAACGCCGAGGCGCCGGCGACCAGCGGCACGGTCGCCTCGGCCAGCGAGAGCCCGTCGATCGCCTCGCGCACCCGGTCGACGGCGGGCGCCATGGCCGGGGAGTGGAACGCGCCCTCGACGTCCAGGGCCAGGGCCCGCCCGCCGGCCTCGCGGGCCTGGTCCTTGACCGCCGCGACCGCGTCGGGGGTCCCGGCGACGACCACCTGACCGGGAGCGTTGTCGTTGGCGATCACCAGACCGTCGATGCCATCGACCAGGACGGTCACCGCGTCCGGGTGCAGCTTGACGACGGCGGCCATGGTGCCGGGGTTGGCGGCGCAGGCCTCACCCATCGCCGCACCTCGGGTGGCGACCAGTCGTGCACCGTCCTCGATCCCGAGGACACCTGCGGCCACCGCAGCGGTGTACTCACCGAGGGAGTGGCCGGCCACGACCGACGGTGTGATGCCGGCCTCGGTCAGGGCGCGCCAGGTCACCAGCGACGCCGCCATGATGGCAGGCTGCGCGTCGGCGGTGCGCCCCCCCGCGGTGGGATCCTCGCTGAGGGCGAGAACGTCACGCCCCACCCCGACACTGACCTCGTCGAGCACGGCCATCGCCGGGTGGTGCTCCCAGGGCGCCAGCGCGCCGGCTCGATGGGATCCCTGGCCGGGGAAGACGAACGCGAGCGACACGGAGAACTCCTGCGGGGGGAGACGGGGTTCGGGAGCGCGAGGACGTGGGACGCCAACGGCGACTGGTGGGTACAGCGGGACACAGGGAGTGGCCTCGCGGTGGGCGTCGGATCCGAGCATCGTCGGGTGCGCCATCAGAAGTTGACACCGACGTCAGTATCGATGTCAAGGCGCGATGGGGGAAGCGGTGCACCACGGCCATCCGTTCATCGATCCGAGGCGGGCCGCTACCGTCGCCGCACACCTCGCGCCGAGGCCGCTTGCGCGCTTCGGCCGTCGCGCCCGGGAGCATCCTCGTGGACCGAACCGATTGCCTCGCCGCCGATGGGGCCGATCCGCTGGCCAGATCGCGTGCCAGCTTCGCCCTGCCCGAGGGTGTGCTCTACCTCGACGGCAATTCGCTCGGAGCCCTCCAGCCCGCTGTGGCGAGCCGACTGCATCAGCTGATCGAACACGAGTGGGGCAACGGGCTGATCCGCAGCTGGAACGATGCCGGGTGGGCCGAACTCCCGGTTCGCGTGGCCCGGCGCCTGGCACCGATCATCGGTGCCGACCCCGACGAGCTGGCCGTGACCGATTCGACCTCGACGAACCTGTTCAAGGCCCTCGCCGCCGCGCGAGCGCTGCGGGCCGACCGCGACGTCCTGCTCACCGACGATGCGAACTTCCCCACCGACCTCTACGTGGCACGCGGTCTCGCGGAACTCGTCGGCGACCTGCAGGTGCGGGTCGTGCCGAGCGCCGAGCTGCTCGAGCATCTCGACGACCGGGTGGCCGTGCTCAGCCTCACCCATGTCGACTACCGCACCGGTCGCATCCACGATCCGGTCACGATGACGACCGCCGCGCACGCGGTCGGCGCGGTGACCGTGTGGGACCTGTCGCACTCGGCTGGAGCGTTGGACGTGGATCTGCACGCCTGGGGCGCGGACCTGGCCGTCGGGTGCACCTACAAGTACCTCAACGGCGGTCCGGGGTCCCCCGCTTACCTCTACGTCGCGCGCCGGTGGCACGAGGAGGCCACCAATCCCATCGCCGGATGGTTCGGCCACGCGCGACCGTTCGATTTCGACCCCGACTACGTTCCGGCGGCCGGCGCGGCGAGGTTCCTCAACGGCACGGCGCCGGTGCTGTCCATGGCGGCACTCGAGACCGCTCTGGAGGTCTGGGAGGGGGTTGCGCGGGCCGAGGTCGCGGCCAAGTGCGCCTCGCTGACCGCCACCTTCATCGCCGCGGTCGACGCGACCTGCGGGGATCGCGTCGAGGTGGTCACCCCCCGGGATCCCGCACGACGTGGCGCGCAGGTGTCACTGCGCCACCCGCACGCCTACGCCCTGACCCGCGCGCTGATGGCCCGGGGGGTCATCGGCGATCACCGCCCGCCCGACCTCCTGCGGTTCGGCTTCTCCCCGCTGTACGTGCGACACGTCGAGGTGTGGGACGCCGCCCTCCACCTCGCCGAGTTGTTGACCACCGGCGCGTGGGATCGCCCGGAGTTCCACGCCCGACGGACGGTCCCCTGATCCCGGACGCGGGCACGCCGCTCGCTTGCCCGGACCGCCGCGGTCCATGACCCGGCCAGCCGCCCGCGCGGGAACGAACGCTCTCGATCGAGCAGCCCGCCAGGATCCGACCCGGCGAAGGAGTGGACGTGGTGATCACGGTGGCGGTGCACGCAGCGGCGACGCTGTTGCTGACGGGCGTGATCTGGACGATCCAGATCGTGCACTACCCGCTGTTCGCCTGCGTCGGGGAGAGCTCGTTCCCGGCCTACGAGGCGGCGCATTCGGCCAGGATCACCTGGGTCATCGTGTTGCCCTGGGCCGTGCAGGGCGCGACCACCCTCGCGCTGCTGCTCGCGACGCCTGACGGCGTCCCGCGCTGGATGGTGTGGGCGGCCGCGGCCCTGGCCGCCATCCCGGTGTTGGTGACCGTCGCCTACAGCGTGCCGGCCCACACGGTGCTGGGTGCCGGGTTCGACGCCGACGCCCACCGCCGCCTCGTCGACACCAACTGGCTACGGACCGCGGCCTGGACGGCCCACAGCGTGTTGGCGATGAGCATGTTGGTACTGACGTTGCGCCGCGGCTGATCCGGGCGTCACGCCAGGGTGATGGAACGACCCTCGGTCGCACCGATGCGTTCGACGAGCTCGTCCATGACCTCGGGGGGCACGACCTCGTCGAGGCTCAGGGCCATGATCGCCTCGCCGGCGACCTCGCTGCGCCCGACCTGGGCAGCGGCGATGTTGATGCTGGCCTCGCCGAGCACGGTCCCGACGGTACCGACGACGCCGGGGCGGTCCTGGTAGCGGAAGAACGCCATGTTGGGGGTGGGCTCCACGTCGACCGGGGTGTTCCACACCTCGGTGAGACGCTCGCGGTCCCCGGGCTGGAGCACGGTGCCCGCGACGCGCACGGGGCGGCCGTCACGGGTCACGCCCGAGACGCGCAACACCGACACGTAGTCCTCACTGGTGTGATCCGAGATCTCCCGGATGTGTAGACCACGTTCGTCGGCCAACAGCGGGGCGTTGACGAAGGTGACCGGTTCGCTCGAGACCGGCGAGAGCAGCCCCTTCAGGACCGACAGCCCCAGCGTGCGGCAATCCGCATCGGCGATGTCCCCGAGGTACTCCACCGTGATCTCGCTGCCGAGGCCCTGCTCCCCCAACGCGGTGAGCAGCCGACCGAGTTCGTCACCGAGCGGCAGGTAGGGCTTGATCAGGTCGTCGATCGGGCCGCCCTGGACGTTGACCGCCGACGGCACGAACTCCCCGGCGAGCGCCAGATTGACGTAGTCGGCGACCTGCGTGCCGGCCTTGTCCTGCGCTTCCTCGGTGGAGGCACCGAGGTGGGGGGTCACGATCGCGTTGGGCAGCCCGAACAGCGGTGACACCGTGGTCGGCTCGGTCGCGAACACGTCGATGGCCGCACCGGCGATGACGCCGTCCTCCAGCGCCTGCGCCAGATCGGCCTCGACCACGATGCCACCACGGGCGACGTTCAGCAGTCGCGCGGTGGGCTTCATCTTCGCGAGCCGCTCGGCGTCGAGCAGACCGATCGTCTCCGTGGTCTTGGGCAGGTGCACGGTCACGAAGTCGGCACGGGCCAGTACCTCGTCGACCGTCGGGATCAGTTCCACGCCCAGCCGTGCCGCACGCTCGGGTGCGACGAAGGGGTCGTAGGCCACCAGGCGCATGCCGAACGCATGGCAGCGCTGCGCCACGAGCGTGCCGATCCGACCGAGCCCGAGCACCCCCAGGACCTTGTCGTGCAGTTCGGTCCCGGTCCATGCCGAGCGTTCCCAGCGGCCCTCGATCAGTGCCGCATGCGACTGGGGGATGTTGCGCGCGAGCGACAGCAGCAGCGCGACGGTGTGTTCCGCGGCCGAGATGACGTTCGACTGCGGGGCGTTGCAGACGATGACGCCGGCCTTGGTCGCGGCATCGACATCGACGTTGTCGAGCCCGACCCCGGCGCGCGCGATCACCCGCAGGCGGGACGCGGCCGCGATGATGTCGGCATCGATCGTCGTCGCGGAGCGCACCACGATCGCCTCGTAGCCACCGGCGATCGCGACCAGTTCGTCCTTGGAGAGTCCCGTCTTGACGTCCACGTGGTGATGGGCGCTGAGGGCGGCGACGCCCGACTCCGCGAGCTTGTCGGCAACGAGGATGTTCACTGGTGCTCCTGGCATGACGGTTCGCGACACGACCGGCCGCGACTGGGGGATGGCCAGAGGGTAGAGCGCCCACCGTCGGGGTCGGAACCTGCCAGGGGGAACCCAGCGGACGCCGCGCCTAGGTGCCGCCGCAGCGCTCGGGCCGCGTGAGCCGCCACGACCACCACACGAGCGGTACCTGTAACGGCAGCCTGAGCACGGCAGCCTCGCGCGAGGCCAACCAACCCGGTAGCGCCCGCATCCCTCCGTCCACCGCCGCCTGCACGTTGGCGACGAACACGACCGTGAACGTGCCCGCGGCCACCGCCCCGCCGAGCCGACTGGTCCGCCGTGACGCCAACAGCGCCGCCGCCACCCCCTCGGCGAGGGCACTGGCGAGGTTCCAGGCAGATGCGGCGCCGGGCAACCAGCGCGGGACCATGCTCTCGAACGGCCGCGGCACCGCGACATGCACGATGGCCGCCCCGCCGAGCAGTGCGGCCAAGCCCAAGCGGGTTCGGCGTCGGTGCCGGTGTTCTGGCCGATGCCCGGAAGGTGCGTTCCCCGACGCGTCGCGGGCTCGGTCGGAACACAGCGCAGCGACCGTCACGCGGTTCACCGGGCGCCGCGCTCGGGAAGGGTGCGTACCTCGTCGGGCAGTTGGTTGATCAACGTGGGTGTCGCCCGACCCACGTAACCGAGCAGCAGCGCGTCGACCTCCGGAGGGAAGTCCTGCTCACCGATCGCCGCCGCCATGTTCTCCGCCCAGTGCAACGCGGCCTCCGGGGTGATCGGGAACGGGGCGTGTCGCATCCTCAGCCGCGGGTGGCCCCGCTCGTCGCCGTAGAGGTTGCCGCCACCCCAGTACTGGGCCAGGAACAGCGTGAGATGTCGCTTGCCCGGTTCAAGATCCTCCGGGTACATCGGTCGCAACAACTCGTCCTGTTCGACACGTGCGTAGAACGACTCCACCAGGGCTTCGAAGGCGGGGAGTCCCCCGACCCGGTCGAAGACCTGATGCGGCTGCAGCTCCGGGAGGTCGGGAGCGGGCACATCGGCGGGACCGGGGTCCACGGCGGTGCGGTCGTCGTGGCCGGGGCTGGCATCGTCGGAGGTCATAGGGCTCGTTCGTAGTAGGCGACATCGAGGTACCGGCCGAACTTGTGGCCGGCCTCGTACAGGGTGCCACGGTGAACGAAGCCCCACCGCTCATGGAACGCCACCGACACATCGTTGGGCAGCGCGATGATCGAGTACGCGCGGTGGAAACGCTCATCGCCGTCGAGCCGTGCGAACAACGCCTCGAACAGCGCCGCTCCCACCCCCCCACCGATCGCGCCCGGAGCGACGTAGACCGACAGTTCGAGTGATCGGTCGTAGGCGGGCTTCGGACGGAAGCGGTGGGTCTCCACGTACCCGGCGACGACACCCGCCATCTCGGCGACGATCAGGTGGTACCGGCCGTCGCGGACCTCGCCCTGGTAGCGGTCCACCCATTCGCGCGGGGTCCGCACCTCGGTGTTGAACGTCGTGGTCGTGTTGAGCACGTAGTGGGTGTAGATGGCTGCCACCGCCGGTAGATCGGCGGTGCCGGCATCGCGTGTCCTCGGGGAGCTCACGGCCGGAACGGTAGCTGCTCCACCCACCGGGTCGCGGCCATCCGCTCGGTGCCGGGGTCGGCCATCAGTACAGCCCGGCCGGCCGGAACCGCTCGTCGTGGACCCGGATCGCGTACTTGTCGCTCATGCCCGCCACGTAGTCGACGGCCGCCTGCAGGTCCCCGGAGTCGGCGAGCCGGTAGTCGCCGGGAACCTCCTCGGGATGGGCGGCGTACCACTCGACCAGGTCGCCGATGACCTTCACCGCCCGGGTCGCCTGGATGCGGGCATCGGGCCGCAGGTAGACGTGTTCGAACATCCACTCCCGCAGTTCGTGCATGACCGCCAGTGGTTCGGGTGCCATCGTGACCCAGCCCTCCGCGACGGACGCGTCGACGACCATGGTCACCATCGAGTCGATCCACACCCGTCCGGGCGACCCGAACATCTCCCGGTACGCAGCCGGGATGTCGTCGGGACGCAGCACCCCGGCCCGCATCGCATCCTGCGCATCGTGGGCGAGGTAGGCGATGCGGTCGGCGAACCGGCAGACCCAACCCTCGGGGGTCGAGGGCGGTGGGTCGTTCTTCCACGACGACTGGCGGATGCCGTCACGGACCTCGAAGGTGAGGTTCAACGGCTCGAGCAGCTCGACCACACGCACACCGTGGATCGCGTGTTGCCACTCGCCGTCGACGAAGGGCGTCAACGCATCCTCACCGGTGTGACCGAACGGCGCGTGCCCGATGTCGTGGCCGAGGCAGATGGCCTCCGTGAGCGGCTCGTTCAGCCCCAGCGCGTTGGCGATCGACCGACCGACCTGCGCGACCTGGAGGGTGTGGGTCAACCGGGTGACGAAGTGGTCACCGTCGGGGTTCAAGAACACCTGGGTCTTGTGCTTCAGCCGTCGGAACGCCTTCGAGTGCAGGATGCGGTCCCGGTCCCGTTCGAAGGCGGTGCGGTAGGCGTCCTCCGTCTCCTCCCGGTCGCGTCCGCGGGTGTCGGCGGCACGGGTCGCGATCGGGGCGAGCCGCTGCGCTTCGTCGGCCTCGCGCACCTGGCGCGTGCGACGTTGCAGCCCTGACGGCGCGGCGTCCGGCGTGGTGACGATGGGGGGCTTCCTTCCGGGTAGCACCCGGATGAGGTTCGGGTGCGTGCGAACGGTGACGGATGGGCGCGGGTCGACCGGGGCGGGCGCACCCATCCGGCTCGGCCTCACCTCAGACCGGTACGAACGATCCTCCGCCCACGCTACCGGTGGGACCCTCCCGCTTCGGGCCTGCGCCGGGGCCGGTGCCCTCGGGCTGCTCCCCGGCGTTGGCGCCGAGATCGACGGCACGGGTCGGCCCCCGGATGATGCGCCGACGGACCCGACCGCTGATGGTGTCCACGAGCAGCGTGATGATGACCATGATGGCCAGCGAGGTACCCGCGGCCGCCCACTCGCGGACCTGCCCGATCTGGCGGACGAGCAGCGTGCCGATGCCACCGGCTCCGACCGCCCCGGCGACCGCGGAGTTCCGGATGTTGATCTCGAAGCGGTAGAGCCACAGCGCGACGATCTCCGGGATGACCTGGGGGATGACCGCCCAGCGGATGCGCTGCAGGCGACCACCACCGGCCGCCGCCGCGGCCTCGACCGGGCCGCCCTCGATGCCCTCGATCACCTCGGCGCCCAACTTGCCGAGCGTGCCGATCGAACTGATCCCGAGCGCCAACGCGACGGTGACCGGACTGAGCCCCGTGACCGGCAGCAACAGGATCAGGAAGACGATCTCCGGCACGGAACGGAAGAAGTTGAGGATCTGTCGGGCGGCGAAGACCACCGGCTTGCCGAACAGGTTGGTCGCCGCGAGGAACGCGAGCGGGAACGACACCACCGCACCGATCATGGTGCCGATCCACGCCATGCCGAGCGACTCGATCATGGCGGTGATCGCCGAGGGAGCCTCGGTGACGTCCGGTGGCGTGTACATCAGTCCCAGGTAGAACAAGGTGCGTTCCGGCAGAGCCGCGAGCTGGGAGAGTTCGATGTCGACGGTGGCTGAGGTGACGAAGAACAACACGAGCAGGGTGATCGTGACGGTCCACCGGAAGCGGTTGAACGGCTTCTCGGGACGCACGATGTCTTCGGAGCGCTGCTGTGCCTGCGCGTCGGTCATGCCCCCGGTGGATGTCCGGGCCATCAGAGGAGTCGTTTCCGGACCGCGATCGAGATGCGGTCCACGATGAACACGACCACGAAGAAGCCGATCACCACCGCGACGAGACGGTCGTACCACCCGCGCTGGTAGTAGTTGTTGAACACCTCACCGATGCCACCCGCGCCGACGAACCCGAGCACCGCCGAACCGCGCAGGTTGATCTCGAAGGTGTACAGCGCGAACGAGGTGTAGCCGGGCAGTATCTGGGGCAGCACGGCGGTCTTGACCATCTGGGTGTGGGACGCTCCGGAGGCCCGCGCGGATTCGACCGGTCCCTGGTCGATGCCATCGACGATGTCACTGGTCAGCTTCGCGATGACGGCGATCGACAGGAAGAACAACGCGAGCACGCCCGGCAACGCGCCCCGGCCGATCGCGGCCACGAAGAACACCGCGTAGATCAGGTCCGGGATCGCGCGGATGAAGCTGTTGAAGTTCTTCACGGCGACGTAGACGAACGTGTTCGGTGCTCCGGTGACCGAGTTCAACAGTGCCAGGGGCAGGGCGACGATGCCGCCGAGGATCGTGGCGATGGCCGCCATCTGGAAGGTCTCGGCGAATCCGGCGAGCACGGTCGGCGAGGCCAGAGTGGACCAGTCGAGGTTGCGCACCCCTTCGAGGACCGGGTTGTAGCGCCCGAGGTTGTCGTAGATGTCCCGGAGCGAGAACCCGATGCCGTACTCCCAATCCCAACCGAGGACCAGGGTGAGGCCGACGAGTCCGAGCGAGCCCCACAGGACGAACGGCGGGGGCGGCGGCTTGTCGGGCCGGGCGGAGCCGGGGCGGCTCGACGGCGCAGCCGGGACTGCGCTCACAGCGAGCCTTCCTTCTCCAACACGTCGTCGGCCGTCAGGCTGCGGCCGTAGATGTCGCGGAAGACGTTCTCGTCGGCCTCCTCGGCCGGACCGTCGTAGACCAACTCTCCCGCACGTAACCCGACGATGCGATCGCCGTAGGCCCGAGCGAGGTCGAGGAAGGGCAGGTTGACCAACATCGTGATGTTCAGATCACGACAGATGGACTTCAGGTCCCGCATCACGAGATGGCTGGTCGGCGGATCGAGCGAGGCGGTCGGCTCGTCGGCGAGCACGACCTTGGGTTCCTGGGCCAGGGCCCGGGCGATGCCGACACGCTGCTGCTGGCCACCCGAGAGGTTCGAGGCCCGGACGTAGGCCTTCTCGACGATCTCGACCCGTTCGAGCGCCTGCATCGCCAGCTCGACATCGCCCTTGGTGTAGGCCCCCAAAAGGGTTCGCCACGTCGCGGTTCGGTGCAGGCGGCCCATCAGCACGTTGTTGAGCACGGTGGTGCGCTTCACCAGGTTGTGGGTCTGGAAGATCATCCCGACCTCGGCACGCAGGGCGCGGATCGCCTTCTTGTCGTGTGCGTCGACCACCTGGTCCCCGACCCGGCAGGTCCCGCTGGTGAGCGGGACCAGACCGTTCACGGCTCGGATCAGCGTCGATTTCCCGGCGCCCGAGAGCCCGACGATCACGACGAATTCGCCGTCCCCGAGTTCCAGGGAGACGTCCCTGAGCGCCTGCACCCCACCCGGATAGGTCACGGACGCGTTCTCGAAGGTGATCACGTGGTGTGGCTCCCTGTGCCCGTCGGGCCGCATGGCGCCGTGCGCCACACGGCCCGACCGAGCGTAGGTGCTGGTTTGTCGATCAGCCGAGGAGCTCGCCGAGCTCCTGGTCGACCTGACGGGCGTTCTCGAAGTCGGCCGGGTCGGCCGGACGGAACCCGTCGATGTTGTACAGCTCGAGCAGGACCGCACCGTCCTGCTCGTCCTGCGCGACGTCGAGCAGGGCGTCGGCGATGGCCTGCTTCAGGTCGTCCGGCAGGTCACCCCGGACGACGAAGCCGTCGTTGGGGATCGGAGCCGACCAGGCGAACACGACGACCTGCTCCCCGACGTCGGCGAACTCGGCCACGAGGTCCTCGCGGGCATCGTTGTAGGAGACACCGACGGTGGCGTCGTCGTTGTAGACCGACAGGACCGACTCCGGGTGACCTCCCGAGGTGAACGTGTCGAGCTCACCGAGGTCGAAGCCGGCTTCGATCAGGCCGAAGGCGGGGAAGACCTGGCCGGAGGCGGAACCCTCCGAGACGAACGAGATCGGGACGTCGCCCACGTCCGCGAGGGCATCGAGACCGATCGGGCCCTCTTCGGAGGTCTCCGCCTCGTTGACGCCGTTGCAGAAGAGCATCGTGTACTCCTCGCCGTCCTCCTCGTAGATCTCCTCGACCGGCTCGTCACTGCAGAAGGTGTCGGGGTCGTTGGTGAACCACTGCGAGACGTAGAGGAACTCGCCGAACCGCTCCGACTGGAGGATGGGCTCGGCGCCGGCCTGGTCCATGGCGCGCGCGACGTTGACCGGACCGAAGCCACCCCCGATGTCCGCGGCACCGGTCTGCAGACCGACGATCACGGCCTGGTAGTCGTCCGGCACGGTCGCGCTGACGTCGATGCCGAGACGGTCGGCCAGCAGCCCGGCCAAGACGTCGGCGTCGTCGATCAGTGCTTCGGGGTTCTCGGCGGGCTGGAGGGTGAGCACGAGCTCCTCCGGCCAGTCGGCCGGCACGTCACCGGTCGCCGCCGGGTCGTCCTCCACATCATCGGGTTCGTCGACCTCGCCGTCCTCGGTCTCGTCGACCTCGGGTTCATCGACGGCGTCGTCACCGTTGCCGCAGGCGGCGAGGATCAGGCTCGCCGCGAGGAACGCGGCCCACTTCCGGCTCTTCATATGCGATGTGCTCCTGGATCGTGAGGGACCGGGCGGATCGGCACGATCCGTCCGGCTGCTGTTGGGGTGGTTCGGTCGTGCTCCGCCGCGGGGCGCGGTGGACGCTTCGGTGAGCTGGCCCACGGCCGGTGGACCCTTCCGGCTCAGGCCACCCGGGTCTGCTCCAGTTCCGCGACAGTGCGTCGGAACTCGTCCCAGTCGTGCACGTCGACCGCACCCTTCACCGGGTCGTTCCAGGCACGAACGAACCGGCATACGGTCGCGGTCGCCGATCGGGCGGCAGCGATCCGGGCGACCTGATCCGGTGAGTCGTCGAGGTAGACGTCACAGGTGACGGCGTGCTTGGCCTCGGTGATGTGGATCTCACGGGTGGGGATGCGGTGCTCGGCGAGCCACTGCAGGGTGTCGTGGATCGCCCAGTCCGGCTTGGCGGTGATGATCACGATGTCGTGACCGAGGCCGTCCAGCCTCCGCAGCGAGTCGAGGGCGCTCGGGTACGGCTCGAGATGGCGGAAGACGCTGTGTCCGCCATGGTCCCGCGCCCAACCCCAGAAGGCGGCCATGTCGGGGAAGTGCGTGAGCTCGAGCGGGCTGTCCCAGGTGGTGACCATCTCCGGCACCAACTGCGCGTCGAAGCCGATGTTGTACGCCCGCGTCCAGCCGCGGTTGAAGTCCGCGACCACGCCATCGAGGTCGATACCGAGTCGAAGTCCCATGCCGACAGCCTAAGACCCGAGGTCGTAGGTCGTCGACCACCTGAGACGTTCGAGGCTCGATTTCACCGGACCCTCTCCGCGCCTTAACCCCGCAGAAACCTGCTCCGCCCGCGCCGAGGTCCCTGCGCAACCCCGTTCATCGCAGGCTCCAACGCGCGCCACGGGCCTCGCCGATGCGGATGCTCGTGGCGAGCGCGACCGTCCACGCCACCGCCAAGGGAAGCTCCGCCGGGACGTCACCCGATCGGAGCAGCAGGTCGTGCACGGTCCGCGAGAGCGGGCGCTGGACGACCTCGATGAGCTCGCGATCGGCGGTGTCGACCACGCTCCATCGCCGCTGCCAGGGCTTGCTCAGCGGCACGAACGTGACGTTGGTCCCGGCGATCTCGAGGGTGAACCGCTCGCGGACCAGGTTGGTGCGGGCCAACGTGCCGAGCGGCTCGCCGGCATCGTCGAAGATCCACCACTCGGTAGCGCCAGGCGGACGCTGCAGGCTCCAGCGGGTTCGATCGGCATGGTGGACCGCCCCGCGGTCCCTGGTGCCGCTCACCTCCAGTACCGCGATCCGTCGCCCGCCCGAGATCACGATGTTGGTCCGCGGCGGGCCCGGTGCCCGGTGGATCTCCACATCACCCCCGTTCGACCGGCGCGGTCGTGCGTTGAGTGCCCTTTCAGCCGTCCACGCGCGGCTCTGGTCGACCCGGTTGGCCATCGAACTCGTGCCCGCGCCTCGGCACCAGCACGCTCCGGGTGAACTCGCAGACCACGGTGCCGTCCTGGGTGTAGCCGATGGTGCGGACCTTGACGATCCCTCGATCCTCCTTCGACCTCGACGCTCGCACCTCCAGCACCTCGGTCTCGGAATAGATCGTGTCACCGTGGAACGTGGGGTTGGCGTGCTTGAGCGACTCGATCTCGAGGTTGGCGATCGCCCGACCGGAGACGTCCGGGACCGATTGGCCCAGCACGATCGAGTAGACGAGGTTGCCGACCACCATGGCCTTGCCATGCGGTGTGGCGACCGCGGCGTAGTTGTCGTCGCTGTGCAGCGGGTGCTGGTTCATCGTGATCGAGCAGAACAAGATGTCCTCGGCCTGGGTGATGGTCTTCCCAGGCCAGTGCTTGTAGACGTCCCCCACCTCGAAGTCGTCGAAGAACCGTCCGAAATCGGCCGTGGGCATCGCATCTCCTACCGTGAGCTGGGACGCCGTCCGGGCCTTCCGGGGTGGTGGCGCGGCGCCGGGAACCGGACGACGGCTCGGAGAGTGTCGCTCGGTTCGCATCCTGCGGCCTACCGCGCCTAGCGTCTGCCATGAACGTAGCGCGAGCTCAAGGAGGGCCATCCATCGTGCGCAGCCCCAAAGACTTCTTCCAGCCACTGGCGATCGGCGCACCCGAGCCGCTACGCGAGATCCCCTTCCGCCCTTCGCGGATGATCCACTTCTTCGACCCGTCGAACCCGAAGATGGTCGGCAAGGTCCCCGACATCGCGCCGAAGGTCGACGTGCTGCTCGGCAACCTCGAAGACGCGGTTCAGGCCGACAACAAGGACGCGGCGAGGGCGGGTCTGGTCGAGGTCGGTCGGACCGTCGACATGGGACCCACCCAGCTGTGGACGCGGGTCAACGCGCTCGACTCGCCGTGGATCCTCGACGACCTCACGACGCTGGTCGGCGAGATCGGTGAGCAACTCGACGTGATCATGGTGCCCAAGGTCGAGGGTGCTGAGGACATCCACTACGTCGACCGGTTCCTGGCGCAGTTGGAGGCCAAGGCCGGACTCTCGCGGCCGATCCTGGTGCATGCCATCCTGGAGACCGCGCGCGGGATGGCCAACGTCGAGGAGATCTGCCTGGCGTCCCCCCGGATGCAGGGTTTGTCGCTCGGCCCGGCCGACCTCGCCGCGGACCGACGGATGAAGACCACGCGGGTCGGTGGGGGCCATCCCGGCTACCTGGTCCGGCAGGACCCGCAGAACGGCGAGGTGGAGGGTGCTCGCGCCACCTACCAGCAGGACCTGTGGCACTACACCGTCGCCCGCATGGTGGACGCCTGCGGCACCGCCGGGATCCTGCCCTACTACGGGCCTTTCGGCGACATCAAGGACACGATCGCCTGTGAGGACCAGTTCCGCAACGCCTACCTACTCGGGTGTGTCGGTGCGTGGAGCCTGCACCCGGTCCAGATCGACATCGCCAAGAAGGTCTTCTCGCCTGAACCGGCCGAGGTCGCCTGGGCCAAGCGCGTGGTCGAGGAGATGGGTGATGGCTCGGGCGCGGTGATGATCGACGGCAAGATGCAGGACGATGCGACCTACAAGCAGTGCCTGGTGGTGCTCGATCTGGCCCGAAGTCTGGCAGAACGTGACACCGACCTTGCGGAGGCCTACGCCCTATGAGCGACACCACCAACCCCGAGACGTTGCGACCCCGCCGCAGTGTGCTGTACATGCCCGGGGCGAACGCCCGTGCGCTCGAGAAGGCCGCGAGCCTGCCGGCCGACGCGCTGATCCTGGACCTCGAGGACGCGGTCGCCCCGGACGCCAAGGCCGAGGCGCGCGCCCGCGTCTGCGAAGCAGCCAGCGACGAGCGGTACGGCGATCGTGAGGTCGTGATCCGTTCGAACGGGATCGACACGGAGTGGTTCCGCGCGGATGTCCAGGCCATCGCTCAGGCCGGCCCCGACGCGCTGCTCGTACCGAAGGTCGGTTCCGTCAACGACGTCCGGACCATCGGGGAGGCGCTCAGCGCCGCGGGCGCGCCCGCACATCTTCGTATCTGGGCCATGTTGGAGACACCGGCAGCCGTGTTGAACGCCAAGGCGATCGCGTCCAGTTCGGAGCGTCTCACCACCTTCGTCGTCGGCACGAACGACCTGGCCAAGGAACTCCGCGCCGTGCACGTCCCCGGACGTGCACCGCTGCTCACCTCGTTGTCGTGGTTGGTGCTCGCTGTTCGCGAAGCGGGGAAGGTCATCCTCGACGGGGTCTTCAACGATCTCGATGACGAGGAGGGCTTCGAATCCGAGTGCCGTCAGGGCCGCGACTACGGCTTCGACGGCAAGACCCTGATCCACCCGAAACAACTCGAGCCCTGCAACCGCATCTTCGCGCCCAGCGAGGACGAGGTCGCCCACGCCCGACGCGTGATCGATGCCTTCGAGGAAGCGCGCGCGCAAGGTCGGGGCGTGGTGACCGTGGACGGGCGGATGATCGAGAACCTGCACGTCGAGCAGGCCCGTGAGACCGTCGCGAAGGCCGACGCCATCGCCGCCCGGCAGACCTGAACGTTCCTGAGCGAGATCGGCGCCGGTCGAGGTGCCGGAGCAGCAGTCACCTCGACCGGCGCACGCGGTCACGGACCCCACCCGGGTACGCGCCGAAGGACGTCCTCTGTTGCCTGGACCCTCGGCTCAGCCCGTCGGCTCCGGCTCGGGAGGCGCCACGGGCGGCGGCAGCTCGGCGACGACCTCCCGCACCTCTCCGGAGCGCCCGATGGCGGCCAGGTCGGTGACCCACACCTCGGCCGGTAGCACCGCGACGTGGATCCGTCGCCACAGCACCCGCTCGATGACGGCCTCACCCACGCCGCGCTCGACCGAGGTCACTCGGATGGAGCCTGCCTGCCTGGGTGTCGGACCGGCCACCACGGTCGCCGCTGCTGCGGTGGCCGTCGCGGACTCGTACCCGTCGGTCTGCCAGATCACCGTCGACTCGAGCGACGCATCGAGATCGAACCCCTCGGCGCGCTGATCCCCCCCCGGGCCCTCGAGGTGCAGCGACGGTGCCGTGATCCCCGGCGCCACCCGTAGTCGCCAGGCATCGTCGCCTTCGCCCCCCGCGGCAACGGTCTGCGGGAGATACGCCATCACGAGACCGACCACCGCGAGCAAGAGGAACACCGCGAGCAGCGTCATCCGGGGGCGGAGAACGACGCCGGCGAGCCTCCCCGCCGACGCAGGGGTGGGGCCCTCGGCCTTCTTGCGCACGTGTACCCCCAACAGCCGGTCAACGGTGATCCGGCCCGGTGACTCCTGACGCTACCGGGGGTCACACCGACCAGCGGGGGGACGTTCGACCAACTGCGCATGTGCGACGCCAGGCGCGCTGCAACGACCGTTCAGTCGGCGATCAGGCAGACCGGCGTCGCTCAGGCGGGCTCCGCCAGCCATCGGCGACGCGGCGCAGGAACGCCTCTGCATCCTCCGGCGTCGGCGCGCCCCCTCCGAGCCGGGCGGGTACCCACCATGCTCCGTCGGGCGTGCCATCCGGGTAGCCACGTTGCACCTCATCGAGCAGGACCGAGATCCGTCGGCGCAGCTCGGACATGACCTCCACGTGATCGTCGTCGGACCCGACGACGAGGGGCTCGCCGTAACGGACGGTGACGGGCAACTTCCACACCCATCGCGGACGACGACCGACCGTGTGGAAGCGATGAGAACCCCAGGAGACGGCCGGGATCAGGGGCACACCGGCCATACCGGCCATGCGTGCCGCACCGCGCTTGAACGGGAGGAGCTCGAACGCGGGCGAGATCGTCTGTTCCGGCAGTACCAACACGAACTCGCCATCCCGCAGCGCCTCGACCGCACTGGACAGGGCCTTGGTCCCCGAGCCGCGGTGAACGGGGATGTGTTCGGCCTTACGCATGCAATACCCGAAGACCGGGACACGGAACAACGATTCCTTGGCCAGGATCCGCACCGGCCGCCCCCGGCCGATGTACGGGAACCGTCCAGTGGTGAAGAAGTCCCAGAAGGAGGTGTGGTTCGACACGATGACCGCACCGCCGACCAGAGGCAGGTACTCGCCACCCTCGACCGTGAACCGCCATCGCTGAAGGCGCATCACGGCGAAGGCCAGCCAGGCGGCGAACCGATAGACCAGGCCCGCGGCAGGATTCGAAGGGTCATCTGGTCGTGGCATCGCGGCATGCCTCGCGGCTGGGGAACGCCGGAGGTCACCGGCGGTTCGGTTCGACGTCGGACGCATCTGCATGGCGGGGAAGGTGGGGCGAGCCGGCCGGCGGAGCACCGGTGCCGGAAGCGTGCGCCGCCGGGGCGGCGACGGCCGCGACCAGCGATGGCGTTCAACCGATCGCGTCTCGCCGGTCGGTGGTGGAGCGCTCACCCGGCGCGAGATCAGCGGCCCCATCGGCCGGATCCGGCTCGAGGGGCCCGAGCGGCGGGTCACCGGGCGGACCCGGATCCTCGATCGAGGTCGCAGGGTCGGGCTCAGGGGAGGGCGCGCCGCCGCCGAGACGGGCCGGCACCCACCACGCCCCGGCCGGGTTGCCATCCGGGTAGTGCTCCTGGATCTCGTGGACGAGCGCGACCGTCACGCGACGCAGCCGATCGGTCGCCGTGTGGATGTCCTCATCGGCGCCGACGTGGATCGGCTCGCCGTAGCGCACGGTCACGGGGATCCGCCATGCCCGGCGCGGGGAGAAACCGTGGCCGTAGGTGACCAAGCGATGACCACCCCACGTGGCACAAGGGATGATCGGGACCCCAGCAGCCTGGGCCATGCGCACCGCCCCGGCCCGGAACGGCAGGGGTTCGAAGGATGAGGAGATCGTGCCTTCCGGTGCGATCGCGACGATCGCTCCGTCACGCAGCGCTTCGACCGCTACCTCGAACGACCGTGCGCGGCCCTGGCCCGAGGTGCGGTCGACGGGCACAGCGCCAACAGCCGTGACGACCCGACGGCTGAACCAGGACGACCAGAGCTCACGCTTCGCGAGGAATCGTGGAAGGCGCTTCAAGCGCCGAGGTCCCCAGGCAGCGAGGATGAAGTCCATGTGCGAGGTGTGGTTCCACGTGAGTACCGCCCCGCCGGTACGGGGCACGTTGTCCAACCCGACCACGGTGAGTTTCCACCGCATCGACCGGATGAACAGCACCGCCAGTCCGGCCATGAGCCGATAGGCAACGTTGCCGCGATCGACACCCCTTCGCCCAGTTGTGCCCACCATCACCACCGTGTCGTCGGATGGATCTGAGCCTACAGCGAGATCACGGCCAACGGCCTACACGGCAGACCAGGGTGCCAACGCCACCCAGTGGAACGACACCCGATGGGCTTGCGGTCGCTGGGGGTCGATGCGGGTGGGTGGGTGGTGTTTGGTGGTGATACAGGTTGAGGCCGCCCCGTGTGGGGCGGCCTCGTCCTGTGTGGTTCCCGCGGCGACCTACTCTCCCACCGGGTTGCCCCAGCAGTACCATCGGCG
>PWLR01000213.1 GCA_003558435.1 Nitriliruptoraceae bacterium | reverse complement strand
GGACGCGGAGGCCTACCTCGGCGACGACGTGACCCAGGCGGTCATCACCGTCCCCGCGTACTTCGACGACGCACAGCGGCAGGCCACCAAGGAGGCTGGCGAGATCGCCGGGCTCGAGGTGCTGCGTCTGGTCGCCGAGCCGACCGCCGCGGCGCTCGCCTACGGCCTCGAGAAGGAGGACGAGCAGACCGTCCTCGTCTTCGACCTCGGCGGTGGGACCTACGACGTGTCCGTGCTGGAGATCGCCGAAGGCGTGTTCGACGTCAAGTCGACCGCCGGCGACTCGAAGCTCGGTGGTGACGACTGGGACCAGCACCTCATCGACTGGATGCTGACGACCTTCAAGAACGAGCAGGGCGTCGACCTCTCCAAGGACAAGATGGCCATCCAGCGTCTGCGCGAAGCAGCCGAGAAGGCCAAGATCGAGCTCTCCTCGTCGCAGGAGACCACGATCAACCTGCCGTTCCTGACCGCGACCGACGCCGGTCCGCAGCACTTCGAGCAGACCCTGTCGCGCTCCAAGTTCAACGAACTGACCGGTGACCTGCTCGACCGGCTCAAGGGCCCCTTCAAGCGTGCGCTGAAGGACGCCGGCGGCGACGTGTCGAACATCGACCACGTCATCCTCGTCGGTGGCTCGACCCGCATCCCGGCGGTGCAGGACCTGGTCAAGGACCTGCTCTCGGGCAAGGAGCCCCACAAGGGCGTCAACCCCGACGAGGTCGTGGCCATCGGTGCGGCGCTGCAGGCCGGCGTGCTCAAGGGCGACGTCAAGGACGTGCTCCTGCTGGACGTCACCCCGCTGTCGCTCGGCATCGAGACCAAGGGTGGCATCACCCACAAGCTGATCGAGCGCAACACCACCATCCCGACCAAGCGCTCCGAGGTGTTCACCACGGCTGACGACAACCAGCCGTCGGTGGAGATCCACGTGCTGCAGGGCGAGCGTGAACTGGTCAGCGACAACAAGACGCTCGGCAAGTTCATGCTGACCGACCTGCCGCCGGCGCCCCGTGGCCTGCCCCAGATCGAGGTCACCTTCGACATCGACGCCAACGGCATCGTGCACGTCAACGCCAAGGACCTCGGCACCAACAAGGAACAGTCGATGACGATCACCGGTGGCTCCGCGCTACCGAAGGACGACATCGAGCAGATGATCCAGGACGCCGAGGCGCACGCCGACGAGGACCGCCAGCGTCGCGAGACCATCGAGCTGCGCAACCAGGCGGACTCGCTCGTCTACTCGACGGACAAGACCCTGAAGGAGCACGGCGACAAGGTCGACGAAGCCACCAAGGCCGACATCGAACAGGCCGTCAACGACCTGCGCGAGGCCCTGAAGGGCGACGACACGGACGCCGTCAAGGCCGCCATGGAGACGGTCGGCACCAAGAGCCAGCAGCTCGCCGAAGCGATCTACGCGGCAACCAGCCAGGAGGCCGAGGCGACCGCGGGCGAATCCGCCGGTGACGCGGAAGGCTCCAGCGAGCAGGACGAGGACATCGTCGACGCCGAGGTGGTCGACGAGGGCGACGACCAGCAGGCTTCTGGCTGACGCCACGCTCGACGGCTGGTGCGCCCACCGGGGTGAGCGCACCAGCCCGTAGCACCCCCACCCCGGGTCACGACACCACCCATCACCGATCCACACCCATCACTGATCCACACACCCCCACATCGAAGAGGAGGCAGTCGAGATGGCCATCTCCCGCTACGACCCCGTACGCAACGTTTCGTCGCTTCAGGACGAGGTGGAGCGTGCCTTCCGGCAGGCCTTCGGTGGCAGCCAGCAACCCGCCGCGAGCCCGGCCGGGGCGTTCAGCCCGGCGCTGGACGTCGAGGAGACCGAAGACGGTTTCACTCTCCACGTCGAACTGCCGAGCGTCTCGGCCGACGACGTCGAGGTCTCGCTCGAGGAGAACGTGCTCACCATCGCCGGGGAGCGGCCGTTCTACGCCGACAAGTCCGCCGACGGCTTCCGTCGCCTGGAGCGTCAGTTCGGCCGGTTCCACCGGGCCGTGCGGCTCCCGGACCGCGTCGACGGCGACCGTGTCGAGGCGACCTACCGCGACGGGCTGCTGACGATCGCGGTCCCGAAGGCGGAGGACGCCAAGCCCCGCAGGATCCAGGTCAACGCCGGTTGATCGCACGGGTGGGGCGGCCCGACGGGCCGCCCCACCGACATCATCACGACCACCACAAGCTCGCAACCCGCTTTCGAGGCCAGCCATCGTGACCGATTCACCTCAGCAACCCGACGCCGCCCCCGAGGGGACCACCCCGGAGGGGGTTCCCGTTGATGGGGGTGCCGAGACACCCCCGACACCGCCCGCCGCCGACGCCCCCGGTGACGCTGCGGCCGCCGAGGATGCCGTGCTCACCGATGACGTCGGTGCCGATGCCAGCGCTGCCGCTGCCGCTGCGGCCCACGCCGCGAACGCGGGTGACGACCCTGGCGTCGACACCGACCCGCAGGCCGGGACCGACGGACCCTCGACGCAGGCAGCAGGAACCGAGGTCCTCGACCTCGAGGCCCTCGCCGACGCCGATCCCCGATCCAAGGCCGAGCTGCTGGGGGAGTTGGTCGTCGCGGAGAACAAGCGCGACGAGTATCTCGACGACCTGCGTCGTTCCCACGCCGACTTCGAGAACTACCGCCGACGCATCCTGCGTGAAGGCGCGGCGCAGCGCGACGCCGGGAAGGCCGACATCGCGGCACCGTTGCTCGAGGTGCTGGACGACCTCGACCGGACGCTCGCTGCGGCCGACGATTCGCCCGACAAGGACCTCGCCAAGGGTGTGGCACTGGTCGCCTCGAAGGTCACGACCACGCTGACACGGGTCGGGCTCGAACGCATCGAGGCGACCGGCGTGCCGTTCGATCCGAACGTGCACGAAGCGGTCCAGCAGCAACCGGCTGACGAGCCCACCGATGAGCCCGTCGTCGTGCAGGTCCTGCGCCCCGGCTACCGCCTGGGTCAGCGCACCCTGCGCCCCGCCATGGTGGTCGTGGAGCAGTGAGCGTCAGCGAACTGGACACGCGGGAAGGTCGTGGAGCAGTGAGCGCCAGCGAACTGAACACGCGGGAAGGTCGTGGAGCAGTGAGCGTCAGCGAACTGAACACGCGGGAAGGTCGTGGAGCAGTCGGGCGCAGGTGACGAGCCGGAGAGGAGGTGCGCATGGCACCGCAACGTGAGTGGCTGGAGAAGGATTACTACCGGGTCCTTGGGGTGTCCAAGGACGCCTCCGCCGAGGAGTTGAAGAAGGCCTACCGGAAGCTGGCCCGGGAGAACCACCCTGACGCCAACCCGGGGGACGCCTCGGCCGAACAGCGCTTCAAGGAGGTCGGCGAGGCCTACTCCGTGGTCGGCGACGAGACCAAGCGCCGCGAATACGACGAGCTCCGACGGCTGGGGGCGTCCGGGTTCGCCGGTGGGGGCGTCCGGGGAGGGGGGTTCCCCGGGGGGGCCCCGGGCGGTGAAGCCGACCTCGGTGACCTGCTCGGCCACCTCTTCGGTGCGCAGGGTGGTGCGGCGCAACCGGGTGCGGCACGCCCCGGGGCCAGGCGTCGGCGCGCAACCCGCGGGCCGGACCTGCATGCCGACGTGCACCTGACCTTCGAGGACGCGCTCGCCGGCGTGCGCACCACGCTTCGGGTGACCGGGGACGGCACCTGCGAGACGTGTGCCGGCTCGGGTGCGGCGCCCGGCACCAGCCCGCGGACCTGCCCGATGTGTAGTGGCCGTGGCCAGGTCGCGGTCGATCAGGGCCCGTTCTCGTTCGCGCAGCCGTGTCAGAGCTGCGGGGGGAACGGCTCGATCATCGACAACCCCTGCACGACCTGCTCGGGCAGTGGACGGGTCGTCAAGCCGCGCCAGCTGACGGTCAAGATCCCGGCTGGTGTCCGCGACGGCGCGGTGATCCGCGCGGCGGGTCGGGGCGGTCCCGGTACCGGTGGTGGGCCCGCCGGCGACGTGCTGGTGACGGTGCACGTCGAACCCCACCCGGTCTTCGGGCGCAAGGGCGACGACGTGACCCTCGAGCTCCCGCTCACCTTCTCCGAGGCCGCGCTCGGGGCGAAGGTCGCGGTCCCGACCCCGCGAGATGGGCGCCGGACCATCAAGGTGCCCGCTGGGACCGGTACCGGCCGAACGTTCCGTATCCGGGGCGAGGGTGCACCGAAGAAGAGTGGAGGGACCGGGGATCTGCTCGTGACCACCAAGATCCAGGTCCCCACCCAGCTCAGCCGTCCGCAGCGAAAGCTGCTGGAGGAGCTTGCGGAACACGACGACCCGGCAGCGCGCGAGCGTGCGCTGTTCGACGGCCAACACCAACCGAGCTGAGGAGCGGATCGTGCCAGCAGAGCAGCGCTACCTCGAACCCCATGACGGTGGCACCGGTTGGTCGTGGTCGAACCGTGGCGACCAGGGCCGATCGCAGGCCGAAGAGGCCGCCGACGCCTTCCGCAGCGGCGAGGACCTCGACGCCCCCGTGTACGTCATCTCGGTCGCCGCGGAGCTCGCGGGCCTGCACCCCCAGACCCTGCGGGCCTACGAGCGCGAGGGCCTGTTGCGCCCCGCCAGGACCGAGGGCGGCACGCGGCGCTACTCGCGCCGTGACGTCGAGCGACTGCAGTTCATCCGCACCCTGACCCAGGACGAGGGACTCAACCTCGCCGGGGTGAAGGTCGTGCTGGAACTGGGGGAGAAGCTCGAGGGCTCACGTCGCCGGATCGAGGAACTCGAGGAGATGGTGCGCGTGCTGGCCGAGCGCATCGACGAACGTCCCAAGGGCGGGGAACGCTACGAGATCGTCAAGGCCCCCGCGTCGCAGATGGAGGTCCATGCCCTGCGTCGCCGCACCGCCCAGCGCGGCGGCAACAACGTGCAGCGTGCCCGCCCGGTACCCCCACCGGAGATGCGCCACGCCGACGCGTGAGCTCGGGGCCCGATCGGCAGCGTGAGGTGTTCGGCCTCGCGGGCGGTCGGTCCCTCGTCCGTTCCGGATCGGTACGGCGCAGCCCGGTGGGTCGCGCGGCGCCATCGGGTCTGGAGCGACAGGCGGGTCCCGAGTAGGGTCCGCGGCCGACGCAGGGGGGCCAGCCATGGCGCGCACACGGATCGCGGTCATCACGGGCGCTGCCTCGGGGATCGGCCGGGCGCTGGCGATCGAACTCGCCCGTCGCGGTGCCGATCTGGCGTTGTCGGACATCGACGGCCCGGGCCTGGAACTCGTGGCCGAAACCTGCCGTGCCGTCGGTGTCCGTGTGCACGACGAGGTCCTCGACGTCAGCGACCGCGCCCAGGTGGTCGCCCACGCGGCGGCCGTGACCGAGCACCTCGGCGCCCCCGCGCTGGTGATCGCCAACGCCGGGATCGCGGCCAGCGGTACGGTGCTGGATCAGGCACCGGAGGACGTCCGGCGCGTCATCGAGGTCGACCTGTTCGGGGTCATCCACACCTGCCAGGCGTTCCTGCCGCTGCTTCGCGACGGGGGCGGTGGGCGCCTGGTGACGGTCTCGAGTGTGTTCGGACTGGTCGCGGCGCCCAAGCAGTCGGCCTACAACGCCGCGAAGTTCGGGGTCCGCGGCTACACCGAGTCGCTGCGGCAGGAACTGGGTCTGGCGGGCATCCCCGTCACGGTCTCGTGCGTGCACCCCGGTGCGGTGCGCACCGCGATCGCCCGCTCGGCGTTGTATGCGCCGGACGAGGATGGCGAGACGCTGATGCGGTTCCTCGACCGCATGGCCTGGACCTCACCGACGAGGGCGGCTCGCATCATCCTGCGCGGAGCGGCCGGGGACCGGGCCCGGATCCTGATCGGCACCGATGCCCGCCTGATGGAGTTGACCGCACGCATCGGGGGCGCCGCCTACACCGACCTGGTGTCGCGCTCCTGGCCCGGTCGGTGGATCTTCGGGGCGACCGGCCGCTGAGCGGGTCCGGGTGCGCCCGCGCCGCAGACACCCGCGCCCGCTGCGCGCAACAAGCCTGCGCTCCCGGCGCGCAGATGAGCTGCGCGGCTATGGCTACACGTCGGTACCGAGGCCTCGTCAGGTGCTTATCGTTGGGGAGGGAACGGGCACGCGATGATCCTCGCCGGTGGCCACCGTCGGGTCACGACGAGGAACGGGAGGACGACCGATGGCGATGGACAACTACACCCACAAGTCCCAGGAAGCCTTGCAGCGCGCGGCGGGGATCGCCCGTGAGCGCAAGCACCCGGAGGTGGGCACCGCACACGTGCTGACCGCCTTGCTCGAACAGGCCGACGGGGTGGTGCTGCCGGTGGTGCAGCGGCTCGGTGTGACGCCGACGACCCTGCGCAACCGCACCGCCGAGGTGCTGGAGGCGACCACGGCGGCCTACGGCGCCTCCGGTGAGGTCAGCATCGATCGTTCCCTGCAGCGCGCCCTCGAGACGGCGGACGAGGAGGCCGAGCAGCTGGGTGACGCCTACATCTCGACCGAGCACCTGCTGCTCGCGCTGGCGGGCAACAGCGACCGGACCGCGGCGGTCCTGGTGGAACACGGGATCACCCGTGACGCGATCCTCGGCGCGCTCAAGGAGGTCCGAGGCGCGCAGCGGGTCACCTCGCAGGACCCCGAGACCACCTACGAGGCGCTCGAGAAGTACGCCCGTGACCTGACCCAGGCCGCCCGCGACGGCAAGCTCGACCCGGTCATCGGACGCGACGAGGAGATCCGCCGCACCATCCAGGTGCTCGTCCGGCGCACCAAGAACAACCCGGTGCTGATCGGCGAACCGGGGGTCGGCAAGACCGCCATCGTCGAGGGCATCGGGCGGCGCATCGTCGAGGGGGATGTGCCGACGCTGCTGGAGGACAAGAAGCTGGTCGAGCTGGACCTCTCGGCGATGGTCGCGGGCGCGAAGTACCGCGGCGAGTTCGAGGAGCGGCTCAAGGCGGTGCTCAAGGAGATCGAGGCCTCCGAGGGCCAGATCATCACCTTCATCG
>PWLR01000215.1 GCA_003558435.1 Nitriliruptoraceae bacterium | reverse complement strand
GACCCTGGTCGAGTTGGCCGACGTCGGTGTGGTCGTGCGGGGCCCCGGGAACCTCCCGCCGGCCCCGACGCCGTGACACCACCCGTGCCTCGCAGGCGACGCCGTTGCCGTCGTCACGCCACTCCTGCAGTCGTTCGAGCCTCAGGCAGTGGGAGGCGTCCTTGCGTATTGTGCAAGCCACATGCGAGCGGTGGCCCGAGGCAGGAGGTCTCCGATGGAGATGGAGTACGGCGACGAGGTGACCGTCGGCTCCACCTCGAGGGCATCGCCGACGGGGAGGCTTCGACAAGCAAGCGCTCATGCGACTGAACAGGATCAAGGCCGCGGTGGACCAGCGTGACCTGAGCTCGCTGCAGGGGAACCGGTTCGAGAAGCTGAAGGGCGACCGGGCGGGCTGCTACTCGATCCGGATCAACGACCAGTGGCGCGTCACCTTCCGGATCGTGAACAACCGAGCATTGGACGTGACGATCGAGGACTACCACGGAGAGGCACGCCACGATGACGCCCAAGATGAGCCTGGCCATCCACCCGGGCGAGCACATCGCCGATGAGCTTGCCGCGCGCGGGATGACCGCTGCCGG
The DNA here is from genome assembly GCA_003558435.1 of Nitriliruptoraceae bacterium. Lineage (GTDB taxonomy): Bacteria > Actinomycetota > Nitriliruptoria > Nitriliruptorales > Nitriliruptoraceae > PWLR01. The sequence goes on along the minus strand of PWLR01000215.1, from coordinate 6,430 downwards.
TCTCGCCCGCGCCATGGGGGTCGAAGCCGGCCGTGTCTCGCGGCTGGTCAACGCACAGGTCTCGGTCACCGGGGACACCGCGATCCGGCTCGCGGAAGCTTTTGGAACCTCCGCGGAGTTCTGGATCCGCCTCCAGGGCGACTACGAGCTCGCTCGGGCACGTGAGCCACGTCTCACCTGACCAGCGCTAGCGGTCGTGCGAGCGAGCGCGAGCCATCGACATCTCGCTGATCGCGCTGTCCGACAAGGGGCGCACCTCGCCAACGGCGAGCTTCGGTCGCGCGCGAAGCTTGCCGCGACGTGCGTCGCGTTGGTCGGGTGCGCCCATGCAGCTGCAGCGTCAGTTACAGGTGCCGTGCCACCCGGGCCTGTTGCGCTCGCGGAGGCAGGGGCGCACCGATCCGTCGGGCGAGGTCGTGGAAGCCCGGGTGGCCAGGCAGGCCCTTGAGGCTGTCGTGCACGAGCTTGCGTGCACTCTCGTCGTCGCCACGTCGGTGGGCGAGCTGGGCCTGCAGGAAGGTCCGCTCGGGCCCGGCCAGCGCCGGGTGGCCGACGAGCCGATCGAGCAGCTCCTCGTCCTCGGAGCCGACCAGCCGGTCCAGCAGCAGGGTGTGCCAGTCCGCGAGAGCCCGCGCCCGGGCCGCTCGGTCCCGTTCCGCCGAACTGGACCGGTGACGCGGCGTGCCGGGCGTGCGATCGGCGGCCTCGTCGAGGGCCTGGAGGTAGCGGACCGAGAAGGCTCGCCAGTGGTCGGGGACCTGCAGCATCCCCTCAAGCACGTTGGCCAGCGAGGTCTCCTTCTCCGCGACGCTGCCCCAGCCGTAGAGGGTCCACCCGTGGCCGGTCTCCCAGCGCAGCAGCTGCGGCGCCGCCCGGTCGACGAACGTCGCGAACCCGTGCCGGTCACGGACGGCGCGCCACAACCCGGCGACCGCGTCCGAGACCACGAATCCGGCGGCCTGCATCGGATCGTCCGACCGGAAGTAGACGAGGCCCTGGGTCTCGCAGGCGAGGTCGACGAGCATCTCCACGGCGGCAGCGGCGGTGTCGAGGTCGTCACCTGCCAGGGCCGCCTGGGCATCGGCCGCGAGCCGACGGAACGTGAACCGCCAGCGGGTCCGCTCCTTGGGTGACACCCGCCGGTCACCGGCCAGGTACGCCCCGGAGCGTGCCAGCGAGACGAACTCACGGACCTCTTCTCGCACCGCGGTCGCGCGCGGCGGCTCGACCTTCTGGCGCTGCTGACGGGCGTGCACCTCGGGGTCGAGCTGGGCCTCGATGCGCTCGCGCATCGGCGCGGACCCGCGCCAGTACAGGGTCCACAGGATCTTGCCCAGCTGGTCGGCGTCGTAGCCAGCGATCTTGGCGTGGAACTCGTCGCGGTTCATCCGGTTGGCAGGCATGACGTGCACGCTACCCCGATCGATGCATGTCGCCGGCGCTGCCTAGCGGGCTACCACCCCGCACCCTGCGGACGTGACGCAATGCTCGCTGCGGGTCCGCTGTGCCTCGCCGTGGCCGCCATGCTGCAGGAGGGATGCTCTTGTGTGCGTCGAGGCGAGCGGGCTGCGATACTCAGCCTCTAGTAGACGTTGATGGTTTGGTGCGCGTTGATCCGTCTCTGTGAGTCGGCGAGCGGGGCGTTGGAGGGCGAAGTAGCGGGACCGGCCGGTTTCCTCCGACGCGCCGGTCACAGCAGCACTCGCACGTCCTCGCGCAGCGGGCGTTGAGCGCCTCGCGGCCGAGCTCGTCACCATCGAGGGACTTGGGAGTCGGCCTGGAGGTAGAGCCCGTGACTGATGCGCTCCAAGCATCCTTCGGTCAACTGTCAACAGCTGGTGCAGCGTCGAGTCCGACAGGCCAGCACTTCGGGCCTCAAACCAGCGGAACACCGGGCCGAGCCGTCCGAGCAGGACCACTCCGGCCGGCATCCGACTCCCTCGCTTCTGCGCCTTCTGTGAAGGGTGATGTAGCTACCAAGTAGTGGTGTGGCAACGAAGCCCTCCACGCGTTGAGCTTGCACATACCTCAGCGATAACAGATACTTCATCTAGTACTGAGGTATGTACTCTTGCTGAGGTATCTGATGCCGGTGAGCCAGCGCATGACAGGGTCTGTGCCGCGTGCGGCGCGGACGCTACTCGACGTGCTCCCCCGCTCTGTCGACGCCGAGGTGCGTGAGCATGGCACATCGGTTGAGCTCGTCATGGCTGACCAGCGGCTACTCGTCGGCTGGGCCGGTGATGGCAGCCTGCGTGGCGTACGTCAGCTCCTGGACCAGGGCCGCGAGGAGTTCCACATCGTCACCGCCCGTCGGTTGTCGCCTGCGGCACGCGCGTTGCTTTCTGATGGCGGCATCGGTTGGGCGGATCAGTCTGGTGCCGCGGAGATCGCGGTCGGTGGCATCGTGGTGTCGCGCGAGGGACGCCCGAATGATCCGGCGCGGCTCACGAGGTGGACGCCGGCCGTCGTGGCTGTCGCCGAGGCGCTGCTCTGCGGGGCGCAGGCAACGGTCGCTGCGACGAAGGAGGCCACCGGCCTGTCTGCGGGCAGCTGCACCAATGCGCTGCGGTTCCTGACCGACCTAGGGCTGCTCGCCGCGGACGCGAAGCGGGGACGGGGATCGGCACGTCGGCTCGATGACCCCGACCGGCTTCTCGACGCGTACGCGGCCGCCGTCGATGCAGCCAAACCGGCGCCGGCACTGCAGGTCGGCCTGCAAGGTCGCGACCTGCTCGAGGCGCTGGGTGAGGTCGGGGCAGCCTGGGACTCGCGCGGTATCGGGTGGGCCGCCACGGGCGTCGCAGCCGCTGCGGTCATCGCGCCATTGCTGACGTCGATCTCCAGCATCGAGGTGTACGTGGAGGCTGACACGCCAGCCGGCCTGGACGCCCGCGCCGGTGACGCAGGACTCCGTCCGATCGCTGGTGGCCGTCTCACGCTCCGACCCTTCCCCACAGCGAGCACGTCGAATCTCGCACAGCGGCACGAGGGTCTCTGCATCGCGCCGTGGTCGCGGGTGTACGCCGACCTGCGTCGGTCCGGTGTGCGCGGGGAGGAAGCAGCGGAGCACCTGCGGGAGGTCGTCCGTGGCTGACGAGTCTCCCCGAACGCGCTCGGCACGGGACGCAGCCGAACGTGCCCTGATCCGGGTCGTGCATCACTACGGCTCGCGGCCTGAGTTCGTCCTGCTGGGAGGTTTGGTCCCGGACCTGCTGTGCTCCGCCAGCCCGCATCGCCACGCAGGCACGACGGATGTGGACGTCCAGGTCGATCTCGAGATCGCTGCCGGCTCCGTGAACACGAGACGCCTCGAGCAAGCGCTGAGGAACGCCGAGTTCGTCCCGGACGGACTCACCTCATGGCGCTGGGCGAGTCGAGGCCACGGACACGGATCAGGTTCGAACTCCTCGCTGACCTGGGCACCCAACCCGCTGAGGCAACGGTCAGCTTCGACGAGTGCGATGCACTCGGCGCGGTCAACCTCCGGGGCACGGGCTTCGCGTCCCGGGACGTCGAGGTCCGCGAACTACGCACCCGGGTCGGTGGCGTCTTGCAGACGGCTGAGATCAACGTGACCGGCCTGGGCGGCTTCCTCCTGGCGAAGTGCGCCGCAGCCCGGTCCCGGCGCAAGCCCAAGGACTGGTACGACATCGCCTTCGTCCTTCTCCACAACGACGCCGGCGGCGTCGACCCGGCCGCAGAAGCCATCCGGGAGCGCTTCGGTCCGGAGCTGCCATCTGTCAGAACGAGCCTCGACGACTTGCTGGCCAACTTCGCGGATCCCACCGCACAGGGACCTCGCGCCTACGCCGAGCAGATGCGTATCGAGCATCCCGACTTGGACCGGACTGTTCTCGCCGCCGATGCCGTCCTTGCCGTTGAGCGGTTCCATGACCTGCTGGCACGAGACCGGCCCTGAGCGGGACTCCAACATCCCTGCAGTTGGTGGTCGGCATCGTGGGCCAGGCCGGCGATTTCCACAACCCAACCGAAGCCGACGCGCTGCTGGACTGGATGGAGAAGAGGGGAGATGCATGGCGACGATGACATCCTCGTAGCCGCTCTATCCGCGCTTCTGGACGCGCTCATCGCCAGCAGCACCCGTGTGGAGATGGATCGCCTCGGCGGGTTCGTGAGCGGCGAGGCACATACCAGGCGACGCGCAGCGTGGACTTCAGCTAGCGGCGAGCATCTTCTCGACCGAGGTCTGTTCACGGAGCTCGATCCGCAAGCCCAACGCCTCGGCGATCGACATCATCGTGGCGAAGGTCGGGTTGGCTGCGGATGAGGTGAGCAGCCGCCGCAGGGAGGCAGCGTTCAGGTCGGCACGAGCGGCCAGCTCCTCGCGGGTCCAGCCAAGTTCGCAAAGCCGGTCGAGGATGACGTTGACGACGTCGTCGAACGCACGGATCTCGGCCAGCTCCGCCTCGACCGCAGCGGCGAATCCCGGATCGCGCCGGTCGCGTTCCTCGATGATCCGGTCGATCGCGCTCATCCGACCCCTCCACCTGGTGTTGCACACATGCTACAGGCCGTCGGCGCCGTGGTTTGAACGTCCAGCGGTCCAGCGGAGGTGACCTCCTCTGCGTCGAGGTGGATTCCGGAATAGCGCTCCCCCTCTTCCGAGTTCCGGTGATCTCTGGGTGCACCGACTGGAGCATGCGGTATCGTATAGCTCCTACGATGACGCTTCTGGGGCGAGACGTGGACGCTGAGCTACTGGACGAACTGGCCGAGGCCTTGTCGAAGGCCCGTCAGGGCGCCACGACCAAGCCCGTGTCGGTGACGCTGCCCACCCCACTGGCGGAGGCCTTCCGTCTGCTGGCAGATCGTGGCCTGATCGACAGCGTGTCCGTTGCCACGACCCACGCGCTCGAGGAGGCACTGCAAGCCGTGATCGTCGGCATGCGGCTCGACGCGATCTACGCAGAGCATCCGGAAGCCCAGCCCTCTGAGGAGGAGATCGCTCGGATGGCCGAGCGTGCTGGCGTGGCGTTGCCGTGAGCGTGACGGTCGTGCTCGACGGTGCCGGGTTGCATGCCTGGTCCCAGCGGATCCCGCCGCGCCAACTGCTTGCGGTCATGGAGGTGCTTCGGCGCAGCGGCGCGGGTCGGGTGCTGGTCCCGTCGGTGGTCACCGTCGAAGCGCTCACCGGTGACGCTCGCGACGCGCCCATCAACCAGACCCTCAAGCAGGTCGACGTCGACGAGATGCTGCCGCTGGACCGCACCCGGACGGCTGCACAGCTGCGTCAAGCCACGGCAGCGTCGGCGGTGGATTCCGTGGTGGCCGAGGCGGCGGCACGAACCCGCGCGGCCTTCCTCGTCACGTCTGACCCCGACGACATGACCGTGCTACTTGACCGCGCCGGCGCCACAACACAGGTGGTCACCGTCTAGCTCCGTCACTCCCGGTGGCCGCTCACCGACGTCGCGGGGTGCGGTGACCCAGCGTGTCGCAGGGTGATGCCATGGTCACGTCGAATCGGTCCCGACTCGGAGTACACGCATGGCCACCACGACCACCTCGACGCCCGCCCTCGATCGGCTGCGGCCCCAGGAGCAGGCCGGACTGTTGCCGGCAGTGCTGGCCGCACACCCCGAGCTGGGCGAGACACTCGAGGCACTGGCGTTGGCTCGGGTCGGCGACGTCGACGCGGATGAGATCGCGGGGGAACTGGAAGGGCTACTCAACGACCTCTCACTCACCGAGCTCGCAGCCCGCGCGGGCAAGCAGCCCGGCTACTACGTCCACGAAACTGATGCCGCGAACGAGATCGTCGCCGAGGCACTCGTGTCCTACGAGGAGGACCTGTGGCGTGCTACAGCCCTCGACCTGCCTGACGTAGCCCGGACGGTCCTGCTGGGCATCGTGGCAGGACTACATCGGTGTTGCGATGCACCCGACGGAACGGTGCTGGCGTACGCGGGGCCGGACACCCCTGCGGAGCACGCGGCATGGCTGGTCCACAAGGCCCTCGGAGCTGGGATCGAGCTCGACCCTGACGAGGTCGAGTCCCGCTGCCCAGACTGGATCCTGCTCCCCGACGGTCTGCGGCAGACATGATCGTGAAGCGATCACCGAGACGTCACCGGTGCGCGTCGTGGTACGCGTCCCACAGGTCAGCCGGAAGTCGGCCGCGGTCCGAGACGGCATAGCCGGCCGCTCGCGCCCATGCTCTGACCTGTGCTGCGGTCGGCTCACGATCGGGCTCGTAGCTGGCTCGTGCCGACGCTGCCACGGCCACGCCACGGTTCGGCGGCGACGCCGACTGGGACGATCCCGGCGTGAAGCCCAACTCCTTGTAGCCGGGCAGTCGACGCCGGTACATCGCAGCGAGCATGGGAACGCCGGCATCGAGGTAGTCGTGGACCTCGGCGATGTCCTTGCCGGGTTGATCGCGGAGGATCCGCCCCACGTACTGGGT
>PWLR01000036.1 GCA_003558435.1 Nitriliruptoraceae bacterium | reverse complement strand
GCAGGATCCCGTCCGTCGCCCCGTCGACGACGCGGGTCAGGCGGTCTCGGTCGGCGCGCAGCGTCGTCATCAAGGTGGCAGCTCGGGTCGTGCCGCGCGCAGCGAGGTGGATCGCTCCCACCGGGGCGAGGACCAGCGGCACGAGTACGGGGTCGGTGGTCGCGATGACCGCGAGGACGATCCCCGTGGCGATCTGGCCGGCGACGGTCAACGCGGTGAGCGGGACCTGGTCACGTACATCCTCGACCGCGCTCGGCCCGGCGACGCGCACCAGCAGACCGAGGAGGGCGCTGAGATCGATCGCGACGTAGCAGAGCATGCCGATCGCGGCTCCGATCACCGGACGGCCGTCGACCAGGGGGCCGAGCGGCGGGATCAGCATCATCACGAACCCGGCGATGGTCATGCCGACCGCGTTCACGGCGGCGTTGAACGCGACCTTGCGGCGGCCGAGGTGCTGGCTGAGGTGCGCGAGCGCACAGCCGAACACGATGCCGAGCATCGCCGGCGTCGGCCCGACCAGCAGCAGGCCCGCCGTCGCCGCCACCTCGTTGACCGAATACCCCACCCGCGTCCGATCGAAGTCGAACGCGAGTTTGACCCGCTCGGCGATGAGGGCCACGGCGGCCAGGACCAGCGCGAGCACCAGCGCTCCGGCCGTCGGGGGGGCCACGACGACCAGCGAGACGACGGCTGCCACCCCGGCGACGGTCCAACCGATCAGGTAGTGACTCGCGGAGGTGTCCATAGACCTCTCTAGGTGGGTCCGTTCGGTTCTCTTGCGAGACGATCCTGACGCTATCGTGAACGGGCGGTCGGCAACGGCGCTGATCCGCGATCGGCGCGAGTTGCGCCATGGGAGGAACACCGTGACGTTCGAGTTGCCAAGCGCAAGGTCCCTAGTCGTGAACCCGACGCAGGAGCAGCTGCGCTCCTGGGCGTTGGAGCGGATGCCCAATATCGTCGAGACCGAGTTCGGCAACCTGAACTATACGGCTCGCATCGTGTCACGCCTGTCGAAGTCCACCTTCTTCGTCTCGGACGAGCCCAACGCGAAGCCGACCATCCCGCGGGCGGAGGCTGCCGAATGGGCGGCGAAACAGGACGCCTACATCGCCGGGCAGGACATGGTGCTGATCGAAGGCTACATCGGCCCCGATCCGGCGTTCCGCACCGGCGCGCAGCTGTTCATGGAGCAGGCCAACGCCAACATCCCGGCGATGCAGCAGCAGCTGTACTTCGACCCGGAGGAGGGCTTCTCCGCCGAGTTCACGGTCATCTACACACCCAACCTGCCCGCGCCGGGCAAGCCCGACGATTGCCTGATCACCGTCGACCTCGACACCTACGTCACCCGGGTGTTCGGCTCCGATTACTTCGGTGAGTCGAAGATGGGTGGGCTGCGCATGTGGAACAAGCTGGTCTACGACCGCGGTGGACTCGCGATGCACTCCGGCGCGAAGACCTTCCCGGGCGAGCAGACGCTCAGCGGTGAGGAAGAACTGGCGCTCATCATCGGTCTGTCGGGTACGGGCAAGACCACCACCACCTTCCGTGACGTGAAGGGCTCGGAGCCGGTGCAGGACGACTTCATCGCCCTGATGCCGGGAGGGACGGTCTACACCACCGAAGACGGTTGCTTCGCGAAGTCCTTCGGGCTCGACCCCGAGGACGAACCCGCCATCTACGGCGGTGCCACACGCCCCGATGCGTGGCTCGAATCGGTCGCGGTCGACCCGGAGACGGGCAAGGTCGACTTCTTCGACAACTCGTACACCGCCAACGGTCGGGTGACCTTCCCGTTGGCCAACATCCGGCACCGCAACCCGCGTGACCTGCCGCGGGCGAAGTACCTGTTCATCCTGAACCGCAACGAGAACATCATCCCCGCGGTCGCGAAACTCAAGCCGGAGCAGGCGGCCTACTATTTCATGCTCGGCGAGACCAAGGGCACCTCGGCCGGTGGTGCGGCCGAGGCCGGCAAGAACCTGCGGGTCCCCGGCACCAACCCGTTCTGGTTCGAGAACGACGCTTCGCAAGCCAACCGGTTGCTGGAGCTGATCGAGACCAGCGAGTTGGAGGTCTACCTGTTCAACACCGGCCGGGTCGGCGGCACCGATGGGGACGAGCGTTCGAAGAAGGTCAAGATCCCGCACTCCGCGGCGGTCCAGGCCGGCATCGTCGACGACGCCATCACGTGGGTCGAGGATCCGGACTTCGGCTACTACGTGGCCGAGTCGATCCCCGGTTTCGACGACCCGGAGCTGCTCCAGCCCCGCAAGCTCTACGAACGGCAGGGTCGCACCGACGAGCACGAACAGATCGTGGAGCGACTCCGCACCGAACGGGCCGCGTACCTCGAGGGCTACGAGGGCCTCGACCCGCGGGTCGCCAAGGGCGCCGAAAGCTAAGCAGCTCGTGCCAGGACCTTCGCTTGGCGTGGGCGGACACATACCCTACGTCGTCGAACCCGGGGCCCCGGGTTCGACGACGTCGCCTGCCTGGGGGTCGAGGTGCAGACGTTGGAGGTGTCGCTGTTCGGCGGCTTCCAGCTGCGCCGTGGGGACCGTTCGGTGCCCCCGATGCCCTCACGTGCGGCCCGCACGCTGTTCGCCTACCTCGCGGTCGATCGCGGCACCCGTCACCCGCGTGAGCGGCTCGCGGCGCTGTTCTGGCCGGATCTGGCCCCCAGCCGAGCTCGTAGGCGCCTGAGCCACACGCTGTGGCAGGTGCAGGACGCGCTGCACGAACTCGACGGTGACGCGAGCTATCTCGAGGTCACGGCGGACACCCTGGCCTTCGCGCCGGAGGCTCCCTGCACGGTGGACGTCGAGGCGTTCGAAGCCGGCCTCGAACAGGCCCGATCGCGCCGGGGTGCCCAGACCCAGCGCGTCCGCGATCTCACCGACCTCGAAGCGACCGTCGAGTTGTACCGCGGGGAGTTCCTCGCCGGACACGCCGACGATTGGGTCACGGATGTCCAGGAGCGGCTCCACCAGGCCTACCTCGAGGCCCTGGGGTGGCTCGTGGGGCTCGCGAAGTCGCACGGCGCCTTCGACGACGCGTTGGTGTATGCGAGGCGGTTGACCAACGAGGACCCGCTCCGCGAGGACGGGCACCGGGAGGTCATGCGCCTGTCGGTACTGCTCGGGCGGCCCAACGACGCCGTGCGGCAGTACGAACGGTGCCGCGACGTGCTCGCCGAGGAGTTGGACACCGCGCCCTCGGCCGCCACCGAAGACCTCTTCGTGCGGATCGAGCGCCAGCAACGGATCGCACAGGAGGCTCCGGCCGGGTCCGCTGACGGTGCCGGCCCGTTGGCCGATCGGCTGCCGCTCATCGGGCGTGACCGCGAGCGGGACACGGGGATCACGGTGCTGGAGCGCGCCCTCGCCGGCCGAGGTGGTGCGCTGCTGGTCGAAGGCGACCCCGGGGTCGGGACCTCACGGTTGTTGGCGGAGATCGCCGATGACGCCGGGTGGCGGGCGTTCTCCGCGATCCACACGCGATGTCCGTCGCCCGAGTACACGATGCCCTACGGCGTGGTGTGCGAGCTGCTCGCGGCGGCGATCACGCCGCTGCGACTCGAACAACTCCGGCACCGTGTGGCCCCCGTATGGCTCGCCGAGGCGGCGACCCTGGTACCGGCGCTCGCACGGGTCGTCGCCGCTGGGCGGACCGGCGCCGGATCCCTGCGTTCCGGGGAGAACGCCCAGCGGATGCGTGACGCGCTGACCCAGGTCCTGCTGGGGCTGGCCGCCATCGAACCGCTGGCGTTGGTCGTGGACGACGCCCATGGCAGCGACCTCGAGTCGCTGGCGGTGCTGGAGTCGCTGGCGGACCAACTCGCCGACCGACGTGCGGTGCTGGTGCTCGGGTACCGGGGCGACGAGGCGCGAGCATCCCCGGAGGTGTGGTCCTCGATCCGCGGGATCGACCGTCGAGCCAGGCCCGAGCGGCTGGTGCTGGGACCGTTGGACGCGTTCTCGACCGGAGAGCTGGTCAGGGTCCTGGCGCGAGGCCAGATGGTCGGTCCGGGCGCCATCGCCAGGTTGCAGCGCGAGACCGGTGGGAACCCGCTGTTCGTGGTCGAGATGGTGCGGTCACTCGCCGAGGACGAGCTCTTGCACACCCTCGAGGACAACGACGACGGTGTCGAGGTCCCGGTGACCGGCAGTATCCGGGCGTTGGCACTCCAACGTCTCGATCGGCTGTCCCGCGACTCCCGCGAGGTGTTGGACGTCGCCGCCGTGGCCGGAGGTGAGCTCGACCTCGAGATCCTGGCGGCGGCGTCCGAACTCCCACGCGAAGTCGTGGTGGATGCCGCCGGCCTACTGGTGCGCCGGAGCCTGCTGGCCGAGACCGCGGAATCTTTCGTCTTCCGACACGAGGTGGTCCGCCGGGTCGCGGTCGACGCGCTGCCGGATGCGGCCCGGCGTGCGCTGCACCACCGGGTCGCCGAGGTGCTCGAGCAACGCGAACCCGACGCGGTCGAGCGACTTGCGCACCATTTCATGCAGGCGGAACTCCCCGGCCGAGCTGCGGGCTACCTGCACCATGCGGGCCGCAACGCCGCAGCCGTACATGCGTATGCCACCGCGGACCAGCGCTACCGCCTCGCGATCGAACACGGCGCACGCGGGCCGATGAGCCTCGCCAGACGATCCGAGCTGTTGGCCGAGCACGAGGCCGTGCTGGACGTGTTGGGCGATCGCGAGCGGCAGCGGGAGGTGCTGGACGAACTGGCCCTTCTGGCCCAGGGCACCCCGGAGCGCGAGGTGGAGGTGGCCCGGCGACGAGCCCTGCTCTCGGGTCACCTCGGGGACCTGGTGGTCGGGATGCAGGCAGCCGAGCAGGCGGTCGCGGGAGCGCAGCGCTTGGCCGACGACGTCTTGTTGGGACCGGCGCTGGTGGCCCACGCCTCGGTGCTCGCGTGGGCCGGGCGGCGTGCGGAGGCGGTCCCGGTGCTGGAGCGGGCTACGGCGGTCGCCGTGGACCTGGACATCGGCTTGCAGGCGCAGGTCCAGCTGGGCTCGGTCCTCCGTGAATTGCAGCGGTACGGGGAGGCCGAGGGGGTGCTCGAGCGGGCGCTGTCGGCAGCGAAGGCCTGTGGAGCGGTTCGAGAGGAATCGATCGCTCTCGGTGTGCTCGGGGCTTTGAACAAGGAGACGGGTGACAGCGACCTCGCCATCGAGCGGTACGGCGAAGCGATCGAGCGCTCGCGCTCGATCGGTTTCCGGCGGGGCGAGGGCGTCAACCTGCTCAACCGGGGCGTTGCTCGCTCGGGGTGCAACGAGCTGGGACCAGCGCTCGAGGACTTCGAGTCGGCGGCCGCGGTCTTCGCCGACCTCCGCGACCGGCGCGGCGAGGCGGCAGTCCGGGGCAACCTCGGGTTCGTGCAGCACGCCGTGTTGGGTGACGACGCCTCCGCGACAGCGCATGTCGAGCATGCACTGAACTACTTCCGCGAGATCGACGATGTGCCACTCGTGGTCCAGTGCTTGGACAGTCTGGCCAGCATCGCTCTTCGGCGCGGTGACGAGCGACTGGCGACCCGGCTGCTCGACGACGCCCTCGAAGCGCTCGCCGGTCTGGATGAGCCCGCGATCGCGGCAGACGTCCAGATCCGGCGAGCTCAGGCCTCGCTCGCGCTGGTGCAGGGATCGTTCGACGACGCCCATCGGCTCGCCCGCTCCGCCCTGACGACGGCCCTCGAACGCGGCCTGGGCAACGTGGTGCCCGTGCTGCGCGGGCTCCTCGGCGAGATCCTGGTCGCCATGGATCGCGCCGGCGACGCCGTAGATGTGACCACAGCGGCGGTCGCCGGGTTGGATGCCGTGGTCGAGCAGGCCTATCTGGTGCGTTTCCAGCATGGTCTGGCGCTGCGGGCCGGGGGGCGAGGCGAAGCCGCGAGAGCGGCGATCGAGCAGGCCCGCGACGACTTGGAAGCGGTGCTCGCCGGTGTGGACGAGGTGGCTCGCGGTCGCTCGCTCGCTCTCCCGGAGCATCGTCGCATCCTGGAAGCGGCCTCCTGTACCGAACACGACCGTATGTCGCTGAGCGTGGCCGCGGCGGGTGCGCCCTTCGGTCGCGCCCTGGCTGTCTCCGAACACGTCGACGTCGTCATCGATCGTTCGCGGCGGGACGACGATCCCGACGATCCGGTACTGGCCCGCCGGGTGCTGTTGGCCCGAGTGGTCGCCACGATCGCCGATCAAGGGGGCGCGCCGACGATCGGGGACCTCGCCGAGGTGCTGGACGTCAGCGCCGCGACCGTGCGGCGCGATCTCGGTGCCCTGCGAGACGCAGGCGAGAAGGTCGAGACACGCGGTCATCGTTCGGCATGAGCGCAAGGTCCCGCCCCCCGGTGGAACGTATGAGATAGCCACGAGACACCTCGCTGTCACGCTGCGTACAACGCGGACCTGCCCCGGTCCGACCCGCACCCAGGAGCTCACCGTGAAGCGTCGCCTCGCCACCCTCTCGATCACCTCGGCCGTACTCGCCCTCGTGAGCCAGCCGGCGTTCGCCGGGAGCTTCAGCCTCGGCTTCTGACCGGATGATGGTTGCCCCGGCCAAGCGCGAACCCGCGCTGACCCGGGAGCGCCGCGAACGGGAGCAACTCGTATCCCACGAGCTGCGCACACCGCTGACCGTGATCCGCGGCAGCGTCGACACCCTGCTCGTCCGCCATCCCGGCGGGGGAGATCAGCAGGACCTACTCGAAGCGACCTCGCGGGCCACCGTGCGGTTGGAGGAGATGCCCGATGTCGTACTCACCGCAGCTGACCGACCCGACCCACGACCTCTGCCCGCAGGCAAGCCAGGGACGCGACGGCTGGAGCTGGCAGAAGCGCAAGGATGGTTGGAGCTGGCAGAAGTAGGGCTGGCTGAGATGAGCCCGGCGATCTGGCGCCCGGCTCGGTCGCTGACCGAACCGTCGGCGGGCTGCGTCGGCTAGCGTCGCGACCGACCGTAGGCCGCTTCCCGGGAGCTCCACGATGACCTCGTCCCCGCTGTCCGCCGATCGT
>PWLR01000192.1 GCA_003558435.1 Nitriliruptoraceae bacterium | reverse complement strand
GCTGGCGACGGTGGAGCCGGCGTAGGCGCGCTCGACGGTGGGAGGTCCGCAGCGTTCTCCGGAAAGTTCGCTGGCAGCCCTCCGAGCATGCGGTGGGCGAGCCGTACCCGCTGCGCGATCGTGATCGCCACGGCCCCTGCGAAGGTCCAGGCGATCGACGCCATGAACGCCGGTGCCAGCACCATCAGGGCATGGACCACGATGGTCTCCGTGCCCTCGGCCAGCCCGCGCGTGAAGTGGAAGGTCCGATCGTCGGGGGCGGTGATGCCCGCCTTCTCGGCCGCGGCCGACAGGCCGAGCAACGTGCCCGCGTTGACGTAGTAGGCGACCAGCAGCACCAGGCAGGCGATCCGGGCGTCGGGCTGCCCGATGGCGCATCCGGCGACGAACGCGCCGTAGACGGCCATGTCCGAGGTGAAATCGGCCCAACCGCCGAACGCCGACGATCGGCCACTGAGCCGCGCCACCGGGCCATCCAGCCCGTCGAACACCCGCGAGACCAGCCACAGCGCCAGAGCTGCCCACCACAGGGCGAACCCGGCGGCCACGGCCGCCGCCAGTCCGAGCACCAGGCCGGCGAGGGTGAACGCCAGCGGTGGGGTGCCACGGCGCACGGCGACCCCTGCGAGGCGCTCGAGGCCTGGCCGGAGCCAGGGGCGCAGCGTCGCGTCCAGCATCGGGGACCTTCTCGGGTTCGGTCTCGGGTTCGGTGCTTGGCCCAGCGCTCGGCTCGGGGGGTCAGCCCGCGCCACCGACCGGTCGGTCGGCATCGATCCGGTTTCGCGTCCGCATCCTGCGGGCGACCAACCCACCGACCAGCGCCAGTAGGACGAATCCTACGACGGCGCCGATGAAGGCCGGCGAGGTCGGGTCGTCGATCGAACCACCGGCGGCGGCCAGCAGGACCGTGCCGGGAACGATGCCGATGGCGGTCGCCAGGACGTAGTCGCGGAACCGTAGAGCCGTCACGCCCGACACCAGGTTGAGCACGTTGAAGGGGAACAAGGGCACCAGGCGAACGATCAGCATGGAGACGAACCCGCGTTCGGCCAGGAACGCATCGATGGCCTGGACCCGTCGTCCCGAGAGCTGTTCCACGGCGCCCCGACCGATGCCGCGTCCGACCAGGAACGAGCATGTCGCACCGAGCGTGGCCCCGCCGAGCGCGACGATCGAACCGACCACCGGACCGAACAACACGCCCGAGAGGATCGTGAAGGGCGTGCCGGGCAGCAGGAGCACCGTCACCAACGCGTAGAGCCCCACATAGACGATGGGTCCCCACGCCCCGAGCGCGCCGACGGCCTCACGGACCCCACCGAGCGACAGCTCGTCGGCCGACAGGGCCACCACGACCGCCAGGACCACCATCACCCCCAGCAGCCCCAGACGGAGCCAGGGCGAGCGCAGCCAGCCCGGGACGCGGCCGGCACGAGTCGTACTGGACCCGGAGGTCCGTTCAGTGGCGGCCATGGGGGCTGCTCCTGGAGGCATCGGCGGAGGTCGGTCGTCGGTGCGTCGACCCGGTGCGTCGACGACGCACCTCGTGCCCCAACCCCGTTCGGAGCCCGAAGCTTCCCCGCCGGGTTCCGTGGCCGGCCGAACCGGACCCGCGCGAGTCCCGCACGTGCCCCGCACGCGCTCCGAAGGGAGAAGCGAAGCCAGCCGGCAGTACGCTGGCGGGCCTGCCCCCGTAGCTCAGCGGATCAGAGCATCCGGTTTCTACCCGGACGGTCGGGAGTTCGAATCTCTCCGGGGGCGCGGAGGATCCACCGGCACCCGGTCGGCGCGCCTGAGGTCGCGTCGACCGTCAGGACATGCCCTTGAGTTCCCCGAACGTGAACCCGTCGACCGAGGACAGGCGCCCCCGCCAGAGCGCGCCATCGGTCGGTGTGGGGCCCTGGGGACCGAGCGTGTGCGCGTTCCGCAGATGGAGGAACGCCGTCATGGACGGATGTTCGGCGACCGTTTCGCTGTCGGTGTAGGTCGCGCGGTACTCCTCGGCGACCCGCTCCATGCTCTCGGCCATGGCTTCGATGAGCTCCGTTGGCCCCTTACCGCTCTCCCGCAGGTCCGCGGCGCTCTCGGACCAGTAGGTGTTCCCGCTGATGAGCCGCCCGGTGACCATCTGCCCATGGACATGGAGGGTGATCCCCATCTCCACGTCACTGGTGTTGGCCACATGCACGAGCATGGAGAACACGTTGTCGGGCGCCAGGTCGGATTCGACCCCGCCAGCCTCTGGCGTCAAGTCTGCCGGCATCGGGACCTCCACGGTCGGCACTTGGTCAACCTACGTCCGACCCCCCTCGTAAGGGGTGCGCTCGACCGGGAACCCCGCCGAGCTGAGAACACCGCCGTGCTGAAGGTCACGGCCACGCTCGGTCACCGCTTCGCTCGGTCCTTGTTGCCGGTCAGGAGCCGGTAGATCACCAGCAGCACGATGGAACCCGCGATGGCCGCAACCCAGGTGGAGATACTGAAGAACTCGTCGATGGGATCGACGTCGAACAGCAGGCCACCGAGGAACCCGCCGATGAACGCACCGACGACCCCGATCAGCATGGTCACGAGGATCCCGCCCGGATCGTCACCCGGCAGGACCGCCTTCGCGATGGCGCCGGCCAAGAGTCCGAGTACGAGGAACGCGATGATCCCCACGATGGCTCCTTCCCTGGTCGGGGATCCGGTCGGTCGGGCCCGGTCGGCTCGGCCCGGCAGATCCCATTCGTCCCGTCCTGTCAGGTCGTCCTGTCAGGTCAAACTCGATTCCAGTGTCACCGGTGGGGCGCTGCTCGCCCAGCGCCTGAGCGGCCAGTACGGTCAGCGGCCTTCCGACCCCCTACTCGTCCCACTCGGGGCTGCACCTACCGAACCTGGAGACACCGTGGTACGCCGGACGCCCTCCGAGTCCGGTCCGACCGCGCGTCGCCGCGGAACGGGCTGAGATGGGGTACGGGGTCGGTTTCCGGGTCGCACCGGGTGTTCGGCTGCGCGCGACCAGCCGCGGTCCGCGGGTCTCGGTCGGACCACGCATGTCCCGGGTGCATCTCGGCGGCGGACGTCCTGCGGTCTCTGCCGGCAAGGGGCCGTTCACCGTGTGGTCCACGCTGTCGGGCGGCGGCCACGCGCCTCCTGCCGACCTTGCCGCTTCACGCAAGGCCGAGGAGTGGGGCAGCGTCCGCGGCTATCTCGACAGCCTGCTGTCCGCCCACACCGCCCCCGTCGAACGGGCCGCACCCCCGGTCGCGCCACCGCCCGTACCCGTCTCGCGCCGGACCGTGCGCCGGGGGCTCCGGCGCGAGGCCACCGCCGAGATCGCCTGGTGGCGCCTCGGTGAGCGACGTGCCGCTCGCAGGCAGGCCGACGCACGCCTGGACGCCGAGGTCGCACACCACCGAAGCACGGCGGAGGAGCACGCTGCGGCGGCGCAGCGGGACGCTGACGCGTGGTGGGCACGACTGCTGGCCAACGATCCCGCGACGGTCACGGCGCACCTCGACCGGGCGCTCACCGATCATGCGATGCCCGCGACCGTCACCGCCGTGGAGGGCGACCGCGCCCACCTCGTGGTCTCGGTGCTGACGGCCGAGAAGCTGATCGGTCCACGCGAACCCACCCTGACCGAGGCCGGCAGCCTGTCACTGGCACGCATCACCAAGACCCGACGGCACGAGCTGTTCGAAGCAGCCGTCACCTCGGCGATGCTGGCCGTGGCCGCAGAGACCTTCGCGGTCGCGCCCGCCATCATGACCGTCGACCTCGCGGTGGTGGCGCCGGGCCACCTGGGCGGACCGGCGGTGCTCATGCTCGCCGAGCTCTCACGGGACGCCGTGTTGCCGAACGGCGCCGAACGACCGGTCGAGGGTGACCTGGTCGCGGCAGCCGAAGCCGGTCGTGCGACCTTGGTGCGCGACAAGGGTGGCCGGGTGGGGGCGTTACGGCCCTTGGACGACGCCGACGCGGATGTCCGGGCGCTGCTCGATGCCCTGGACGCGGAATGACGGGTCGTGTGACCGAGGTGATCGTTCCCGGCGTTAGGCTCACGCCATGAGCCAACGTTCACGTTCCTGGCGGCGACGCCTCACGTTCACCGTCGGCACGCTGGTGATGGTCGCGCTGGCTTCGCTGCTGGTGGTCCGCCTGTTCGCGGGCAACGTCGACCCACCCGCGATCGGCACCGTGGCCGGTGAGCTCTCCCCCTGCCCCGACACCGACAACTGCGTGTCGACGACCGCCACCGACCCTCGTCACGCCGCGGACCCGGTCCCCTGCCCCGACACCGGGGTGACCGAACTGGTCGAGGTGTTGGATCGCGAGCTGCCGCGAACCACGGTTGCCGCGGTGGTCGGGACCTACGCCCACCTCGAGGTCAGGAGTCAGGTCTTCGGGTTCGTCGACGACCTCGAACTCCTCATCGACGGTGACCTCGTGCAGCTGCGCTCCGCTTCCCGCCTCGGCGCGAACGACCTGGGCGTCAACCGCGAACGGATCGACTCGGTGCGAACGATCCTCGACGGCTCGGCGGCGTGTCGCTGACCGCAGACACCGTCGGCAAGGCGCCCGGCCCTCGGGCGGCGCTCAGCTCTCACGGTGCGCTCACGACCTGCCGAGGCGGGTCACCAGCAACCGTTCGACGAGCGACACGTGATCGTCGCGTTCGATCAGCATGGGACCGGGCACGATGACCTCGCCATCCAGTTCGATGCCGGGCCGGTAGAGCGGTAGACGCAGCCGCCCCGCCGCCGTCGCGAGCTCGACCGCGAACCGGTCGGGCTCGAGCGTCACGCGGTTCCTGACCCCGGCGCGCGCCCGGAACCGCTCGAACACCAGCACGCCGAACGCGACCCAATCGGCCATGTCAGCGGCCAGGCGTGGGTCGAGTTCGAGGAGGTCGTCGTACCCTGGGCCACGCCGTCGCCGCCCGTTGTCCGGGTCCCCCAGGGGGATGCGCACGAACATCGCGGCTTCCTCGAGGTCGACGGGCACGATGCCCGCCACCTCGGCGGCGTGTTGGAAGATCAGCTGCGGTCCGTCCATGCGAAGCTGCTGGTCGTCCCAGCAGAACGGGGTGCCGTACCCACCGAAGGTGCCCCGAAGGGAGCGATGGCCCGTTCCGCCCGAGCGAGCCGTACGCCAGGGCGCGAGGATCTCGTGCGCCAACGCCCGGTGCTCCGCCACCGCCCGTTCCCAGCCGCTGGAGGGTGCCGCGAGCGGTCGCCAATCGGCGAGCCAGCGGTCACGGCACCAGGCGGTCAGCTCCGGATCGTCGCGTGCCTCGACGACCTCGGACCAGCTCAGATCCCCGGAGGCGACCGGCGAGACCACGGACCGTTCGTTGGCCGAACCCCGGGCGGTCGGATCGTCGGCCGCGAAGGGCGGTGAGGAGATGGCCGGAGGCGAGGGCTCCAGCACCCGGACGGTGTAGCGGCCGTGGAGCTTCGCGGCGGCTTCAGCTCGAGGGTGGTGGGCGCGCAGCGCAGCGGCGTCACGGGGTGCGTGCTGGGCGGCGTCGGACACGCGAAAAACCTCGGTCGCGGGCCGGTCGGGTAGCTGCCCACCTCGACGTTCGGCGCCGCGAGCGTGACGGGTGGCGGACTCACGACCGGGCCCGTTCAGCGACGAGTCCCCGCCCGTCGACCGACCTCGCTTTGACCGGCCCTGCCCGCGCCCGTATCCTCCGCGCTCGTGCCGGCTCGCCGGCGCGGTTCATGGTGGGTGTAGCTCAGTTTGGTTAGAGCGCCGCGTTGTGGTCGCGGAGGCCGGGGGTTCAAGTCCCCTCACCCACCCTCACGGTGCGACCGTGTGGCAAGCTCGGTACCTTCACACGCTCGCTCCTGCGCCGCTAGCTCAATTGGTAGAGCATCCGGCTCTTAACCGGCAGGTTCTAGGTTCAAGTCCTAGGCGGCGCACCCACGAGAACCGGTCCTTCGGGGCCGGTTCTCGGCGTTTCCGGGGTTCGGTGCAGTCGCCGTCTGGCATCGGTATCCACAGGGTGTGGCCTATGTGTGGCCTATCCGCTCCCTCCACCTGCTTACCGTCTGCAGCACGGTCGAGCAGGAGGGAGCGGGGTGGCGAAGAGTCGACGCCAGCGGGCCCGCAAGGGAAGCGGGAGCATCCTCCCCCGTGGCGCTCGCTTCGTCGCCCGCCTGGACCTGGGCATTGGAGCGGATGGCCAGCGAATTCGCCGGTCCAAGTCGTTCGCCACACGACGCGAGGCGCAAGCCTGGCTCGAGCAGCAGCACTCCCACTCCGAGGACCTGATCCTGCCCGTCGCGGACCAGCGCCTCGACGAGTACCTGCGCTGGTGGCTCGAGCACGAGGCCCCGAAGGGCAAGCCCGGCCGAGCACCGCTCGCCACCACGACCCTGCAGGGCTACCGGATCAACGTCGAGCGCCACCTGATCCCTGCACTCGGCCACAAGCGGGTCGGGCAGCTGACCGTCAGTGACCTCGACGCGTTCGCGAGCCGCAAGCTCGCCGCCGGTTACGCCCCCTCGACGGTCAACCGGATCCGTGAGACGCTGCGCTCGGCGCTGTCAACCGCGGTGCGCCAGGACCGGCTCACCCGCAACGTCGCCCGCTACGGCGGCGGTGTCGGGGCAGCACCTCCGCCGGTGGACCGGTTCTCGGACGAGGAACTCGGCGCGATCCTGCGCGCAGCTAGCGGTGAGCACTACTACCCCATCATCCTGCTGCTGGCGCGAACGGGTTTGCGGATCGGTGAGGCGTGCGGGCTTCGCTGGCGTGACGTGACCCTGCGGACGTCCCCGCCGCGACTCACGGTGGTCTGGCAGCTGGACAAGTGGGGTCAGATCGTCGATCCGAAGTCACCGACCTCACGACGCACTATCCCGCTCCGTGAGGAGGTTGTGAGCGAGCTCGTGAGGTGGCGTGAGTACCAGGAGTCGTGGGCGGACCGGCTCGGGGAGCATTTCGTCAATGAGACCGCGCTGGTGTTCACGACCAGGAGCGGCCGGCCCATCTCGAAGCGCAACATCGTCCGCTCGTTCGAACGCACCCGCAAGGCCGCCGGCAGCTTGCACCGCTCTCCCTCCCGCAGATCGGTGGTGAGCGGACGCACGTCGCGCGGAGGCCGAGACGCGGGCGACGGGATCGGAGGTCCCGGCCCCGTCGGACGTCCCGTCGAGG
>PWLR01000124.1 GCA_003558435.1 Nitriliruptoraceae bacterium | reverse complement strand
CTCGCTGGCGGACGTGGACCGTGCCGCGGTCCGCGCAACCGTCGAGCAGCGCTTCGCAGTGGAGCGGATGGTCGACGACTACCTCACGCTCTACCGGCGCATCCTGGCGGGCGAGCTGCCGCTGTGAGGGCTCTACGGCCGCTCGGGCAGCGATCCCGACGCGAGCAGCTCGTCGAGCAGCACGTCGAGCTCCACGGTGGCGAACCGGGCGCCGGTGTCCGAGGCGCCGTAGGCGATCAGCAACGTGTTGCCGTGCAGTAGCTGACCACACGAGTACACGACGTTGGGCACGTAGCCCTCGCGTTCGTCCTCGGCGGCTGCCAGCAGGGGCCGGTCCAGGTGCCCGATGACCTTGGTGGGGTCGTCGAGGTCGAGCAGGATCGCCCCCAGGGCGTAGGTGCGGACCGGCCCGACGCCGTGGGTGATCACGAGCCATCCGGCGTCGGTCTCGATCGGCGCCCCGGAGTTGCCGATCTGGATCAGCTCCCAGGGGAAGGTCGGCACCTGCAGGCGTTCCGAGCTGTCCCAGGTGCGCAGGTGGTCGGAGAACATCACGTAGTTGTTCTCGTTGTCCGAGCGGGCCAGCGCGGCGTAGTGGCCGCCCACCAGCCGTGGGAACAGCGCGATCCCCTTGTTCTGGGCGGCGGCCCCGCTGATGGTGGCGATCCGGAAGCTCAGGAAGTCGCTGGTCTCGATCAGCTGCGGCAGCACGTGGAAGCCGTCGAAGGCGGTGTAGGTCGCGTAGTAGACGACCGTCCCGTCGTCCTGCACGAGGCGCACGAGCCGGGCGTCCTCCATCCCGCGGCTCTCCGCGGGGCCCTGGGGGAAGATGACCCGTGCCGAGAGCTCCGAGTCCGCCGGGAAGTGCAGCTCGTAGTTGGAGGCCGCCAACCAGTGGATGGTGTTGACCACCACCCGGGTGTGCTCGGTGGGCTGACCGGAGGTCTCCAGGGCGTGGAGCGCCGCCTCGAGCTGCTCCATGCTGAAGTGTTCGTCGAGCTGGTCGATGACCTCGTCGACGAGTTCGTCGTCGGCATCGATCTCGGCGAGCTTGGCGGCGAAGGCGCGCTTCTCGAACGTCGGGGTGCGTCGGGTACCGGTGATCGGCTGCGCCGGGGCGTCGATCGTGACCTCACCGTCCGCGTCGAGGACCCCGTGGCGGAACTCGATCGACGAGATGTGACCTTCGCCGACCGCGCGCAGGCTGGCGACGAAACGGACCGAGCCCTCCGCCAGGCCGCTCTGGTCGGGCGCGAGCACCAGCGACGGGTTGGTCAGCGCGGCCGCCTGCAACGAGTACTCGTGCACGAAGTAGGACCCGATGAGCCGCTGGGTGTCCACCGACAGACCGTCGGCCGTGGGGACACGCCGGCTCACCTCGTCGAACCCGGCCTGGAGCACCGCCTCGAGGTCGGTGTAGCGGCCGGCGAAGTCGCGTCGGACCCCGGCCAGCGTCGCCGCCGCGGACTCGTCGGGCAGGGCGAGCACCTGCTCGACGATGCGGCGCACCCGGGCGTGGCCCCCCACCGGTCCGGGGTCTCCGGGGATGTAGGGCCGGGAGATGACCCGGGTCGGATCCGGCGTCAACACCAGCGGCAGGCGCCGGACCGGCACGGGGCCGCTCACGCCGAGCTCGCGGTCTGCAGCGCGCTGAGGGCCGCCAACGTCGATTCCGCACCGTTGTTGAGGTTGATGTGGCCCTCGCCGAGCCCGTCCGCGCACCCGCCGGTGACCGGGTCGTAGAGCGCCCGGGCGAGGTCGTTGTCGCCGAGGAACCACCGGGCCGCCCGCTGCGTGTGCTCCAGCCACGAGCGCTCCCCGGTGATCCGCCACGCGCGGGCGCAGGCATCGGCCATCGCGGCGGCCTCGACCGGCTGCTGGTCGAACCCGGGACGCGGCTCGCCCTCGGCCCAGCCGCCGACCGGGGTGAAGCTGAAGTGGGTGTCGCGGGTCTCGACCGCGACCAGCCAGCGCAGCCGGTCGAGGCCGAGCTCGACCATCGCGTTGTCGTGGAGCGCGACCCCGGCGGCGAGCAACGCCTCCGGCAGCCGGGCGTTGTCGTAGGTCAGGCGCGTCTCGGGCCAGGGCGACCTCGCTGCGAAGGCGCGCGTGATCACCGACGAGGTGCGTCGCAGCAGTGCCTCGACGTCGCGGTCGCGCTGGGCGGTCAGGAACTCGGAGGCGCCGATGGCCGCGAAGGCGTTGGCCCGCAGGTGCGGCGAGGCGAACCTCTCCGCGGCGACACGTAGGCGCTCGCTCGATCGCGCACGCATCCACGGTTCGGGGCCGAGGCGCGAACCCACGCCCAGCGCCCACAGGGCCCGTCCCTGCGAGTCGTCGCTACCGGTCCGGTCCAACCACCGACCGTCGGCGTGCCGCCGGTTGTGGAAGCGGCCGTCGGTGGTCGCGGCGGCGAGCAGGAAGCGCAGGTAGATCGTGGCCAGCCGGCTCGTGGTGGCGTCCGCCCCGGACGCGCGGCAAACCACGATCAACGCCCGGGCGTTGTCGTCGGTGCAGAACCCGTGCTCGGTGCGCGGCGTCGTGAAGGCGGCGTGTTCCCAGATCCCGAGCGGGGTGGTCATCCGGTGCAGGTGGTCGAAACCGGCGCGGGGCAGCTCGCCCGTCGCGCCCACCCCGGCCTCGAGGGCGGGGTCAGCCAGCGACACGGGCGGTCCCCTCCGGGATGCGCAGCGTGTGCACGCGTCTGACCTCGACCAGGCGGGTGATGAGCTCGTCGTAGCGTCGGGCGATCGCCGGCCAGGCCCAGTCCGCCGCGACCCGGCGGGCCTCGGTGGCCATCGCGGTGAGCGCGACCGGGTCGCCGACCACCGAGCGCAGGGCGCCGGCGAACGCCGTGCGGTCCTCATGGGGCACCGCGATGCCGGCCCCGGAGGCCAGCACCTCGACCGAGTGGGGGAAGGCGGTCGCGACCACGGGCTTGCCCGCGGCGATGGCCTCCACCAGCACCCCCGAGGTGACCTGCTCCCGGGAGCCGTAGGGCAGCACCACCAGGTCCGCCGAGCGGACCTGGCGGACCAGGCTCGCCCGGTCCAGGTAGCGATCGTCGAACTCGACGACGTCCTGCAGGCCGAGGTCGTGGACCCGCTGCACGAGGCCGTCGCGGTAGGCCTCACCGGCGCTCTCCCGCACGCGCGGGTGGGTCGCCCCGGCGATCAGGTACCGGGGGAGGGGATCGAGGTCCTTGAGGTGCGCGAACGCATCGATCGCGTCCTCGAGCTGCTTGCCGGGACCGATCAGGCCCCAGGTGAGCGCGAGCGGACGGTGCCCGGAGGCCAGGGACGGCCCGGCGAAGCGGGGGTCGACGCCGTGGGGGATGACCTCGATGTGTTCCGGCGCCACGCCGTAGACCTCGATCAGGCGACGGGCACCGGTCGGGCTCATCACCACGCAACCGTCGACCGCGCCGCTCAGCTCCGCCACGATCCGGCGCTGGTGGTCGGTCGGCTGCTCGAGCACGGTGTGGAAGGTCACCACCGTCGGCACCCGCAGGCGTGCGACCAGGTCGAGCACCTCCCGGCCGTCGGTGCCGCCGTAGATGCCGAACTCGTGCTGCAGCGAGACCGCGTCGTAGCCGTTGAGCAACTCGGCGACACGGCGTAGCGAGGTCGCATCGCCATGCCGGAGGTCCTGGGCGATCGGGTGGGCCACCGGACCGAGGTCGCGGTCGCGCACGTCGACGAGTCGGACGACCCCGAGGCCCTCGGGCGACCTGCGGCTCTGCGCGATGCCGGTGTGCAGCGCCTCGGTGAAGCTGGCCAACCCACAGATGGTGGGCCGGTAGGTGCTGACGAACGCGATGGTGGGTGGCGTGCGGAAACGCATGGGGACTCCTCGTCGTCCGCATACGCGATCCCACCGGGACAGCGTGCGAACAGTCTGTCGACATTACACCCACGGTCCGTTGCAGGTTCTGCCCGAACGGCAGCCGCATCCGGTCCCGCCCCGGGTCCGGTGTCCGGTCCGGGCGGTAGCGTTGCGGCCCGAGGAGGCGTCGATGACCCAGATCCTGTTGTTGCACGGCCCGAACCTGTCGCAGCTGGGGTCGCGTGATCCGGCGCAGTACGGCACGGCGACGCTCGACGAGGTCGTCACGGTCGCGCGCGAGCAGGCCCGGGCCGGTGCCGCCACCCTCGAGCACCTCCAGACCGAGCACGAGGGGGAGATGGTGTCGCGTCTGCACCTCGCCCGGACCGACGGCACGGACGCGGTGATCATCAACGCCGGCGCCTGGACCCACTACAGCTACGCCCTGCGCGACGCGCTCGAGATGCTCGACGCACCCAAGGTCGAGCTGCACCTGTCCAACGTCCACGCCCGCGAGTCGTTCCGGTCCACCTCGGTGCTCACGGCGGTCTGTGACGGGGTCATCGCCGGGTTCGGCATCGCCGGCTACCCGCTGGCGGTCCGCGCGGCGATCGACCTGCTCGACCGGAGAGGTCCGTGACCGCAGCCGAGGGTGCCCGCGCGAGGACGCAGCTTCCCGCCCACGATCACGCGGCCCGCCGCGACCGTCTGCGGGGGATGCTGACCGAGGCCGGCGCCGACCTGCTGCTGGTCACCGACCCGGCCAACGTGCGCTACCTCAGCGGCTTCACCGGCAGCAACGGTCAGGTCCTGGTGGCCGCTCGGCCGGGCGACGACCGGCTCGTCACCGACCACCGTTACGAGGCCCGTGCCGCCGACGAGGCCCCCGCACTGATGCTCACCCTGTCCCGGGACGCGCTCGGCGTGGCGCTGGTGGGTGGCCGGGAGGGCACGCTGGCGGTCGAGGCCGGCCATCTCAGCTGGGCGGCCGGCCACCGCCTGCAGACCCGCGCGCAGGAGGCGGGCGTGGCGATCCTGCCGACCACCGGGATGGTCGAACGACCCCGGATGGTCAAGGACGACGCCGAGGTGGCACGTCTGGCGCTGGCGTGTGAGCTGACCCAGATCGCGTTGCAGTGGCTGTTCGACGAGGTCGTCGCGGTCGGGCGCACCGAGCGCGAGTTGGCGACCGCGTTGGAACGCCGCTTCGTCGACACCGGTGCGGACGGGGTCGCGTTCCCCTCCATCGTGGCCGGTGGACCCAACGCCGCCGTCCCGCACCACGACCCGACCGACCGGCCGCTGCAGGCAGGCGATCTGCTGACCATCGACTGCGGGGCGATGATCGACGGCTACCACGCCGATCACACCCGGACGGTGGCGATCGGCTCGCTCGACGACGAACTCGCCCGCGTGCACGCGCTGGTCGTCGACGCCCAGCAGGCCGGCCGCGACGCGGTCCGCGCCGGGATCGCGGCCGGCGAGGTCGATCGGGCTGCCCGCGAGGTCATCGAACGGGCCGGCTACGGCGAACACTTCGTCCACGGCACCGGGCACGGGGTGGGTCTCGCCATCCACGAGGCGCCAGCGGTCGCCCGGGGGTCGGCTGATAAGCTCGACGCCGCTACGGCGCTGACCGTCGAACCCGGTATCTATCTCCCCGGCCTCGGCGGCGTCCGCATCGAGGACACCATCGTGGTCACCGCGGACGGCCCGGCGCGCACCCTGACCGACACCCCGCGTGAGCTACGGGTCCTCTAGCGACGCACGCCACGCTCGGCCCGCCCGCCACCGATCGTCCCCAACTCCCCGGAGCTACCACCGTGGTCTCGACCAACAACCTCAAGAACGGCATGACCCTCCTGATCGAGGGCAAGCTGCAGCAGATCGTCGACTGGAACCACCACAAGCCCGGCAAGGGTGGGGCGGTCGTGCGGACCAAGCTCAAGAACGTCGACTCCGGCAAGGTCGTGGAACGGACCTTCCGCGCCGGCGAGGACGTCGAACAGGCGATCGTCGAGCGCACCACGGTCCAGTACCTGTACCGCGACGGCGACGACTTCGTGCTGATGGACCAGGACAGCTTCGAACAGCGCATGGCGCCGGCCGAGGCCATCGGTGAGGCCGCCGACTACCTGATCGAGGGCGACCAGCTGCAGATCCAGGTCTACGACGGCCGAATCGTCGGGGTCGAGCTCCCCGCGTCCAAGGACCTGGAGATCACCGACACCGATCCGGGACACGCCGGCAACACCGCCACCTCGGCGACCAAGCCCGCCACGCTCGAGACGGGTAAGGAGATCCAGGTGCCGCTGTTCATCGAACGGGGCGAGAAGGTCAAGGTCGACACCCGCTCGGGCACCTACATCTCCCGCGCCTGATGAGCGACCCCACCGAGCCCTCCCGCAGCACTCCGCGGCGCGTCGACACCGTCGACCCGCGCGCATCGCGCGCCCGGGCGCTGAAGATCCTGTTCCAGGCCGACGTGCGTGGGGTGCCGGCGGGCGAGACCCTCGAGCGGCTGATCGGCGACGGCTCGGCGCGGGCGATCCTCGACGAGGTCGACGCGGAAGCGCTCGGCGAGGGCCGCGAAGCGCTCGAGCCCCTGGAGCCGGTGGACGCCGCGCGCGACGCCGGCCCGGCAGCGCGGACCGTCGCGGCCCGGGCCGCTGCCGCCGGTCGGGTCCCCGAGATCGACGGGTTCACCGCGACCCTGGTGACCGGTGTCGCCGACCACCGCGCCGAGCTGGACGAGCTCATCGGCCGCTACGCCCGTCGCTGGCAGATCTCGCGGATGCCGGTCGTCGACCGCACCGTGCTGCGCCTGGCCACCTACGAGCTGCTGTACGAGTCGACCCCGCCCCCCGTGGTGATCGACGAAGCGGTCACGCTGGCCAAGACGCTGTCGACCGACGACTCCGGTCGCTACGTCAACGGGGTGCTCGAGTCGATCCGCAAGGAGCTCGACGCCCGCGGATCCGACGCCGACGACGCGTAGCCGGGTCGGACGGGCGTCCGATGGATCGGTCCGGGCTGGATCGGTTCGGGCTGATCCCATGAATGGTCTAGGCCAAAGTGCTGCGGATGTGTAGGGTCGGGTTCAGCAGGTTGCTGTAGTTGCTGATGTCACCGGCTCGGGGCCCTTGGCGGGGCACGATCCGTCGACTGCCACCTCGGTGGCCCTGAAGGGTCTAGACCACATGGTCGAAACGGCGCCGCGCCCGTCGAAATCCGAAGTGGTGCGTTCCCGTCTGCTCGAACTCATCGAAGAGGGCGAGGTCGGTTCGGCCATCCCCGCCGAACGGGAGCTCGCGGCGGAGCTCGGGGTGT
>PWLR01000088.1 GCA_003558435.1 Nitriliruptoraceae bacterium | reverse complement strand
CCGCCTCGACCATCCCGTCGATGCGGATCATCCCGTCGGCCCGGTCGACCATGTGGGTGATGGAGGCGGTCTCGACCGCGACGACCTCCTCGACGAGCGCGGCGAGGTCGGCCAGGGGTCCCCCGAGTTCACCCCCGAACGCGTCGAGCAGGGCCTGCCGCTGCGCCTCGCTCGCGTTGGCGTCGATCACCACCACCACGCGCCAACCACCTGCCAGGGCGTTGCCGGGTATCTGCGCGATGTCGGCGATGGTCAGACCCGACACATCGACACCGTCGATCTCGCCGCGTTCGAGGTGGAAGGCGATCAGCCCGGCGCATGTCCCGCCGTCGGGGTCCTCGCCGACGAAGCAGGGGCACAACACCCCGCAGGAACAGACCTCCAGCATGGTTCCCTCGAGGGAATACCGTGTTCTCGACCGCGTCAGTGTCTCGCTCGTGCTCATGATCGTTCCCGCCTCTCCCGCGGCTCGTGTCCCCACCGGAACGGCTCCGGCCCGATCCGCTCGATGGGATCGACGCTACGTGGCGTCCATCGCCCGGTCATCGCGGGAACCCCTCGCGCGGGCTCCCGGATACCCCGTACGTCCGTCGGCCGATGGCCCGGGGGAGACCAGCCCCATGGCCACCGCGGACATCGCGGCGTCCGCACGACCTTGCGCATCGATCTTGCGATAGAGGTTGGTGACGTGCCGCTCCACGGTGGTCACCGCGATCCCGAGGTCCGCCGCGATCCGCTTGTTGCTCGCGCCGACGGCGATGAGCCGCAGCACCTCGCACTCACGTGCGGTGAGTCCGCTGGCGGGGGGCGCCGCGGCCTTCCGGCGGATGTGGGGACGATCGTTGACGAAGTCGAGGATGGCATCGACCACATCCCCGGAATCCCGGATGAAGGGGTCGTGTTCGTTGCCCTCGAGCACCTGCAGTCGCGCGCTGGGCAGCAGTGCCGCCAGTTCGCGACCGGCCTCGAGGGGTATGGCGCGGTCGTGCCGGTCGTGGAGCACGAGCGTGGGGGTGCGTACGCGGGGAAGGATCTCGCGCACGTCCATCGATCGCATGTGCTCGATCAGTGCCGCGGCCATCTCGGCCCTCGCCGCCGCGATCTGGAATCGGGTGAACCACCGCAGATCGCGGGAACCCGCGTTCGGCAGCAGCATCGTGGCCAGGGTCCGCGATCCGATGCTCCAGTCCATGGCCACCACCTGCTGCAAGGCGTCGAACCCTTCCGGCGTCGTGACCGCCGAGCCTCGCGCGAACGCCGAGTAGAGCACCAGCCGGTCCACCCGGTCCGGGAACCGCGAAGCGAACACCGTCGCCGGTGGTCCACCGAGGGAGTACCCGATGAGGCTCGCGCGCTGGATGCCGGCGGAGTCCATGACCGCGGTCAGTTGCTCGACGTCGTTGTCCAGGCAGACCTCGAAACCCTGACGATCCGACAGACCGCAACCGAGCCGGTCATACCAGGTGAAGGCATGCTCGGCCGCGAACCGGTCGCGTGCACTGGCGGCGGACGGATGGCTCCAGGAGCCGTCGAGGTGGCACAGCCAGCCCGGCACCATGACCAGCGGGCGGCCGGCGCCCTTCGTCGCGTAGGCGACCCGCATCCCATCGGCGAGCCGACAGAATCGCGTCGTGCTCGGGATCGACATCACACCGTCCGTGTCCGGTGTCGATGGCTCCACCATAGACGTCCTGGCGTTCCCGGTCAGGCCGCCCGGTCTGCTGCTGGACGGCGTGACGGTCGGTCGGTCCACCCGGGCCACGCGACGACCTAGGTTCGCCACCGGGATCGGCCGAGGAGTCGTGATGGGCGAGACAGCGCAGGGCAGCGTCGATATCCCCCGCGATGCGGAGGGACGACGATCCACCTCGGCGCTGGGGAGATCGGTCGTCGCTGCCGCACTGCGGGAGGTCGACCCGACCGGCGCGCTCGCCGTCGATCAGGAGACCAACTGGCGCTCGGGCTACCTGCGTCACTTCCGCCGTCTGACCGAGGCGGGGATCCCCACGGCCGAGGACGCCCACAGGATCGCGGCCGACGGGCTCGCCGCCGTGCACGAGCGCATGGTCGTGACTGCCGAGGGGGGTGAGCCCGACCGGGCGCTCGCCTCCCTGCCGGACGCTGACGCCGGACGGGAGATCGCCACCCGCACGATCATCGGCGACGGCCAGCCGGAGACGCAGCTGACCGTCCCGTACGACGGCCGACGACTCGGTGGCGACGAGCTCCGCCGGCAACTGGACACCTGGGCCCGCGACGGCATCATCGAGCCCTCGGTGACCGAGGCGGTCGAGCGGGTGCTGGCCAACCCCGACTGGCTGCGCCTGGAGGGTCGGACCGTCGCGGTGCTCGGGGCCGGGGCGGAGATCGGGCCGCTGCGCGCGTTGTTGCGCTGGGGGGCCACGGTCGCGGCGGCCGATCTGCCTCGCCGTTCGATCTGGGAACGGATCCTCGCGACCGTCCGCGAGCACGCCGGGAGCCTGCTCGTGCCGGTCGACGGTCCCCGGGACCTGGCGGACGACTCCGAGGTGGCCGGACACGCCGGCATCGACCTGACCGCCGAGGTGCCGGCCGCCGCGGACTGGATCGCGCGACTGGACGGCGTGCCGGTGCTCGGCACCTACGCGTACGCCGACGGCGCAGCACACGTCAAGGTCACCGTGGCGAGCGACGTGCTGGGCCAACGTGTCCGCGAGCTGCGACCGGAGTCGGCACTGGCGTTCCTGGCCACCCCGACCGATGTGTTCGCGGTCCCGGCGGACGCCGTCGAGCACTCGGTCACGGCCTACGCCCAGCGGTCGACGACCGCGAAGCTGGTCGGCCGGCCGTTGCGCACCGTGTCCGGCGGGCGGCTGCTCAAGCGCAACTACGTGCCGGGCGCCGACCCCGGCGTATGCGACGCGTTGGTGGCGCAGCAAGGCCCGAACTACGCGCTGGCCAAGCGGCTCCAACGGTGGCGGGCGACCCACGCCCGCGCCCAGGGCACCCTCGTGTCGCTCAACGTGGCGCCGTCGACCCGGACCCGTTCGGTGGTCAAGAACCGGGTGCTCGCGGCGGCCTACGCCGGCGCGGACCGGTTCGGTATCGAGATCTTCGAACCGGAGACGACCAACGCCCTGATGGCGGCGCTGCTGGTCCACGACCTGCACACCGACGGCGGGCCCACCGAGGACCATCCATGGCGACACGAAGCCCACGCCGCCGCACACGGCGGCCTGTGGCGCGCCGCCTACGCGCCGCGCAGCGCGCTCGGGCTGGCCACCGTGCTCGGCATCGGGGCCAACCGCTCGTGATCCCGCTCACGTCATGGCGGTGACGGTCGGATCGGTGCGGCCCGACCGGCGTCACGCAGGTAGGCGAGTACGGCGGCCACCCGACGGTGCACCTGCGGTTCGTCGGTGAGGTGCAGTTTGGCGAAGATCGCTCCGGAGTACTTCTCCACCGACGACTCGGACAGGTGCAGGTGTGTGGCGATCCCGGCGTTGGTCCGTCCCTGAGCCATCTGCTCGAGCACGTCACGCTCGCGCGTCGTCAGATCCGCGAGCGCCGAGGTGGGTCCCCGCGAGCTGTGGGCGACCAGGGTCGCGACCACGTCCGGATCGATGACGGAACCGCCCGCGGCGACCTCGCGGACGGCGCGGAGGAGCTGTTCCGGATCGCCCACCCGGTCCTTGAGCAGGTAGGCGAAGCCCGCGCTGCCCTCGCCGAGCAGCTGCAACGCGTAGGCCGCCTCGGCGTACTGGGACAGCACGATCACGCCGATGTCCGGGTGCAGGGCACGGACACGGTGGGCCAGCTCGATGCCTTCGGTCCGGTGGTCGGGAGGCATCCGGATGTCGGTGATCACGACGTCGGGATGGAGGCGCCGGACCGCCTCGGCCAGGGGATCCGGGGCACCGACGGCCGCCACCACCTCGACCTCGCCGGTCTCCTCCAACGCGGAGCGGATGCCCTCACGCACGAGGTAGTGGTCCTCGGCGAGCGCGACGCGCAGGCGCTCAGCCATGGGCCACCCGCGTGCGGTGCACGGTCCCGGAGAGGTGCAGCACGGCGCGCAGGGTGGTGCCGGTCCCGTCGGTCTCGATGTCCAACCGACCGCCCAGGGCGGCGAGCCGTTCGGACATGTTGCTCAACCCATCGCCGGCGGCCAGCGTCCGGTCGAAGCCCTCGCCGTCGTCGTGGACCTCGATGTGCAGCGAGCCGTTGGAACACTGCAGACAGACCTCGGCCTGGTGCGCCCGGGCATGCTTGCTCACGTTGGTCAACGCCTCCGCGACGGTGAAGTAGCCGGTCCCCTCCACCTCCTCGGAGAACCGCAGACCGCCGAGGGACGGGTCCGCCCGCACGGTGACCGGGATCGGGCTGCGGGCCGCGAGCGCCTCGACCGCCTCGAGCAGCCCACGGTCGGTGAGCAGCGTCGGGTGGATGCCGTGCGCCAGTTCGCGCAGCTCGGAGATGACGCGCTGCAGTCCCTCCTGGAAACCGTCGATCAGCTCCGTGGCAGCGGCGGGATCGCGAGCCAGTTGGTGCTTGATGCGTCCCGAGTGGCTCAGGAGGGCGACCAGGTCCTGCTGCACTCCGTCATGGATGTTGCGTTCGATGCGCCGCCGCTCGGTCTCCTGCGCGCGCACGAGCCGGACCCGGGAGCGCTCGAGTTCGGCGGCCTGGTCCCGGACCTGTTGCAGGCGCTCGCCGAGTTCGGCGGTGAGCTTGACGTTGCGGACCGCGAGGGCCGCCTGGCGCGCAAGGGTGGCCACCAGCTCCCGTTCCTCCTCGGTCAGGGGCGTGCCGTTGACGCGGGGCCCGCAGTGGACCTCGCCGAGCCGCTCGCTGCCGAGGACGATCGGGACGATCAGGGCCGGCTCGTGCATCGGCGCTCCACCCTCCGGCTCGATCCGTACGCCCACCCAGGCCAACCCGAGGCCCTGTTCGAGCGTCCGCTCGATGTGCGGGAGCAGGGTGTCGAGGTCGAAGGTCTCGGCGAGATTGGCGCCGAGACGCGCGACGAGGCGTGCCGGGTCGGCCCGGGCGCCGAACACCCAGCGATCGGCCAGCCGCTCCAGTCGCTGGCGACCAGGTTGGAAGACCAGCGTCGCCGCGACGGTCAGCAGGACCGCGGTCCCGACGTCCAGCCGTTGGCCCGCAGCCAGCCCGAGCGTTGCGGCGGCGGCGACGTAGGCCACGGCGATCAGGCTCCAGAGCGCCGCGTACACCAACGACCTGCGCAGGATGCGGTCGACGTCCAGCAGGTCCGGCCGGAGCAGGGCGACCGCGAACGCCAACGGCAACACCAGCAGCGACGTGAGCCAGACCGCGTCGATCACCGGTCTGGTGACGACGTCGGTCCCGGTGATCAGGGTCAGACTGTCCAGGACGGCACCGAACCCCGCCAGCAGGGCCGGGACCAGCAGCCACCGGATCCGGCGGCGTGTGTCCCGGGAACCACCTCGGTAGTGGCGCACCAGCAGCGCCAGCCCGACCACGAACGCGGCCGGCATCAGGGCGATCCCGGTCGTGGCGACGATGGCGAGCGGTCCCGCGACGTCGAGGTGGTGGGGGTTGGTGACCACGGGAGGCGCGTGGTAGGCGGGCAACACGATGGTCGGACTCGCGATGAAGGCGAGCGGGGGGAACAACAACAGGGCACGCAGGGCCCCGAGCGCCCGTCGTTCGGGGGGCGTCGCGGTCCGGGCGTCGGGGAACAGGCCGAGGACGTGGGCCACGGCGATGACCGCCCCGACGGCGCCGAGGTGGTAGGCCAGCGAGACCATCGCCAGGCCCCGGCTCCCGTCGTCGGTGGCCATGAGGACGCTCAGCACACCGTCGAGGGACTGGATCAGCCCGAAGCCGCCACCGACCACGGCGAACCAGTTCGCGACCACGTGCTCGGGCAGCCGGTGGTGGACGTACGCGGCCGTCACCAGGAACACGAAGCCGAGCGTGAGCCAGGGAAGCTCCTCGACGCCGAGGCTGCCGGTCGCCACGCGGAACGGGATCGCGACGAGCAGCCCCGCCCCTCCCAGCAGGAGCAGTGGTCGGGCGACGCGAGACACGATGTCCATCGTGTTCGACATCATGCCCACATCCGGCCGGTGCGGCCACCGGGTCGTCCCCGCCGGGAGGGTGGGGCCAGCCGCACCACGTTCGGTGGCCAGCCCCGTGGGCGCCGGCGAGCGTCCGGCGTAGCGTCCAGGACATCGCCGCTCGAAGGGATGCCGAGATGGTCGGTCGTCGCGCCTACGACCTGATGTATCGCTGGTGGGCCCCGTGGGACGCCGTCGGGGTACGCCCCGAACTCCGTCAGCTCCTGGCCGACGGCGAGGTCGATCCGTTCCGCTACCCGCGCGCCGTCGACCTCGGCTGCGGGACCGGGGCGAACGTGGTGTTCCTCGCCCAACAGGGGTTCCGGGCGACCGGGCTGGACTTCTCGCCGGTCGCGCTCGACAAGGCGCGCCGACGTGCCGCCGAGGCCGGGGTGTCCAGCCGCTGCCGGTTCGTCGAGGCCGACCTCACCGCGGACGAGGTGCCGGGCACGGAGGGGACCTTCGACCTGCTGCTCGACTTCGGCAGCATCGACGACCTCGCGCCGTCCGCCCGACCCGCCGCCGCCCGACTGGCGACCCGCCTGTCCCGCCCGGGGTCACGGTTGTTGTTCTGGTGCTTCTACCGCCGACGCCAGGACCTGCCCCGGATCAGCTTCCACGGCCCGTCGCGTCTGACACCGGCGATCGAGCCGGGCGAGGAGACCGCCCTGTTCGGCGACGCGTTCGACATCGCGCCCTACCTCGACACCGGGCTGGCGCATGCCGCCTGCTTCCTGCTCACCCGCAAGGCCCCGACCCCCTCACCCCTGGAAGGAGCCCCATCATGACCGCCATCCCCGCCCGTCCAGCCCTCGCACCGATCTCGCGCCCGCGCCGGATCGCGTTCGTCGTCCTCGCCTCCCTGCTCGCGGTGTTCACCGGGGTGGTGATGGGTGGCATGGCCGCGTTCGTGGCGACCTTCACCGCCACGGGCGTCGACGTGATCCACCAGATCCACTACCTGCACTGGGCCGCGTTCATGGTGGTGCTGACCGCCGTTCCCCTGGCCGTGTCGGCGGTGCGGCCGACCGTCGCCGCCGCCCAGCAGGTCGCGATCGTCATCGCCTCCTTCGTGGTGGCTGCCGCTGCGGCACGGATGTTCGATCCCATCCTCGTGGTGCTCCCGGTGCTGATCGGGCTGCTGCTGTCGCTGCACCCGGACCGTGAGCGGTTGTCGGGTCGTGGCGCGGGGTTCAGCCCGTCGCTCGGCGTGCTGGCCGCCGCGGTCAGCGTCCCCGCGCTGTGGTACGCCTGGTCGGAGATCCAGGTCCACCTCGCCGCGCCGCTGTCCGACCCACACCGCGGGCCACCGGAGGCCCACTACGTCAGCGGTGCCGCGCTCCTGCTCGCCATCGCCGCCGTCGCCTGGCTGGCGTCGGCACGGACCACCGGGTGGCGGCTGCCGGCCTGGTGCACGGGGCTGGCGATGGCGATGACCGGGGCCGCTTCGATGTGGTTGCCGGGCTGGGTCAGCAGCTTCGACCGCGTCTGGGGTACGGCGGCGCTGGTGTGGGGCATCGCGTTCATCGCCGTGGCCGAGGGCGTCGCGCGGCGGGAGGCGCCCCGATGAGCGCGTCCTCGGCGGGTCATCCGCCCCGGCCCGGCGAGGCCGCGCACTCGCACGTCTGGTCCCGTACCACCTCACCGACCGGCCGGCCGAGACGGCACGACGGTGCCCGCTTGGCGTGATGGGGCCGCGCGTCGAAGGCGCGGTACGCACGCCGGGTCGTGGCGCGCACACCGATCATCCGTAAACTACGCATGGTGCGGACCGAAAGCCCCTGCGATCACCGGTGGTCACTCCTCCGGTCGCGCGACCTGGATACGGCGTGCCGACCAACGTGCCTCGGACCTCGGTGACCGCCCGGTCACACACCCCGAGCCCTCGCGACCCGCGCGACGGCGAACCACCACGACCCGCGCTGCGATGTCTGCAGCGCTAGGAGCGACCATGACCTACGGCGTCGGCGACATCGTCATCTACCCCCACCACGGGGCCGCGGTGATCGAGCGCAAGGAGAACCGCACGCACAAGGGTCAGACCAACGAGTACCTGGTGCTCCGCCCGACCTACGGGTCGCTGACGGTGATGGTTCCCGCGGACGCCTGCACGGAGGTCGGTATCCGCGAGGTCATCTCGGCCGCCGAGGTCGACGAGGTCCTGGAGGTCCTGCGGGCGGAAGAGGCACCGGACGGCAAGACCCCCGGCAGCTGGGCGCGCCGGTTCAAGGCCAACACCGAGAAGCTGCGCTCCGGCGACATCTACGAGGTGGCCGAGGTCGTTCGCAACCTCGTGGTCCGTGGTCACAACGCCGAGCTGTCCGCCGGCGAGAACCGGCTGCTCGCGAAGGCCAAGCAGATCCTGTTGTCCGAACTGGCCGCGGCCACGGGCACCGACGAGGAACAAGCGGAAGCGCTGATCACCCGCACCCTCGAGCCACAGGGCGTCTGAGCGCCGTCATCCGTCACGTTTCGTCCAGGGCCGGCCGATCGGCGCGGCCACGGACGCGACCGGCGGGGAAGCGGCGTTCGTTGCGGTCGAGTTTCGCGTCCGCAACGGCCGCGAGGTCGACCCCGAGCACGTCGGCGAGCCGCGCGAGGTAGATGAACACGTCGGCCAGTTCGTCCGCGACGTCCTCGGCGCGGTCGGAGTCCATCACCTGGGCAGCCTGCTCGGGCGTGAGCCACTGGAAGATCTCGAGCAGTTCGCCGACCTCCCCGGCGAGCGCCATCGCGAGGTTCTTGGGCGTGTGGAAGGGCTCCCAGTCCCGGGCGACCGCGAAGTCGCGCAGGCGCCGCTGCAGGTCGGTCACGGGATCGGTGTCGCTCACGGTGCCTCGGGGTGGTCGTAGAACGCGTCGGCTTCGGCGGCGATGTCCAGCGCCATCTGGTCGATGCGACTCTCGACGAAGTCGCGGGTCCGCTCGTCGGTGAACGTCACGTAACACCCCTTGATGCCCCGGCTGAGCAGCACCCGGTAGGTGTTCTTGACCAACGCGGTGAACTGCTCGTCGTCGATACCGCGCTTCAGGCCGCTGTCGTGGGAGAACTCCCGTCGACCGACCCACCCCTCGCGCGGCCGGTAGACGAGCTCGTCACCGAAGACCACGCCGACGTAGTCGAACTCGAAACCCTGCGCGGTGTAGATGCAGCCGACCTGCTCGAGACCGCCCGGCTCGGAGGCCCACA
The DNA here is from genome assembly GCA_003558435.1 of Nitriliruptoraceae bacterium. Taxonomy (GTDB): domain Bacteria; phylum Actinomycetota; class Nitriliruptoria; order Nitriliruptorales; family Nitriliruptoraceae; genus PWLR01. The sequence continues at coordinate 15,432 of PWLR01000088.1, read as the reverse complement.
GGTGCGACTTCGGGATGCCGGCCGCCAACCGTCCGGCGTTGGGCTTGGCGTTCCAGGGCCGGGACCACCCGGCCACCTCGACGTCGCTGTGCAGTCGGCCGTCGTCGTCCGGGTCCGACCACGGCCAGCAGTAGCCGGCGACCAGCCGGGCGCTGTGACCCTCCTCGGCGCGGGTGCGGATGAGGGCCTCCAGCTCCTGGGGTGAGTCGACGATCTCCAGGGTGAAGTTCTCATCGCCCGACCACAGCTGGTTGGCGGTGCGACGGATGCCGAGGGTGTTCTCGAGCCACCGGATGTAGCCGTCCGAGCCGCCGCAGCGGAACTGGATCTCCAGCCGGTGGTCGTGGACGTCCAAGCCGCGGTCGGCGGCGAGCTTCTCGATCCACTCGCTGTCGCCGATCTCGTTGTTGCGCACGGCCTGCAGGTCGTCGATGAAGAACACCGAGACGCGCGCGACCGACAGCAACTCGTCGATCTGGGGCCGGTCGGGTTCGTCGGCCTTCTTCTTGGTCCACCGGTTCCAGGAGTGCTGCCGGATGCGGTGGGCCTCGTCACAGATCAGCACGTCGAGTTCGTTCTCGCCGGCGTTGAGGTAGGTGTTGAAGTAGTTGAACTGCTTCGCGGCACGGGTGCCCACGAGCTTGCGCACGGTCTGGGTGAACGCCGACGATCCGGTCGCGTGGTGGGTCGCGTAGCCGGCAGCCGACAGCTCGGCGACGAGGTTGAGCGCCAGCACCGACTTGCCCGTGCCCGGCCCGCCGCGGACGATGAACACCGACTCCTGATCGAGTGCGACCGCCTGGTCGACCGCGGCGAGGATCGACTTGAACACCACCTGCTGTTCGTCGAGCAGGACGTAGCCCGGTTCTCGCCTGATCATCTTCGCGGTGTGGTCGAGGAGCTTGCGATGCGGGCGGTAGCGACCCTCGCGAACCGTGTGCAGGATCCCGAGGCCGTTGCCGCCGCCGAGCCGGTCGTCGAGGTAGCCGACCAGGTCGGCCAGCCGGTCGCCGGCGAACAGCGGGAACACGCCCAGCAGGTGGGCGTAGCGCGCATCGAGCAGTTCGGACTCGTCGTCGTGGGGCAGGTCGTGGAGGAACGCGCACGCGCCCAGGCGGATCGCGGCGTCGTGGAACGCGGTGTGGGTGTCGGCGAGGTACTCGCGGTACTGCCCGGCCTGGGCGGAGGGGTGCAGCTGGTCGCGCAGCTTGCCGCCGTACATCACCCCGACGCAGTCGGGGACCTCCGAGAGCTCCGCGTGGTCCCACTGCTTGAGCTCGATGAGCACCGCACCCGGACGGCCATCGTGGTCCTGGCCGGTGACGAGCGCGTCGATCCGCCGTGAGCTCATCGGCAGCTGGAACTCGAGGAAGATGCCGTGGTCGAGGAAACCGCCGTGGGTGAGCGCGTTGGCGAGCGCCTTCAACGAGTTGCGCCACGAACGCAACTCGGAGGGGGAGACCTGGAACCCGAGCTGCGCGAAGAAGGCCTCACGGAGGGTCTCCGCGATGCGGTTCTGGGTCGCCTCCTCGATGAAGGCGCTGGTCACGCCCCAGTACAGCTCGGCCATCGGTTCCCCCGTCGCGAGGCGCGTGATGCTAGCGGCGGCCCCCGCTGGCCCGATCAGCTCTGCGGTCGGCCGCCGATCGCGGTGTAGAAGGCGCGGCGGAGGGCCAGCTCACGCGGGTCGACGGGCATGTGGAAGCCCATCCGGTTCATCGCGTAGGCGTAGCCGATCCGCGCATCCGGATCGGCGAACCCGAGCGACCCGCCGCCGCCCGGCGCGCCGAACGACCGATCCGAGCTCCCGAACCGCATGCCGGAGATCGGGCGGAGCAAGCCCATGGCGTAGGCACCGTCGATGCCGAGCACGACATCACGTTGGACCGCCGGAGGGCGTGACGGCCGGACCGGTCAGCTCGTGCAGGGTCCCGGGGGTGATCTTAAGTTCCGCACCACCGCTCGCGAACGCGCCGTAGATCCGTGCCATCGCCCGGGGCTGACCGATGCCGTTGAACGCCGGCACCTCCACGCGCAGCGTTTTCCTCCGGTTGAGCGCGTCCGGGTCCACCACCACCGGCAGCGCGCGCATCATCCGCATCACCATGCTGCCGGGGTTGAGCATCCCCATGAGCACCGTGCGGGGCATCGCGCCCAGGTGCAGCAGCATCTCCGGCGGGCTGAACGCGTGGAAGGTCGCGACGGCATCGTCGGTGACCTCGTCGGGCAGGCCGATGTGGAACGCGGCCCCGAGCGGGGTCGCGACCCCGTCGGCGAAGAACGTCCCGAGCGTCCGACCCCGCGGATCGACCCGCGAGAGCAGCTGGCTCTCGTACCACCCCAGGGTCACCCCGTGGTAGCCGTGCCGGGTCCCCGGTTCCCATGCGGGTCGTGCGCCCGCGAGCAGGGCACCGAGCCGGTCGTGGTCGGCCGCCAGCGCCAGATCGACCCGTCGGTCGGGCGCCACCAGCCCGGCCTGGTGCGCCAGCAGCTGGCGGACGGTGATGTCCTGCTTGCCGTTGGTGGCGAACGCGGGCCAGTGGTCGGCCACCGGAGCATCGAGCTCGAACCAGCCGCGGGCGTGGGCGACCGCCATCGCCCGCGGCGGCCATGCCCTTGGTGGCCGAGGCCACCGGCACCAGGGTGTCGGCCTCCCAGGGCAGCCGACGGCGCCCGTCGCGGTAGCCGCCCCACAGATCGACGACCTTCCGGCCGTCGAGCTCGATCGTGCAGGCCGCACCGATCTCCTGTCGGGTCGCGAAGTTGCGACGGAACGCGTCCGCGACCGCGCCGAACCCCTCGTCGACGTCCCCGCGCACCAGCTCCGGTGGGACTTCGACCTGCAGCACCATCGTCGGTCTCCTTGTCGATCGATCGGTGTCCGAGCTGCGCTAACACGACGTACCGGTGGCCCGCACGGTGATGGGGCCCGGATCGCCGCGTTCGGCGACCACGCCGGGGACGACGGCGGCGTGCAACCCGAAGTGCATCGGGTGCGGGCGCTGACTGATGTGTGCCGGTTCGCATCGGAACTCGTGCAGGACGCGTTCCTGGTCGGTGACGGGATGCGTGTGCACGATCTCGTGTTGATGCCAGGCCATCGCCGGGCTCCCCATGGAGACCATCGCGAGCAACAGTGCTCCGAACATCACGGTGATCCGTCTGCGCATGGTGCTTCCTCCTCGGTGTCGACTGGACCGGTGGTCGGATCGGTGCGGACATGCCCGGCACCCACCCACGACTACAGACGAGATGCACCGTTCCTGCGGTGACAGCGAGGAGCGCTTCGGGCGATGACCGCACCGCAACGCGCGTTACCCATCGGGGCCGGCGTGGTCCGGCGCGGTGGCATCCGGTGGCAGCCGCCGCCAGCCGTCGGCGAACACCAGCCCCAGGACCGGCAGGATCACGATCGTGACGCTGTGCAGCAGCCCCATGAACAGCAACAGGTCGCCTAGCCGCATGGAGGCGTGTTCGAGGTACGACGTCAGGCCGTCGGGTCCCAACCATGCCCGGCGGGGTGAGGTGCTCACCGTGGTGAGGATCATGGCGAGGAACACGAGGTAGTAGGCGATGTCGAGCAGGGCCAGGAAGCGATCACCGGTCGGGGGGTTCGCACGGAACACGTCGGCCGCGTAGATCCGGCCGAACCGGCGGATGAGCGGACCCAGCACCACCACGATCACCAGCATCACGGCGGTCGTCAGCAGCTCCAGCGACCACCAGGGCCAGGTCACCGCCCCGTCGACGGTCTCGGCCATGACGGCGAGGTAGGCCACCACCACGGCGATGCCCGCGGCGACGGCGAACCGGACCCATCGCATCCGCCGACGGTGCGCGCGGTCCTCCTCGATCGAGCGTTGCACCCGTGCGAACAGGTCAGGGGACGGGTCGTAGTCGTCGGCGCGGTGCAGCGACTCGCGCAACAGCTGCTCGACGCTCATCCGAGCGGCTCCAGCATCGTGCGCAGCCGCTCGTAGCCCCGCCGGCAGTGGGTCTTGACCGAGTTCGGCGAGATCTCGAGCGTCTCGCCGACCTCGCGCTCCGACAGCTCCAGGTAGAAACGCAGGACCAGGCAGTCGCGCTGCTGCGGCGACAGGGCACCGAGTGCGTCGATGACCCGGCGCTGCTGCTCGTCGAGTTCGAGGTGGTCCTGCGGAGCATCCGGCGAGACCGCCGGGGTCAGAGCTTCGAAGTGGCGCAACGACATCAGGCCGCGACGGTTGTGGTCGCGGGCGAGGTTCAACACGATCGACCGCAGGTACGCCGCGGCGCGGTCCGGTTCCCGGATCCGGTGCGCGGCGTGGTGGAGGCGCACGAAGGCCTCCTGGACCAGGTCCTCGGCGGCGTTCCGGTCGTCGGTGAAGAGTCGGGCGAGACGGACCAGGGCCGCGCCCTCCCGTTCGAAGAGCACACGCAGCAACGTGTCGCGGTCGAGTTCGCGCGCTGCGGCACGGACCTCGACATCGCCTTCGGCATCCGCGGGTGACATGGTCCTGGTGCGCGAGGCCAGGGCATCGGGCAGGGCATCGGGTTCGGCGCGATGGTGAGTCTCGTCGTAGGCCCGCCAGATGGCCGCCACGACCAGCAACCACGTGGGTCGAGCTGATGCCGGTGGCGACCAGACGGGGGTGCCGGTGGCCGGCGCGACGTTGAGCGCGGCGGCGCTCACGACGCCGACCCGGGCGGGTCCTGCTCGCGGTCGGCGACGCCGGGCGCGGCCGCGCTCTGGACCAGGTCCCGACCGAGCCCGAGCAGCCGACCGATCACCGGCAGGCTCAGCACGTTCAGACCGTGCAGCACCCCCATGACCAACAACATCCCGCCGAGCCGCACCAGCGAGCCCTCGACCTGGGCCGCGTTGACGGTGGCGGCCCATCCCGTGTCGGGCTCGAAGTTGGCCGTGAACAGGATGTAGGCGGTGAAGATCAGGTAGTAGGCGATGTCCATCAACACCATGTAGCTCTTGCCCGTCCGCGGGTTGCCGCGGAACACATCCGCCGCGTAGCTGCGCCCGAAGCGCTTGATCAGCGGGCCGAGCACGAGCACCACCGCGACCAGCACGAGCGTGATCACGGACTCCAGGATCCACCACTCCACGCGTCACCTCCCGGCCTCTTCATCCTGACAGACGAACGAGGGCACGTCTCGGGTGACAGCGGTTCGGGGCGTTCGTGCCCATCCCGGGGGAACCGGTGCGCGGTCGGGTGCAGCGGGCGCACGACCGCTGCCGCCGGGTCACCGAAGGTGGATCCGAATGCGTCTGTTCAGTACGCCGACCCGGAGCACCGCCGTGACCCTGACCCGTGGTGTGCTCGCCGGCGTGGTGCTCGGTGCCGCCTACCGGGGTTGGATGCGGCTCGTGGCGAGCAACCCTTCGTTCAGCTGGGAAGGCACGGTGTTCATCGTGTTCGCGGTCACCGGCGTGACGCTGGCCGCCTCCGTGTGCGCGCAGGTGCGCCTCTCCGCCCGACGGCGATGGGTACGGGGATCCGTCCGCGTCCTCGCGGCGGCACTGATCCTGCTCGGGCTCGGCGGACCGCCTGCGACCGTGACCGTGCCCGCGTTCGTGCTCGGCGCCCTCGCCTGGGGACGACGGAGCTGGAGCGATCGGGTCCGGCGACGGCTCGCGATGGCTGCGGTCGTCCTCGCCATCGCCGCGCTGTTCTCGCCGGTGATCGAGCTCGGGGCATTGCCGCTGTGGCGACAGATGGCCGCACTGGCCGGCTACGGCGCCCTCATCGCCATCTCGAGCTGGTTGTTCGCCATCCCGCTCGCGGGTGGACCTCCGGCTGGGACGTCTCGGGTACCGGGTGCGACGCCGCCCACCGCCGTCCTGGCATCGGCGGGGTGCGAGGCGTAGTTCGCTGAGATCGCTCACGAAGGCCCCAGCACCCACGGAGGACCCGGCGGGCAGGCGACTGGTCGTCGTGCCCACGCTCGCCTCGACCGATGCTCCCACCAGCGCGCTGTCGGCGATCGATGTGCTGCTGCGCCAGCCGCACCCCGTCACCACCGTGGGCCCTGTGGACGCCGCCGGACCTCGTCGCGGCTGGCCATCTAGACTTCCGGGCCAGCACCGGATCGCGGCCGAAGTGGGGGACCGATGAGCTGGCACGACGGGCCGATGGTGGCCTTCGACACGGAGACGACCGGCACCGACCCGCTCGAGGCTCGGATCGTCTCGGTGTGTCTCGCCCGCTGCGAAGCGGGCGCGACCCCCGAGGTGACCTCGTGGCTGGTGGACCCGGGGATCGAGATCCCGGCCGAGGCATCGGCCGTCCACGGCATCAGTACCGAGGTGGCTCGACGCGACGGTCGTCCGCCTGCCGAGGTGCTGGAGCCGGTCGCCGAGCAACTCATCGCCGCGTGGCGCTCCGGCCAACCGGCCATCGCGATGAACGCCTGTTACGACCTCACGGTCATCGAGCGCGAACTCGACCGCAACGGGCTACCGAGCCTGGGCGAGCGGCTCGAGGGCGAGCCGATGCTGATCGTCGACCCGCTGGTGATCGACCGCCATCTCGCGCGCTACCGCCCGGGCAAGAAGCGCCTCGAGGATCTCTGCCAGGTCTACCGCGTGACCCTCGACGGCGCCCACACCGCCGATGGTGATGCCCTCGCGGCCGCCCGGGTGGCCTGGCGCATGGCCACGCGGTACCCCGACGAACTCGGTGGTGACCTGCCGGGTCTGCAGCAGCTACAGGCCGCCTGGCACCGCGAGTGGGCCGAGCAGTTCGAGTCCTATCTCCGCGACAACGGCGACCCCGAGGCGGTGATCGAACGCGACTGGCCGGTGCGCAGGGTCGTCGCCGGGTGAGGGTCGGTGCACGCTGCAGCCGACCACTCCCTGGTTCGGGACTCACCCTGCGGCTGGCGCCAGTCCGCTCAGTGCGTCGAGCACCCGGTCGACGTCCTCGGCCCCGTGGTAGTGGACGAAGCCGACACGCACGGCCCCGCCGGCATCCAGCAGGCCCAGCGCCCGCATCGGCTCGAGAGCGTAGTAGTGCCCCGACCAGACGTTGATGCCCTCGTCGGCGAGCGAGGAGGCCACCGCCGACGGCGTCCATCCGTCGACGGTGAGCGCGAAGGTCGGCGTCCTGGTGGCGGCCTCGGCCGGGCCATGGAGGGTGACCGACCCGAGCCGCTCGAGGCCTTCGAGGAAACGGCGGGTCAGTGCGGCCTCGTGGACTTCGATCGCTCTCATCCCGACCTGCTCGAGGTACTCGAGCGCCCCGCCGGTGCCGGCGATGGCCTCGAAGCTGGCGGTGCCCGTCTGCCAGCGCTCGGGACCATGTTCCGGGGCCGGCCGTAGCTTCTGCGGGTGCAGTGATGCCAGCAATGCCGGGTCCGCCGCGAGCAGGCCCGCATGGGGCCCGAAGAACTTGTAGGGCGAGCTCGCCACGACGTCGACGCCGCTGGCTTCCCGGTGGACCCGGCGGTGGGGTGCGGCGTGCACCGCGTCCATGAAGCTGAGCGCACCGACCTCCTTCGCCGCGGAGACGAAAGGCGCGGGATCGACCACGGTGCCGAGCGCGTTGGAGGCCCCGGGGAAGCTCACGACCCGGGTGCGTTCATCGACGAGCTGCGACAGCTCGTCGGTGCGCAGACGGCCGGTCGTGGGATCCAGGCTGACCCAGCGCACCTCGGCGTCGTTACGCGCGGCCAGTTGGAGCCAGGGCGAGACGTTGGCGTCGTGGTCGAGTTGCGTGCACACCAGGTTGTCGCCGGTCATGACCCGTTCGTCGAGCGCGTTGGAGAGGTGGAAGGTCAGGCTCGTCATGTTCGGACCGAACACCACCCCTGCCGGGTCGGTGCCGAGGAACCGCCCGGCGGCCCGGCGTGCATCGTCGACCATGGCGTCGGTGCGCACGGAGGTCGCGAACGCGCCGCCCTGGTTGGCCGATCCGGTCCGCAGGTGCCCGGCCATCGCCTCGATGGCCCGGTCGACCGCCTGGGTCCCGCCCGGGGCATCGGCGTGCACGATCGGGCGGCCACGATCGTCGGTCTCGCCCAGCGCGGGGAAACGCGCCCGCGTCCGGTCGAGGTCGATGTCCGTCACGTCTACATGGTCCGCCATCGGTGCCTCGCTCGTCGGTCGTCGCAGCCTAGAGTCGTCGCGGGCGGAGCCGGGCCGCGGCTCAGCGCGCCCGGGCGATCGTCTCACGGAGCGATGTGCAGCTGGTCTTCACGGCTGCGCGGCATGCCGGCGAGATCGCGGCCAGCGCGAAGAACCCGTGGATCAGTCCATCGAACCGGTGGTGGACGACCGGTACGCCCGCGGAGCTCAGGGCGGCGGCGTACGCCTCCGCCTCGTCACGGAGCGGATCGAACTCGGCGGTCACGATCACCGCCGGCGGCAGGCCGGTCGGATCACCGTGCACCGGGGACAGGCGCGGGTCACGTCGATCCTCGGTGGCGCCGAGGTAGTGGCTCGCGAACCAACGCAGGTCGTCACCGGTCAACAGATACCCCTCCGCATGCTCGAGCCGCGAGGGATAGCGCTCCCCGCCCTCGTCCTCCAGGTCGGTCACCGGGTAGATCAGCAGCTGCGCGGCCAGCGGGGGGCGGTGCGGGTCGTCGCGCCACGCCTGGGTGACCGCGGCGGCCAGGTTGCCGCCGGAGCTGTCCCCGGCGACGACCACACGGCGACGATCGCCCCCGAGCCGCCCGATGTGATCGACGGCCCACCGGGTCGCGGCCAGCGCGTCGTCGACCGCGGCCGGGAACGGTGACTCGGGTGCCCTCCGGTAGGCGACGCTGACCACGACCGCGTCGACCTCCCGGCACAGCCACCGACACGCGCCGTCGTGGGTGTCGAGGTCGCCGATCACGAACCCGCCACCGTGGAAGTAGACGAGCGTCGGTCGGCGTGTCGTGCGCGGACCCACCGGACGGTAGATGCGCACCGGCAGGTCGGTCCGTCCCGCGCGGATGACGTGATCGGTCGCGCTGCCGACCGGGATGCTGGCAGGCAGGATCCGCACGCCGACGGTGAGCGTGCGGAGCAGCCGACGAGCCTGCTCGGGTGTGCCGGCTTCCAGGGGCGACCGGCCGAACGACTGCGCCAGTGCGAGGAGCCCCTGCAGGTGCGGGTCGAGCGGCACGTGATCTCCTCGCGGTTCACGACGTCGGTGACCGCGCCGTCGTCGGTGCCGGTCCCAGCGTCCTGGCGAACGTCCGGATGTCGGCGACCAGCGCGTCGGGCTGCTCCAGGGCGGCGAAGTGACCACCGCGCGGATGCTCGCCGTAGTGGCGCAGATCGCGGAAGCGGGCTTCGACGAACCTCCGTGAGGTCGGGACGATCTCGCGCGGGAAGATGGAGCATCCCGTCGGGACCTCCACCGGATCGAGGTTGGGACGGCGGAAGCTCTCCCAGTACAGCCGTGCCGAAGATGCGCCGCGGTCGGTCAGCCAGTAGAGCATCACGTTGTCGAGCAACCGGTCGCGACCGACGGCCTGTTCGTGGTCGCCGTCATGGTCGGTCCACGCGTGGAACTTCTCGATGATCCACGCGGCCTGGCCCATCGGCGAGTCCGCCAGGCCGTAGCCGAGGGTCTGCGGGCGGGTGGACTGGATGGCGGCGTACGCGCTGCCTGAGGCGCGGTGCTCGCGGTAGCGGGCCTGACCCTGCTGTTCGGCCTCGGTCAGGTCCTCGGTCGTCGGCGGGGCGATCGGCATGTTGAGCTGGATGCCGGCGACCGCGTCGGGGTGACGCAGGCCGATCAGGGTCGAGACCATCGAACCCCAGTCACCGCCCTGCGCGATCCAGTCGACGTAGCCGAGCCGGGCCATCAGCTCGACCCAGGCATCAGCGATCCGCTCGGCGCCCCAGCCGGGCTCGGCGGGCACGCCACTGAACCCGTAGCCGGGCAGCGAGGGGGCGACCACGTGGAAGGCATCCGCCGGGTCGCCGCCGTGGGCCACCGGATCGGTCAGCGGTCCGAGGATGTCGAGGAACTCCACGACCGAGCCGGGCCAGCCATGGGTCAGCAGCAGCGGTCGCGCACCCTCCACCGGCGATCTGGCGTGCAGCAGGTGGAGGTCGACACCGTCGATGCTCGTCGTGTGCTGGTCGAGCTCGTTCAACCGGGCCTCGGTCGCGCGCCAGTCGTAGATCTCGAGCCAATGGTCGCGGAGCTCACGCGCGTAGCTGAGCGGCAGGCCCTGGCTCCAGTCGGAGACGGGCTCGCCGGTCGGCCAGCGGGTGCGACGCAATCGCTCACGCAGGTCGTCGAGTTGGATCTCCGGGACCTCGATGGTGAACGGCTGCATGGTCTCCCGCGTGCGGACGGCCCGGCCCACTGTGGCAGAGCCGAGGAGCGGGCGGTAGGCCTCGTGCGACGGGCCGGCAGCCTCCAGCTGCCCCGGCCCGACAGGGGGAACCATCAGCCATGCCGGACACACCGCGCACGACGTGACGGACGTCGGGTTGGCGCGCCCACCCGCGGGACCCTCGGTCCGCATCGTCGCCCTCCTGCTCGGTCTGGGCCCCTCGCGGGTCGCGGTGCCCACGATCGCCGACCACCTGCTCCGGCGGGGCACCCTGAACGGCGCCGCGGCCCACGCGGCGGTCCACGGAGCGTTCCTCGATGTCGCCTCCGGACGGCACCCCCGCTGACCGTCGGGCACGCTGCGGGGCAGTACGGTCGGACGGATCCGGCTTCGACGAAGCGAGAGGTGGCTACGTGGTGCGTGCCCGGTCAGTGGACCTCGCCCTCGGACGAGGGGTGCACCTGGGCGAGCTGACGGCGGTGCTGGCAGACCGCTACGGCGATCGTCCCGCCGTCGAGGAACCGACGGGCACGCCGGGGTTCGACCACGGCTCCACCCGCTCGTACCGGGACCTCGAGGACGCCGTCGCTCGGCTGGCTGCGGCTCTGGCCGCCCGTGGCCACGGTGCGGGCCAGCGGGTGCTGGTGATGGTCGACAACCGGATCGATGTCGCGCTGCAGCTGTTCGCCCTCGCGCGGATCGGGGCCGTGCCGGTGCCGGTCAACCACCGGCTCACCGGAGGCGAGCTGGAGGCGATCACGACCGCGACCGGCGCCGTCGCCGCGGTCGCCGACGCGGCGGTGACGGAACGCCTCCCACGTTCGCTCGAGGTCATGACCGCCGAGCAACTGGGCGCCGAGCTGTGTGCGGAACCGGACCGCCGCACGCTCGCGAGGCGTGGCGGCGATGCCGACGCGGTGGTCGTGCTGCTGACCACCTCGGGGACCACCGGGGCACCGAAGGCCGCGGCGCTGACCAGCCGCGGCCTGCTCTCCAGCCTCGGGCCGCTGGTCGCCGCACCGGTCGGGTGGGGGTGGGGGCCACGCGCCGGCCGGGACCGGGTCTTCGCCGCGCTGCCGTTGACCCACGTGATGGGCCTGTCGACCCTGCTGGGCGCCCTGAGCGCCGGGGTCCCGTTGTCACGGCGCGAACGCTTCGACGCCTCGGAAGCGCTCCGAACGATCGAGACCGAACGTCCCAACGTGGTGGTCGCCGTACCGACGATGTACGCCGACCTGGAGCGTGCGGGCGCCGCCGAGCACGACCTCTCGAGCGTCCAGCTGTGGGTGTCATCGGCCGATGCCATGCCGACCGACCGCGCGCGGCGCTTCCAGCGCTACGGGGCCGTCGCACGGTTGGGCCGCCGCTCGGTCGGCGGCGCGGCCTTCGTCGACGTCTACGGCATGGTCGAGCTGTCGGGAGCGGCAGCGGTGAGGGTCTTCCCGCCCTCGCCGGTCAGGTCCCTGACGCTGCCCTCGTTCGCTGCGGCACTCCCGGGTATCGAGGTCCGAGCCGTCGACGGTGATGGCCGTCCCGTCCCGAGCGGCACGATCGGTGAGCTGCAGTGGCGCGGCCCCGGCGTGCTCGAGGGCTACGAGGGCCGAGCCGGGGAGGGGCTCGAGCGGGACGGCTGGTTCGCCAGCGGCGACCAGGCGCGGGTGTGGCCCGGGGGGATCTTCAGCTTCGCCGGTCGCAGCAAGGACCGACTCAAGGTCGGCGGGTTCTCCGTGTTCCCCGCCGAGGTCGAGGAACAGCTGCGGCAGGCGCCCGGTGTCGAGGACCTCGCGATCGTGGGTATCCCCGACGATCGGTTGGGCGATCGCCTCGTCGCGGTCGTGGTGCCCGGTCGGTCGTTCGACGAGGGAGGCTTCCTCGCCTGGGCCAAGGAACGCATCGCCGGCTACCGGCGTCCATCGACCGTCGTCGAGGTCGAGCAGCTCCCGCGCGGCCCCAACGGCAAGATCGACCGCGCCGCGGCCACCGAGCTGGCGCGAGGCGAGCTCGAACCGACCGACGACAGACGCTGAGGTCCGTCCACCCGCGCACGTGGGGCCGCACGGGCGGCTCGTTTCGACCATGCTGAAGCCCCGGCTCGACGAGAGGGGTGACGGTGGAGTTCGAGGACGCCATGCGCCTGACGGTGCGCTTCGTGGAGGGGGTCGGCGTGGCCATCCTCGCGGGCGGCATCGTGATCGTGGCGGTGATCGCCGTGGCGTGGATCATCCGCGGCCGGCCGATCGAGCGGGTCTACACGGATACGCGGTTGCTGCTCGGGCGGGTCCTGCTGCTGGGCATCGAGGTGTTGGTGGCGGGCGACATCATCCGTACCGTGGCCATCGAACTCACGTTGACCGCGGTCGCGGAGCTCGCCGGCATCGTGGCGATCCGTACCTTCCTGAGCTGGACGATCGAGTTGGAGACCGAGGGGCGTTGGCCCTGGAGCGAACGCGAGGCGGCCACGTGACGCCTCGCCGTGGTGCGGTCCAAGAACGGTGGCGTTCACGGAGCGAGAACGGGGTTGACGCCTGATCCGGGGAGGTCAAAGGTCGGTGCCCCCTGGGAGGTGGGTCTCGATCGTGACAGCACAGGACCTGGTCGATGTGCAACGGCTCCGCGAGGAGGTGTCCGCGCACTACGCGGAGGTGGCGCACGACCCGGACGGAGCGTTCCACTTCCATACCGGACGCGACGCGACCGGACGGCTCGGGTACGCCGACGAGTTGCTGGAGGGTTTCCCCGAACCTTGCGTCGAAGCGTTCGCGGGGGTCGCCAACCCGTTCTGGTGGGGGCTGCCGGAGCCGGGGGAGCGGGTCGTGGACATCGGCTCCGGCGGCGGGCTGGATGCGATGGTGGCGTCGCGGGCGGTCGCGCCCGACGGTGAGGTGGTCGGCGTCGACATGACGCCGGCGATGCTCGAGCGTGCACGTCGCAACGCCGCCGCGGCCGGCATCGACAACGTCGACTTCCGCGAGGGCCTGGCCGAGGCGTTGCCGGTACCGGACGGTTGGGCGGACCTGGTGATCTCCAACGGGGTGCTCAACCTGGTCCCGGACAAGGTGGCCGCCTACACCGAGATCATGCGTGCGCTCCGTCCGGGCGGGCGCATCCAGATCGCCGACGTCTGCGTGGAGGTGGAGGTCCCCGACGAGGCCAAACGCGACATCGACCTCTGGAAGGGCTGAATCGCCGGTGCCCTGCCGTGCGCAGGGTGGCAGACGGTGATGGAGGGTGTCGGGCTGACCGACCTGCGTTTCGGAGAACCGGTCGACACCTACGAGGGAGCGCCCGGCGAGGGCAACGCCCGGACCTTCGGGGTCCACGGCTATGCCTTCACCGCGATCAAGCCGCTCCACACCTGACCCCCTCGCGGCTGCGGCCGGAGGAGGTCGCCCGTAGGCCCGCTTCGGGCGGGACACGTGTCCGAACGGAAGACGACGGAGGTCGGTGTGGAGTGGGTCTTCGTCTTGGCCGTCATCGTGCTGCTCGGTGCGAAGATCTTCCTGGCCCGTGGGCAGTACCGCCGGACACGGCAGCAGAGCCGGCGACCGCCCGACGCCGGGGGAGACCCGGGCGAGACGCCCGATCACCTTCCGGGTCACGGGGACGGTGGTTCGGGGGATCGATGAGTTCGGTCGCCACGCGTGAGGACGTAGGGTTAGGCCATGGTCGACCCTGTCCGCATCCTCACCTGGAACCTCGAGCGCGTGCCGCGGTCCCGTCGCGGTGAGCTCGAAGCCCGTCTCGAGGGGCTCGACTACGACATCGCGGTCCTGACCGAGACCCGGCTCGGGTTCGTGCACACCACCGGGGTCCTGGCGCCCGAGGCGCCACCGGGCAGGTTCGCCGCGAACGAGCGCAAGGTGGCGATCTGGTCCCGTTGGGGGTGGGGCGACGCGGAGCCGCTGCCCGACGGCGTGTCGGCCGACCGTATGGTGGTGGGGACGACGCCGAGCCCGGCGGGGCCACTGCGTGTCATCGGGGTCTGTGTTCCCTACCGCTTCCACTGGGTCCGGCATCCCGCTCCGGACGGCCAGCGACGCGGGGTGTGGGAGGAGCACCTGCGCTTCCTCGAGGCGATCGCGCCGGTCCTTCGTCCCGGGGCGGTCCCGCAGGTGGTGGGCGGGGACTTCAACCAGCGCGTCCCCCCGGTGGGTCGCCTGGACCCCGCCTACGCCGTGCATGCCCGCGAGGTCGCGATGGCAGGTCACGGGGTACTGACCGAGGAACTGCTGGGCACCGACCATCGGTTGCTGCTCTGCCACGTGGCCGCCAACGTTCCCACGGCGGCGCCGCCCACGGTCGTCGATCGCCACGACGCCGATGGTCATGCCCTCAGCGACCACCACGGTGCGATCGTGAGCATCCGCCCGGGTGACTGCTGAGCGGCGGCGGTCCCCTGGCCCGATCGCAGGCCGCCGGTCAGTCGGCGGTCGGCTGCGCATCCATCAGTGCGCTGGCGGCGCTGCCGATGATCGCACTGTAGGTCGGGTAGGCGAACTCCACCCGGGCCAGCGTGGCCGGGTCCGCCCCGGCCGCCATCGCGGTGGTCACCGCCTGGATGATCTCCACCGCCGACTCGCCCGCGGCATGGGCACCCAACAACATCGATCGGCGTCGGTCCGCGATGAGTTTGAGGAAGCCCTCGCGCCGTTCGTCGATGATGGCGCGCTCGATCGAGGCCATCGGGATGGTGGCGACGACGCAGTGCTCGTCGTGCGCGCGGGCGTCGGCTTCGCTGAGACCGACGCCGGCGACGTCGGGATCGGTGAAGCCACCCCACGGCAGGAGCGCGTGGGGGGTCGATCGGGTCGGTCCGAGCACCGCATTGGTCGCGGCCGCGACCCCCTCGACGGACGCCGACTGCACCAGCATGTCGGTCTGGTTGGCGTCGCCCGGCGCGAAGATGTGGGGCACGTTGGTACGCAGGTGGGCATCGACCGGGATGCGCCCGCGGGTGTGCTCGACCCCGGCCCGCTCGAGGCCCAGACCCTCGGTGCGGGTCGGCCACCCCGTCGCCAGCACGACCGCATCGACATCGAGGCTCCGCCGCGCGCCCTCCGCGTCGTACTCGAGCCGCAGACCGTCGCCGGTCGCCGTCAAGCGGCGCACACCGTCGATCCCGGTGGCGACGTCCACCCCCTGGGCGGTGAAGGCGGT
>PWLR01000241.1 GCA_003558435.1 Nitriliruptoraceae bacterium | reverse complement strand
GGGAGCACGTGCTCCCTGGCCCGGGCTCGCGTCATCGGTTGCTCACTCCGCGGAGTTGATCCGCTCGATCTGAGCGAGCACGCGCTCCTCGAAGTCGCCTTCGACCGGCGAGTACAACAGGTCCCGAGCGAGGTCGTCACCCTCGGTGACCGCCCAGGTCAGGAAGTCCTTGAGCGACTGGGCGGTCGCGTCGTCATAGCCGCACTCCCAGGCCAGCACCCAGTGCGTACCGACGATCGGGAAGCCGTCGCCACCGACACCGAGGATGTCGTAGCGGTAGTCCTCGGGGATGGTGTCGATGATCGAGTTCGGACCCGCTGCGACCGACTCGACGCTCGGCTGGATCGGCTCACCGTCATCGTTGACGACCGAGACCATGGAGATGTCGTTCTCGATGGCGTAGGCGATCGACAGGTAGCCCATCGCGCCCGGCTGCTGCTGGGTCTCGGCCGCGACGCCCTCGTTGCCGTTGCCGCCGATGGTGCCGGCCGGCCAGTCGACCTCGGAGCCGAACCCGATCTCCTGGTCCCACTCCTCGGAGACGTCCGAGAGGTAGCGCACGAAGATGTAGGTCGTTCCCGAACCGTCGGAACGGTGGACCGGGATGATCGAGCCACCCGGGATCTCGACGTCGGGGTTCAGCTCGGTGATGGCCGGGTCGTCCCATTCGGTGATGTTGGTCATGTAGATGTCGGCGATGACCTCACCGGTGAGGATCAGCGCTTCCTGACCGGCGTCCTCGAGTGCCGCGTCGAGGTCGGGGAAGTTGTAGGCCGGCACGACCGCACCGAAGGCGTCCGGGATGTGGATGGCGTCGCAGCCACGGATCTCCCGGGCGTCCTCGACCTCTTCGTCGGTCAGGTAGCGCTCGGTGGAGCCGAAGTCGACCGTCTCCTCGAGGAACTGGGCGATGCCACCACCGGAGCCGATGGACTGGTAGTTGACCTGGATGCCGGGCTCGTTGTCACGGGTCCACTCGAGCATCAGTGGGGTGATGAACGTGGCGCCGGCACCGAGCAGGTCGGCCGACTCCGCGTCGACGCCGACGGAGTCGTCGTCGGGGTCGTCGGCTTCCCCACCATCGTCTCCTTCCGCGGTCGCGTTTTCCTGGGCGAGGGGGTCGCCCGCGTCGCCGTTGTCGCCGCCGCAGGCTGCGGCGAGCAGGCCGATGGCCAGAACGGCGGCCACGCCCTTGCGAGTGATGCTGCGCATGTGAACGCGCTCCTTGTGTGGGAGCGGCCCCGGTCAGGGGCCGATGGTGGTGGGGCCAACAACAGGGCCTCGGAGGTTGACGGGGGGAACGCTACGGAAGAGGGGTAGCCACGAGGGCGGTCGTAGGTGAACGACTCCTGAACGCTTGAGGGCGGCGTTCATCTTGAGGCCCCCGCGTGACCGGCGGTCGGTCCGGCGCACGCCGCGTGAGGTGACCCGTCATCGCGGGCAACCGACGGCCCGCACGCTCGAACGATGTCGCCGCAGACGTCGCCACATCGCGCTCAGGCTGGGCTGTCACACCCTCCCGCTCGACTGGCACGAGTTGAAAGGGAGCGAGCCTTGCTGCTCCCGACGCGGACGTCGCCATGACCGATCGAACGGGGAGATGCCATGGACGGAACGTCACCGGAAGCCGCAGAGACGTGCAAAGAGGTCGACTGCGCCAAGCCCGCCACCACCCGTGGGTGGTGCGGGATGCACTACAAGCGATGGCTCCGGACGGGCAGCACCATCCGCGGAGCCCGACTGGAGCGCTGCGCCGTGGACGGCTGCGAACGGCAGGCCAAGAGCCGGGACTGGTGCCACGGGCACTACCAGCGCTGGCACCGAACCGGCCTGGTCGAGGACGCGGTCCCGCTCTCGCGGCGGCGGCATCATCCGGTTTGCAGCGTGCCGGATTGTGACCGCGACACCTACGCGAAGGCGCTGTGCAACACCCACTACCGGCGACTACTGAACACCGGGGACGCCCGCCCCGATGCCCCCATCCGGATCGTGACCGGTGAGGGTTGGGCGAGTCACGGCTACTGGTACGTCCCCGTGACCGAGGATGAACGTTGGCTCGTAGGTGGAGACACCCAGGTGGGTGAACACCGCCTCCAGATGGCCCGTCACCTCGGGCGACCGTTGGAGGCCGACGAGGTCGTCCATCATCTCAACGGCGACCGGATGGACAACCGCACGGCGAACCTGGAATTGTGGTCGACAGCGCACCCCAAGGGCCAGCGCATCGTCGACAAGGTGCGCTTCGCGCTGGAAATGCTCCAGCGCTACGCCCCCGAACGACTGGGCCCACCTTCGGGCGCGCTCTGATGCCACTCACACACCTGGACCAACCAGAAGGCCCCGGGCCGAAGCCCGGGGCCAACTAGTTGCATATGCGAGTACCCCCGATGGGATTTGAACCCACGTTACCGCCGTGAGAGGGCGGCGTCCTCGGCCGCTAGACGACGGGGGCCTGCGTTGCTGAACCCGCTCGAGAGCGGGCTCCTATGGAGACTAACCGAGGTCAGCTCCGGGGTCGAACCGCGTCTGCGCTGCCGTTCGACCAGCTCGGGGGGAAGGACTCGAACCCTCAATAACTGGACCAGAACCAGTCGTGTTACCGATTACACCACCCCCGAAAGGTGGACGAGTCCGCGGGCGTGGGGGCATCGACCGATGGTGCTGGAGGATGCGTCTGCCCGAACGCCGACTCGCGACCGCGAAGAGTACGGGGGCGTGCCACCACATGCAACGTGGCCGCACGCTCCCCGGCGCGAGCGCGGTCCGGGGACCGCGTTCAGAGGGCCTCGGCGCGGGCTTCCCGTGCGACCGGGGCTGCGGCGGCCAGCCGCGAGATCGTGAGTTCACGGCCCATCAGCTCGATCGATTCGAACAGTGGCGGACTCACCGAGGATCCCGTGACCGCGACCCGGATCGGCTGGGCGACCTTGCCGAAGCCGATCCCGAGTTCCTCGGACAGCGCACGCAGGGCGGCCTCGATCGCGTCGACCGTCCATTCCGCCTCGGCGAGCGCCGCCTGGGCAGCCTCGATCGACTCGTAGGAGCCGGCTTTGGTGAACACCTTCGCGACGCTCGCCGGATCCAACTCGACGTGGTCGCGTAGGAACGCTCCGGCGTAGTTGACGACCTCGTCGAGGCGTTGCATCCGCTCCTGGATCAGTGGGACCAGCCCGCGCAACATGGCGAGCTGTTGCGGGGTCGCCGGGTCGTCGAGCAACGCCTCGTCTCCGTAGGTCCCGTCGAGGAACGGCACCAGCTTGTCGGTGAGGTCATCGGGATCGAGGTCGCGGATCCGCTCGCCGTTGAACGCGGTCAGCTTGTCGACATCGAACGCGGCCGCCGATCGGCCCACCGAATCCAGCTCGAAGGACTCGATCATCTCCGCATCGGTGAGGCGCTCGCGTCCATCGTTGGGTGCCCAGCCGAGCAACGCGAGGTAGTTGCGCAACGTCGCGGGCAAGAACCCCTGACGACGGAACTCCTGGATCGAGACCGAGCCGTGGCGCTTGGAGAGCTTCTTGCGGTCCATACCCACCACCATGGGCAGGTGGGCGAAACGGCGCGGTGCGCCCCAGGCCGGGTCACGCGGCGGGAGGCCCACCTCTGCCAGCGCCTCGTCGAGCAGCCCGTCGGCGAGCAGCAGCTCGTGGATCAGCACCTGCCTCGGCGTCACCGACAGCAGATCCTCACCCCGACAGATGAGATCGATGCCCTGGGCCACATCGTCGATCGAATTGGCGAGCGGGTAGGTCGCGGTGCCGTTGGAGCGTTCGATGACCGGGTCCGAGATGCTGGCCCAATCGAAGCGGATCTCGCCGCGCACCAGATCGGTGACCACCGTCGCGCCCGACGCCGGGGTGCGCAGCCGCAGGCTGGCGGGCCGGTCCTCGGTGGCGAAGCGGGCGAGTTCGTCGTCGGTGTGCTCGAAGTTGGCGGCCTTGACCACCGGCGGCCCGCCGTCGCCACCGGCGCGTTGCTGCTCGCGCCACGCCTCCAGTTCCTCGGCGGTGCGGTGGTCGCGGTAGGTGTGACCGGCGGCTTCCAGGCGACGCGCCACGGCCGTGTAGAGCTCGCTGCGCTCGGACTGGCGGTAGGGGCCGTAATCGCCGCGTGCGCCGATCGTCCCGTCGACCTCGAGTTGTGGCCCCTCGTCCCAGTCCAGCCCGATCCACAACATCGCGTCGAGCATCGAACGCATCGACTCTTCGGTCGCCCGCGAGGCGTCGGTGTCCTCGATGCGGAAGACGAAGGTGCCGGCGTGATGCCTCGCGTGCAGCCAGTTGTACAGCGCTGCCCGCACGCTCCCGACATGCAACCATCCGGATGGGGCGGGACAGAACCGGACACGCGTGGGCGTGCCATTGAGGGTCAGGGGTGCAGCGTCGGTCACGGTGGATCCTCACGGGGAGGTGGGCGGGAGATGACGGGGAGGTGGGCGGGAGATGACGAGAGGTGGGCGGCACGCATCCGGTTGCGGCGACCCCGGATGGTACGCCCGGTCCGTGCGAGGTCGGGTGGGTCGGATGCTTCGACGACGGGCGGCCGGCTACAGGATGTCACCTGGGCGGTAGCGGGCCGCGTCGGGGTAGGCGTCGGTGAGCGCCGTGACACTGGCCACGAACCGGTCCACCTGTCGCGGCGCCGTGCCGACGAAACCGAGCGGGTCGGACAGCAACGTGTCCACGGCCTCCCGGTCGAGGGGCAACCGGTCGTCGGCGGCGAGCCGATCGGGGAGGTCGTTGTCGATCCGCCCGGAGGCGCGCATCTCCAATGCCACGGCCACCGCGTGTTCCTTGATCGCCTCGTGAGCGACTTCGCGGCCCACACCGGCGCGCACGGCGGCGACCAGCACCTTCGTGGTGGCCAGGAACGGCAGGTAGCGGGCGAGTTCGCGTTCGATGACGGCCGGGTAGGCCCCCAGGTCGGTCAGCACCGTCAGGAAGGTCTCGAACAGCCCGTCGAGCGCGAGGAACGCGTCCGGTAGCGCGACCCGACGAACGACCGAACACGAGACGTCCCCCTCGTTCCACTGGTCGCCGGACAGGCCGGCGACCATCGTGAGGTGGCCGCTGAGCACGTGCCGGAGCCCGACGACCCGTTCGCACGAGCGCGAGTTCATCTTGTGCGGCATCGCGGACGAACCGACCTGCCCGTCACGGAAACCCTCGGTCACCAGTTCCTGGCCGGCCATCAGCCGGATCGTGGTCGCGAGGCTGGATGGGCCCGCGGCGACCTGCACGAGCGCAGCGACGACATCGAGGTCGAGCGATCGCGGATAGACCTGACCGACGTTGTCGAGGCGTTCCTCGAATCCGAGGTGGTCGGCGACCCGATCCTCGAGCGCGTCGACCGCCTCGTCCGAGCCCAGCAGGTCGAGGAGGTCCTGTTGGGTGCCGACGGGCCCCTTGACGCCCCGTAGCGGATAACGAGTGAGGAGCTCCTCCACCCGCCGGGTCGCCTGCAGCAGTTCCTCCCCAGCGGAAGCGAAGCGTTTCCCCAGGGTGGTTGCCTGGGCGGGCACGTTGTGGCTGCGGCCGGCCATCACGGTGGTCTGGTACTCGCCCGCCCGGGCCGCGAGGAGCGCGAGCGTCGCGACACAGCGGTCACGGACCAGTTCCAGCGAACGTCGGACCTGGAGCTGTTCCACGTTCTCGGTCAGGTCGCGCGAGGTCATGCCCTTGTGGATGTGTTCGTGGCCCGCCAGGGCGCAGAACTCCTCGATGCGGGCCTTGACGTCGTGGCGCGTGATCCGCTCCCGAGCGGCGATGGACGCGAGGTCGACGTCGCCGACGTGCTGTTCGTAGGCCTCGACGACGCCGTCGGGGATCGCGACCCCCAGTTCGGACTGGGCGCGCAGCACCGCGATCCAGAGCCGGCGCTCCAGCACGATCTTGCCTTCGGGCGACCAGATGTCGGTCATGGAGCTGCTCGCGTACCGCGACGCGAGCACGTTGGGCAGGGTCGCCATGGCTACCTCGGCAGTACTTCGGGGACGTCCTCGGGGCGGGTCACGCTAGCGGTCCCGGCGAAGGTCCCATCGGCTCGGGACCTCCGGCATACGAAGGTCGAGCCGCAGGGCCCTGCCTAGGGTCCATCGACTCGGCGATGCTCCCTGCAACGGGTTCGGAGGACGACGAGAGCCACCGACCCAACACCCGAAGGAGCCGATCATGGCCACGCTCAAGGAGAACCGCCCGATCCCCGCACCGGTGAACGCCGACCCGGTCGTCGTCACAGCGCCCGAAGCGACCAGCGAGACCCGGACCCGGGACCGCATCTGGGCCGCGACCCGGATCAGCCTCGGTTGGGTGTTCCTGTGGGCCTTCCTGGACAAGGCCTTCGCGCTGGGCTTCGGCACCGGACGGCTCGAGGACGGCACGGTCGAGTACCTGGGCGACGCGGCGTGGATCAACGGCGGTTCCCCGACCTTCGGGTTCCTGAGCTTCGGCACCTCCGGCCCGCTGGCGCCGTTCTTCCAGAGCTTCGCCGGCGCGGCCTGGGCCGACTGGCTGTTCATGGTCGGTCTGCTCGGCATCGGTCTGGCCCTGACCCTCGGGATCGGCATGAAGATCGCCGCCTGGAGCGGCGCCGCGATGATGGTCTTCATGTACCTCGCTGCTCTCTGGCCCGCGAACAACCCCTTCATGGACGACCACCTGGTCTACGCCCTGGTCCTGATCGGCCTGGTCTACGCCAACGCCGGCAGGACCTGGGGCCTCGGCGGGCAGTGGAGCCAGCTGGAGCTGGTCAAGCGGTTCCCGATCCTGCGCTGATCCGGCGGCAGGACGACATCTAGCCACGAGACGGTGGGGCGGCGAGAGCCGCCCCACCGTCTCGTGTGTGCCCGCCGGCGGGTCCGTCCGTCCGACCGGGGTGGGGCACGACGCCGATGTCGCTTCCGGGGCACCGTGTCAGCATGGGGCGGACCGCGATCCGGAGGAGATCCACCGTGCAGAACCCCGACACGACCTCCCTCGCCACCAGGAGCGCCGGCACCCGCTGGTTGGGCCTGCTCGGCTTCATCGTCGTCGCCGGGGCGGCGGGGTTCGTCGGCAACCTCCTGCAGGGCGATGACGTCGGCGCCCGCTACCTCACCTTCGACCGGCCGGCATGGGCGCCTCCGCAGGAAGCCTTCGGCATCGTCTGGCCGATCCTCTATCTCCTGATCGGCATCGCCGGGTGGCGGGTCTGGCGATCGGCGGGAGGCCTACGGGCCGCGTCGCTCCCGCTCGGGCTGTGGGGCGCACAGTTGGTGCTCAACGCCATCTGGCCCGGTGTCTTCTTCGGCATCAACGAGTTCGGTCTCGCCATCCCGGTCATCGTCGCGCTGGCCGTGGCCGTGGTGGCGACGATCGTCGCCTTCGCCCGGGTCGACCGGATCGCGGCCTGGCTGCTGGTCCCCTACCTGGTCTGGATCCTGTACGCGGCCGCACTGAACGTGGCGTTGTGGGTCATGAACTGAGCGCTCATCCCTGGCCGTTGGCTCGCGGCGCCAACGTCGCCCGATCCATCACCGGGTTCTCCAACACGCCGATCCCGTCGATCTCCACGCGCACGCGCTGACCCGCGACCAGAGGTCCGACACCGGCTGGGGTCCCGGTGAGCACCACGTCGGAGGGCAGCAGGGTCACGATCTGCGAGATCTGGCTGATCAGCGTGGCGACGTCGATCACCAGGTCGGCGGTGGTCCCCTCCTGGCGTAGCTCACCATCGACCAGACACCGGATCGCCAGCCCGCGGGGGTCGAGGTCGGTGGCGATCGCCGGTCCCAGTGGACAGAACGAGTCGAACCCCTTGGCGCGGAACCACTGGCTCTCGCTGCGCTGCAGGTCCCTGGCCGTGACGTCGTTGCCGATCGTGTAACCGAAGACGCCGGCCATGGCCTCCTCCGGGGTGACCCGCTGCAGGAGCGCGCCGATCACCACCGCCAGTTCGGCCTCGTGGTGGACCTCGTCGCTGAGGTCGCTCGGCAGCCGGATCGGCTCGCCGGGGCCGATGACACTGGACGAGGGCTTGAGGAACAGCAACGGTTCGTCGGGGACCTCGGAGTCCATCTCGGCCGCGTGGTCGCGATAGTTCTTGCCGACGCACACCACCTTCGAGGGGATCACCGGGGCGAGCAGGCGCAGGCCCTCGATCCCGACCCGCTCGCCGGTCGGCTGGTGCCGGGCGAACGGGTGGGGCTCGATGACCACCACCTCGGCGTCCTCGAGGACCCCGTAGCGCGGTGAACCGTCGTGCAGGAACCGGACGTAGCGAGTCACGCTTCAGGCCTTCCAGTCGACACGCAGGATCGCGTGGGTGTAGGCGTCGGAGAGCGCCAGCCAGGACGCCTCGACGATGTTGGGGTGGACGCCCACGGTGTCCCAGACCTCCGTGCCGTCGGTGGAGCTGACGAGCACCCGGGTCGTGGCGTCGGTCCCCGCCGTGGCCTCCAGGATCCGTACCTTGAAGTCCGAGAGCGAGATCCGGTCGAGCTGCGGCCAGGTGCCGTTCACGGCGTTACGGAACGCGTGGTCGAGCGCGTCGACGGGTCCGTTGCCCTCACCTGCGCCCAGCTTGCGCTCACCGCCGACCTCGACGGCCAGGATCGCTTCGGCCGGACCGTCGCCGGGCAGTGCCTCGCCGTCGCCGCCCGAGACGTTGACGCGGTAGTGCAGCGACCGGAAGGGCTCCTCGGCGGAGCTCAACAGACCCGCGACCCGGCGCAGCAGCAGCTCGAAGGATGCGTCCGCAGCCTCGTAGGACCAACCCTCCGCGCTACGCCGCTTGACCTCGGCGAGCACCGCGCGGGCCTGGTCGTCATCGACCTCCAGACCGAACTCCTTGCCCTTGAGCACCACGTTGCTGCGACCGGCGAGTTCGCTGACCACCAGACGCTGACGGTTGCCGACCTCGTCGGGCGCGATGTGGTTGTACATGTCCGGCGCCTTGGCCAACGCGGAGGCGTGCAGGCCGGCCTTGTGGCTGAACGCGGTGTGGCCCACGTAGGGCGAGATCGACGGGGTGGTCTGGTTGCACAGCTCCGCGATCGTGTGACTGATCTCGGTCATGCGCTCGAGCTGCGCTCCCGACACCAGCGGCACCTGACGCTTGAGCTGCAGGTCGGCGAGGATCGTGAAGATGTTGGCGTTGCCGCACCGCTCCCCCAGCCCGTTCGCGGTGCCCTGGACGTGGATGGCACCGGCTTCCACACCCAACAAGGAGTTCGCGACCGCACAGCCACCGTCGTCATGGAAGTGCAGTCCCACATCGCAGGACAACTCCCCGACCAGGCCGTGGACGATCTCCGTGACGTCCCACGGCATCGCACCCCCGTTGGTGTCGCACAGCACGACGCATTCGGCGCCGGCCTCCGCGGCGGTCAGGACCACCTCCCGGGCGTAGGCCCCGTCGCGGGCGAAACCGTCGAAGAAGTGCTCCGCGTCGAAGAACACGCGCTTGCCCAGCCCCGTGAGGTACTCGATCGATTCGCGCACCATGGCGAGGTTGGTCTCTCTTGGGACCCCCAGAGCCTCGTCGACGTGATAGCCCCACGACTTGCCGACCAGGCAGATGACCTCGGTCCGGGCGTCGACGAGCGACTGCAGCAGCGGGTCGTCCTCGGCGCGGGTCCTCGCACCGCGCGTCATGCCGAACGCGGTCAGCTCGGCGTTGGCCAGCTGCAGCTGACCGTCGGCGGCGCGGGCGAAGAACTCCGTGTCCTTCGGGTTCGCGCCGGGCCAGCCACCCTCGATGTAGGCGACACCCAACTCGTCCATGCGGCGGGCGACGCGCAACTTGTCGTCGACCGAGAGCGAGACCCCCTCTCGCTGGGTGCCGTCTCGCAGGGTGGTGTCGTAGAGATCCAGCCCAGGTCGGGGTGCCGGCAGCGATGCGTCGCGGCCCGACGCCGTGGGCGAGGTCGATGTGGTGCTCACCTGTCTGTGCCTCTCACCTTGCTCCGCGTGGTGACGGACGCCGGGTGGCGGGGCGAGCGACCGGTCGTTGCCAGGCCGCTCCCGCAGCCCGGCGCACCGGCTACGGGAGCGGTCCGATGATGATCACGATCGCACGACGACGCGGCGCCAGGCAGGACCTGGCGGCGTCGGTGGTGATCGATCCGGGGATCATGCGACTCCCGTCCGGCCATGGGTCGACGGCCGGGTACCGGAACCGTATCCGGCGACTCGTCACGCTGTCGAGCCCTGACCCGCGGGATGAGCGTCCCGGGCGCGCTGATGCCGGCCCGCAGACCTCAGTCCTCGATCCGGAACCCGACCTGGATGGTCACCTGCGTGTGCTGGGGTTCGCCGTCCTTGATCCAGCCACGGATCTCCGAGACCTCGAACCAGTCGAGGTTCTTCATCGTCTCGCTGGCCTTGTTGATCGCGCGCTTGATGGCGTCGTCGACACCCTCCCGGCTCGATCCCACCAGTTCGATCTTCTTGTAGACGTGGCTCATACGGGCTCCTGAGGTCGGGCACGGGTACGGGTCCGGAGGCGCCGACCGTACTCGCCCGACGCCCCTGCCCCGCTCGCGCCCCGCACGCAGCCGACCCGAGGCCGCCCGGTGCTCGCTCAGAACTCGAAGGGCGTCCACGGAGCCCGGTCGACCGCGACCAGGCGGTCGATCCGGGCCGCGGCGCCCGGGGCGTGCTCGGTCAGGCGACGCGCCGCCAGCAGTTGCGTAGCGCGCACACCACCGAGCCAGACCGACGCGGCCACGTCGACCGGCATCGTCACCTCGGGTTCCGCAGCGGTGGGGTGCACCTCCACGGCGTCGGCTTCGACCTCCAGTCGGTAGGTCCCCGACTGATCGCGCGTGCCGTCCACGACCTCGAAGGTCAGGGTTCCCGAGGCCGCGTAGGAACGAGCACGGAAGGCGGTCGCGACATCGAGCAGGCGCGCGTAGAGCGGTGGACCGACCCGGGACCCCGCCCGCAGCCGGTCCCCCAGCAACTCGGGCAGCACGTCGTCGGGCGGGCGCAACCCGGCACGGATGCTCGTGGTGAGGTCGATGTCGCACACGTGCTGCCACAAGGCCGCCTCGGCCACCGGGTCGGTCGCGACCAACTCGCTCACACGCACCTCTCCCGCGGGCAGGCCGCGATCGGAGCCCTCCTTGATCCGGTACATCGCGTACCCGCGTCCGGGTACCTGTGCCAGTCGGCGAGCGCTCGCGCCATCCCGCCACGCCGGGGGGTCCTCGAGCAACATCCGGCGCCAGATCGCGTGGTTGCGGCTCACCGCACCCGCCCGCTGGCGGCGCAAATCTTCGTAGACACCCGGCCAGGTCTCGAGCGCCGCACCGGGGGCGATCGGTTCCACCAACCGGACATCGACGGGGTCGCGGAACGGGGCGGGACGGCTGATGCGGTGGCTGACGCTCGGTGCCACGACCCCGAACCCGTAGCGACCGTAGATCGCCGATTCCGAGGCGAAGAGCAGCGCGGCCGCTTCGCCGGCTTCGACCGCCTCGTCCAACGCCGCCGTCATCATCGCGGTCAGCAGCCCCCTCCGGCGGTGGAACTGCGACACCCCGACCGCCGTGACCCCTGCCACGGGCACCGTGCCGGCACCGGGCAGGGAGACATCCATCCCGTAAGCGCCGTAGTTGGCCACGATGTCGCCACGGTCACGGACCACCCATGCCCGGTAGTCGTCGGCCCGGAGTTCCGGCAACCAGGGCTGCAGCTGTTCGTCGGTCTCGTCCTCGTGGAAGTGCGTGACCACCGCTCGTGCGTACTCGAGCGCGTCCTCGACGTCGATGCGGACCGGTCGGGGGCCAGCGCTCATGAGGTGAACTGCTGCATCGGTCGAACTCCCGGTCGACGTCGGTCAGAACATACTGCCGTGCCAAGGAGCGACGTCGGTCGCGAGCAGCCGCTCCAGGCGGGGCACGGCATCGGGCGTGGATGCGGTGACCACTCCGGCCGCCGCGAGACTGGTCACCCGCACACCCCCGAGCGCGATGGTGGCCAGCGAGGTCGCATCCAGCTCGAGATCGGCCGGGCCCCCGACGGCCTCGCAGCTGGCCACACCGTCGACGACCGCCACACGCCAGGTGCCGTCGTTGCGCGGCCGGAAGCGGTCGTGCACGCGGAGTGTCAACGTGTCGTCCGTGCGATAGCCCCGCGACATCACGGCCGCGGGTAGGTCGACCAGCCGTAGGTAGACGGGCCAGCCGAGCGAGGGGCGGTTGCGGACCGGATCCTCGAGCAGCACCGCGATGGGGTCGTCGACCGGGAGGCTCCCGGCGGTGGTCACCGATGCGAGGTCGGTGTCGATGACGAAGCGCCACAGCGATCGGTGGGCGTCGGCGTCGGTGGCGACCAACTCCTGGACCTCGACGGTGCCGCGCGGGACACCCTCGTCCCATCGCGGACGGAGCCGGTGGATCGCGTAGCCACGATCGTTGCCCCGATCGCCGATGATGGCGTAGCGCTTCGCTCCGGCACCCCCACGCCGCTCCGGGGGGTCGGCCAGCTCGCGCGCCCACCACGCGTCGTTGCGCGACATCGTCCCGTGCCGGTGCCGGCGGGCAGCGTCATGGATCGCCGGGAACCGGTGAGCCGCCTCCTCGGCGTCGACCAGCTCGACCTCCCCCATCACCGTCTCCGAGCGGAAGCGCGCGTGATCACGCTCGATCCGGATGGTCCCGGTGGGGATGCCGGGCCCGAAGCCGTAGCGTCCGTAGATGGGTCCCTCGGAGGCCCAGAGTGCGGCGAAGGGCTCACCGCGCTGTTCGGCGTCGTCGAGCAGTTGCGACATCATCCGGGTGAGCAGACCGCGTCGCCGGTGGTCGGCACGAACGCTGACCATCGTCATCCCGGCGCATCCGGCAGCCGGCGCCCACGGCAGGGAGATGTCGAAACTGAACGCCCCGGCCGTGCCGACCACCTGTCCGGCACGGCGAGCCGCGAGGAACCGGTCGAACTCCGCCGTGCGTTTCGAGCGTTCGACCTCGTCGTCCGCGTGGCTCTGCCCGAAGACCTCGTCGAACGCCGCGAGGAACGCCGGGTAGCCCGCCGCGTCGATACGGTCGAGGTCGACGTCGTTCTCGGCCATCGGATCACTCCTGTCCGCGCAGTGGCGGTGCTCGGCGACGGGTCGTCGGACCCGTCAGGACGCGCGGTCCGACGCTCCGGCCGGGCCGGCCGGGTGGTCCGGGATGTGTCGCCGCACGAACGCGCCGATCTCACGCAACGCGTCTCGGGATTCCGGCATGCCCGGGAACACCTGGAACATGTGCCACAGGCCTTCGAAGCGTCCGAGCGAGGCGTCCACACCGGCCGCCCGGCACGCCTCGACGAACCGCACCGCGTCGTCGAGCAACACCTCGTCACCACCGACGTGCACCAGCGTCGGGGGCAGCCCGGTCAGGTCGGCGTAGTGGGGCGAGAGCAGGGGATGGTCGAGCGGTGCATCGCCGGCATACGCGCGGGCCCCCACGGTGATCATCGCCGCCGAGAGCCAGGGATCGGTGCCGTCGAGTTCGGTCATCGATTCGCCGGTGCCCGCCAGGTCGGTCCAGGGCGACATCCCCACGTAGCAGGCGGGGAGGGGCAGCCCCTCGTCACGGAGCCGCACCAACAACGCCGCAGCCATCCCACCACCCGCGGAGTCGCCGGTGACCGCGAGCCGTTCGGGCGCGACGCCCTCGTCCTCGATCAGCCAACGGTAGGTCGCGTAGGCGTCGTCGAGCGCGGCCGGGAAGACGTGTTCCGGCATGAGCCGGTACTCCGGTAGGAAGACCGCGGCGCGGGCGGTGCGCGAGAGCGCCCTGCCCAGGCCCCGGTGGGTGCGCGGCGAGCCGCAGAAGTACGCGCCACCGTGCAGGTGGAGCACGACACGTTGCGTGCTCGCCACCTCGTCGCCATCGCCCCCGTGGCCCGGGTCGAGCCGGGCGCGCCCGTCGACCACCCAGAGACCCGGCACGGGCGCGTCGGACTCCTCGCGCACGCTCATGTCTCCGGCGGTCGGCAACCGGGCCGTCAGCCGCTCCAGCCCGGTCCTCACACCGAGGGCGTACTCCTCGAGTTCGCTCTCCGCCCAATCGAGGTCGGGGGTGCCACCACCGCTGACGCGCCGCAGGGTCTGGATCGCGGCCACGACCAGACCGCGGACGATCCGGGAGCGCAGCGAAGGTGGACGCGATGCCGCCGCGGCGCGCGACGGGGCGGCCGGTGCGCGAGGGGTACCGGGGGCCGGACCGAACGTGTCGGCGGTCATCGGTGGGACGGGCGGGTCATGGACGTGCTCCGGCAGGTGGCAGGGGTCGTCACATGGTGACCACGTGCAGCCAGTCATGGTAGGCCTCGACCTTGCCCCGGACGGTGTCCAGGAAGGTCGACTGCACCGCCTCCGTGACCGGTCCCCGGGTGCCGATCTCGTAGCCGGCGATCTCGCGCACGGGGGTGAGTTCCGCGGCCGTACCCGTCAGGAAGATCTCGTCGGCCAGGAACAGGTCGGTACGCACCAGCGAGGTCTCGACCACCTCGAAACCGAGGTCGCGTGCGATGGTCATCACGCTCGCGCGGGTGATGCCACCGAGCGGTCCGTCGTGCAGCGGTGGGGTCCTGATCACCCCGTCGGTGACCACGAACAGGTTCTCGCCGGTGCCCTCGGCCACGAACCCGTCCTCGGAGAGCATGATGGCCTCGTCGTAGCCGGCCCGGATCGCCTCCACCTTCGCGAGCGAGGAGTTGAGGTACTGCCCGTTGGCTTTGCCTGCGGGCGGGATCGTGTTCTTGCCGATGCGACGGTAGGAGCTGATCATGCAGCGCACGCCGTTGACCAGGGCGTCCTCGCCGAGGTAGCTGCCCCACTGCCAGGTGGCGATCGCGGTCTGCGGCGTGGAGGGCAACGGGTTCAACCCGATCTCGCCGTAGCCGAGGATGATCGTCGGGCGGACGTAACACCCCTCCGTGTGGCCGTTGATGCGGACCAGTTGTTCCACCACCTCGACGAGGTCGTCGACGGTCCACGGGACGGTGTCGAGCGGTGGATAGAGCCTCGCCGAGCGCAACAACCGTTCGAGGTGGGGACGCAGCTGGAACAGGGCCGGCCCGGCATCGGTCGGGTAGGCGCGGATCCCCTCGAACACGCCGTAGCCGTAGTGGAGCGTCGGCGTGAGCACGTGCACGGTGGCGTCGTCCCAGTCGACGAACTCCCCGTCCATCCAGATCTTCTCGGCCTTCGGGAACGGCATCGTGACTCCCTCGTCGATGGCATGATCGAACGGCGGGCCCGGATGCCGGTCGCACCCGGGCAAGCGCGTTCAGGCGGTCTCCACGAGACCCGACAACTCGTCTCCCACGTCCGTGGTCGAGTATCCCACGCCGTCCGGGACGCGGCCCGAGCGCTCGGCCAGCAGCGCGGCAACGGCGCGGTCCACCCGTGCGGCGGCGTCCTCCCCGAGGAAGGCCAGCATCTGCCCCAAGCTGATGACCGCTGCGATCGGGTCGGCCCTGCCCGTGCCGACGATGTCGGGAGCCGAGCCGTGGACCGGTTCGAACATCGACGGGCTCGTGCGGGTCGGATCGATGTTCCCCGACGCGGCCAAGCCCATCCCACCCTGCACCGCCGCACCCAGGTCGGTGATGATGTCACCGAACAGGTTCTCGGTCACGGCGACGTCGAACCGCCACGGTTCGGTCACGAAGTACAGGCAAGCGGCGTCGACGTGGATGTAGTCGCGCTCCACGTCCGGGTAGTCGGCGTCGCCGACCTCCTCGAAGGTGCGCATCCACAGGCCACCCGCGTGCACCAACACGTTGGTCTTGTGCACGAGCGTGAGCTTGCCGGCTCGGGCCCGAGCGGTCTCGAAGGCGTAGCGAAGCACCCGTTCCACCCCATGCCGGGTGTTGACGCTCTCCTGGGTCGCGACCTCGGCCGCCGTGCCCTGGTAGAGCACCCCGCCCGCCCCGGCGTACACGCCTTCGGTGTTCTCGCGGATCACCACGAAGTCGCACCGGTCGGGGGTCAGCCCCGCGATCGGTGAGCTGACACCCGGATAGAGCTTGACCGGTCGCAGGTTGACGTACTGGTCGAAGGCGAACCGGAGTTTCAGCAGCAAGCCACGCTCGATCACCCCCGGGGGCACCTCGGGGGTGCCGACCGCGCCGAGGTAGATCGCATCGAAGCCGCGGAGCTCCTCCAGGGTGGCGTCGCTCAGCACCTCACCCGTCTCGAGGTAGCGCCGCCCGCCGAGGTCGTACTCGACGCGTTCGGTGGTGAAGCCCTCCAGCCGTTCGAGCCGGTCGAGGACCTTGATGCCCTCGGCGACGACCTCTGGGCCGATCCCGTCGCCGCCGAGGATCGCGATGCGGTGCGTGGCCACGGTTGGAACTCCTGGTCTGGGCTCGAGATCGCGCTCGGGCCGGGACTCGCAGACTATGGCTCCCCGGCCCGGAAGGCGCATCCGCTCCGCGCCCCCCGACCGGCACTGATCGGGCAGCGACGGAGTGAGCACCCATTGCTCATGATCAAGTGTCCAATTAGGGTGTGATCCGGTCGGCGATGCCAACCGGCACGTCGGCCGGACAGCAGCGGGGCGAGCAGATGCCCCGTCCGTCCCGACCCCCTGGAGGCATCACCGTGCCCGAAGATCACAACGTCCCGCCCTCCGGCGACGCCACCTCGCCGGTCGTGCCACCCGCCGGCCCACCCGCAACGGCGCAACCACCGCCCCCACGTGCACCCCAGGCACCCGCGGCACCACGTGCACCCCAGGCACCCGCGGCACCCCAGGCATCCACGGGCATCGGCCAGCCGGCGGACCTCGTGACCCGGTTCCTCGCGAAGCTGATCGACGGCATCCTCCTGGGCGTGGTCTACGGCTTCCTCGTGGTCTTCCTGGTGCTCGGACTCATCTTCGGCGCGATGGCCGGCGGCACGGGCGGTGGGTTCATCGCCAGTGCGATCTCGACCCTGATCAGCACCGCGCTGGTCGTCGGGTACTTCGCGTTCATGGAGTCCAGCCGCGGCCAGACCGTCGGCAAGATGCTCCTCAAGATCGAGGTGCGCGGGCCGGACGGCCAGCACCCCACCCTCGAGCAGGCCATCAAGCGCAACGCCTACCTCGCCGTCGGTCTCGTCGGGATCATCCCGATCCTCGGCACGCTGCTCGCGCCGCTGCTGTCGCTCGGTGCGACCATCGCGATCGCCGTGACGATCAACAGCAACACCGCCACGCGGCAGGGCTGGCACGACGTGTTCGCCGACGGCACCTCGGTCATCAAGGTCGGCTGAGCCGCCGGTACCGAGACCGCTGGGGCCACGACCACAGCGGTCGTGGTCCCGTCGCGTCGCGCGAGCGCTCGTCCTACCATCGGGTGGACCCGACGACCAGCGACCAGCGACCGGGGCCCGGTGTGAGCGACGACCGCGAGCGACCGGACGTGCCCCGACCCCCGACGCACCCGCCGGCCGACGACCCACCCGGCTCCCCGCCGGGACCGATGCCACCCGTTGCGAACACCCCGGCTCGAGCTGTCGCCGCTGGCCTGGGTCGGCGTTCCGTCGCCAAGTTCCTCGACGCCCTGATCGTCGGTCTCCCGCTCGCCGGGGTGCGCACGCTCGCCGGCCTGGACGCGGATGCCTACCTGTTCGCGGTGGTGCAGGCGGTGGCGTTCCTGACCTACGGCGCGCTCATGGAGTCCTCGACGGGCGCCACGCTGGGCAAGCGTGCGCTGAAACTGACCGTCCGCACCGAGAGCGGCACCCCGCCCGATCTGCGTGCGGCGATCATCCGGAACCTCTACTGGGCCTTCCAGGTCATCCCACCACCCGCGCTCGGTGACGCGTTGTCGCTGGCTGCCTGGCTCGGGATCGCCGTTTCGATCTCCGCCTTCGATCGCCATCGGGGCTATCACGATCATCTCGCCGGAACCTGGGTGGTTCACACGGCATGACCCCACACGGCATGACCCCACACGGCATGACCCCACACGGCATGACCCCAGCCGGCGAGCACAGGCCCGCGCCGCACCACGCCCGTCAGCTCCGGGGGGGTCCGTGATCCGTGCGAAACGAGCAGAACTGCGGCAGGCTCTGCTCGAGGCCGCGCCGTGGCTCGATGCCACCGAGTTCGGTCCCCGTTCGGTGACCGCCGGCACCTGCGACCGGTGCGAGGCCGCACCGCGACTGTTGCCGACCTGCGGCCCCACCACCTTCGAGGCGCTGTGCCGTGATTGCGCCGAGGACGAGGGCGACGATGCGTGGTGCGACGGCCACCTCGATGACGGCCGGTCGGCCCGGGAGTGGGCCGCGACCCTGCCGGAGCGTTGGGCCGACGCCGTCGTGTTGTGGTGGGTCGCAACCGGCGAGATCCGCGCCGAAGGATCGCTGATCGATGGTCCTGCGCCGCTGGGCGAGGATCTCGGCCCCGCCGTCCGCGCCGCGCTGGGCGGAGACTGAGCGTTCGGATCGCGCGCCGCTGGTTCCTGCTGTCCCTGCACGGGCCCGGAAGGGGCGTGCCGTCACGCAGCCAGGGGCAGTTCGACGCCGTGCTCACGGATCCATCGACGCAGCGTGTAGGCATCGAGGTACCGATGGGCGGCGATCCCCAACGCCTGCGCCGCCCGGACGTTCTCCTCACGGTCGTCGACGAACAGCACCTCCGCGGGCTCGACCCGGAGCGCATCGAGGAGCCGCTCGTAGAACGGCGCATCCGGTTTCCTGGCCCCCAGGTGGCACGAGGCGATGATGTGCTCGAAGCGCCCCGCCAGGTGGTCCTCGGCGAGTTGCTCGACCCAGATCGGATAGTTCGACGCGGTGGCACGCACCACCAGCCCGTCGAGGTCGTCGAGCAGCGCCTGCATCCCCGGCAGCCACCGGATGCCGGCCCGGCGTACACGGTGGAAGGCGACCGGGTCGGCGGTGATGCCAGCCTCGGCGTAGTGTGCCCAGTAGTCGTCCTCGCCGAGTTCGCCGCGTTCGAACGCGGGGTAGACCCCGGGCTCGCGCCGGGCGAACAGTTCGGTGAGCGAGAGTTCGGTCGCCGCCTCGAGGGCTTCGCGGAACGGGTCGTGCAACACCGTGTCCATCAGGTCGAATGCGACGGCGCGGATCACGGTGGCTCCTGGTTCGGGCTCGAGCAGTGGAGGGCGGGTCGGGCGTTGGAGATGCGCGCAGCCCGCCGGTTGGGCAGCGTACGAGGTGGTCACGTAGCGTTCGACACCATCAAGCGGAGGGACGTCATGGACGTGCACAGCAGACTCGGTGCGAACATCGCCGCACGACGGGACGAACTCTTCGCCCTGTCGCACGCGATCCACGGTGATGCCGAGGTCGGTTTCGAAGAGCACGTCTCCTCACGTCGGGTCGCCGACGCGCTCGCCGCCGGCGGGTTCGACGTGCGGCATGGCGTCGCCGGGTTGGACACCGCCGTGTCGGCCACGTTCGGCTCCGGGCCCCTGGAGATCGGCATCTGCGCCGAGTACGACGCGCTGCCCGGCATCGGCCACGCCTGCGGGCACAACGTGATCGCCGCGGCCGCGGTCGGCGCCGCCCTCGCACTGGCCGAGGTCGCCGACGAGGTGGGGCTGACCGTCAGGGTGCTGGGCACCCCCTCCGAGGAAGGCGGGGGCGGCAAGGTCATCATGATGGACGGAGGCGCCTTCGACGGCCTGCACGCGGCCATGATGGTCCACCCCGCGCCGTACGAGTCCGCGACGATGCCGTGCCTGGCCGTGCGCCACTTCAACGTGCACTACTCCGGCCGTTCCGCGCACGCCTCCGCCTACCCGGAGATGGGCATCAACGCCGCCGACGCACTGACCGTCGCCCAGGTGGCGATCGGTCTGTTGCGGCAGCACATCAAGCCGACCGACCGCATCCACGGCATCGTCACCGACGGTGGCGATGCCCCCAACATCGTGCCGGAGCGGGCCGCCGGGCAGTGGTACGTGCGCGCCAGGAACATGGTCGAACTCGATGAGCTCTACCCCAAGGTGCAGCGCTGCTTCGAAGCCGGGGCGCTCGCCACGGGGGCCAGCGTGCACTTCGAGGAGCCGGGCCCCGCCTACTCGGAGTTCATCCACGACCAGGACCTGGTCGAGCTGTGGGTGGCCGAGGCTGGGACACTCGGACGCGAGATGAGCGAGATCGGTGTCGCCGGGTCGACCGACATGGCCAACGTGTCGCTCGCGATGCCGACGATCCACCCGATGCTGGCCATCGAGTCAGGTGGCGCGGTCAACCACCAGCCCGAATTCACGGCCGCCTGTATCGGGCCGTCGGCGGACCAGGCGGTGCTCGACGGGGCGCTCGGCATGGCCCGTACCGCCGCGGCGGCAGCGCAGCACGAACGGGTCCGCTCCCGGCTGCTGGCGACCCGCTTCCTCGCGGGCGATCGGTGAACCTGCCAACCGACCGCGTCCAGGCGGCGCACGAGCGGACCTACCGGGCCCTGGGCGGCACGGAACCCGACCCGGCGTTCCGCTGCCTCGGGTGGCAGGTCGATCGCGACACCGTCGAGCTGCGCTACACCATCGACGGCCTCGGTCCGCTGACCGAGACCGTACGGTTCCCGGGCCACGACCTCGTGGCTGCCGCCGAGACGCCGGCGACCGCCGGCGCCCTGGACGTGTTGCTCCTGACCGCGATGACCTCCTACTACAAGGCGGTGCTACCTCGGCGGGTGGTGATCGGAGCGGTGACGGCGGGCTCCGTGCGGATGCTCGAAGCGCTCCTGAGCGAGGGGCTGGCGGAGTTCGGTGCCCACAACGACCTCGACCTGACCGGTTATGCCCAGCTGGACGCCGAGGTGGTCGACGACGCGCCGATCAGGGAGAGCCCCGACGGCGTGCTGGTCCCGGTGGGGGGCGGCAAGGACTCGGCGGTCACCGCGATGCTGGCGGTCCGTGAGGGTTGGGACACGGTGACCTTCGCGGTCAACCCCCGACCGTCGATGCAGCGCACCGCGGATGCGGTCGAGCTTCCGCTGATCGGTGCGCAGCGGCGCCTGGATCCGCAGTTGCTCGTCTGGAACGCCGCCGGCGCGCTGAACGGGCACGTGCCGATCACGGCCATCGTGGCCTCGATCGCGTGTGTCGCCGCGACACTCGTGGGACGGGGTGACGTACTGCTGTCCAACGAGGCATCCGCGGACGAACCGACCCGCGTCGTCGACGGCCGGGGGATCAACCACCAGTACAGCAAGTCGAGCGCGTTCGAGGTCCTGCACCGCGAGGCGATGCGTTCCACCACCGGCGGGGCGACGCAGGCGCTGTCGGTGCTGCGCCCACTGCCCGAGCTGCTGGTCGCGGCGGCGTTCACCCGACTGGGAAACCCGCTGGCCGCGGTCAACAGCTGCAACCGGGCGTACTCGCTGACGCGGGAGCGGCGCGAGTGGTGTGGTGAGTGCCCGAAGTGCCTGTTCGTGCAGCTGATGCTCGCACCGTTCACCAGCCCGGTGGCTTTCCTTGAGGCCACCGGTTTCGATGCCCTGGCACGCGAGGACCTCGTGGAGCGGTTCGGCGACCTGCGCGACCCGGTCCGCAAGCCGTTCGAATGCGTGGGAACGGTCGCCGAGGTGCAGCTCGCGTTCGACCTCCTCGTGCTCCGGACGGACTGGCGCGATCATCCCGGCGTTCGGGCGCACGGCGATGCGGGTTCCGACGCCCCGGGTCGGCTCCGGGCCATGATCGCCGCGGTCGACACCTCGGCGTTGCCGGTGCGTTACGCCACCGGGCTCGACCGGGTCCTCACGGAGTTGGCGTCGTGATCGTGGTGATCGGTCTCGGCCGGGAGACCCGGGAACTGCTCGGGGTACTCGACCGCACGCAGCCGGGCTCCGAGGTACTGCTGCTCGACGAACGCCACCCGCGGGCCGACGAGTTGCCCGCCTGCCCGAACCTCGGTCTGCGGCTCCGCGGCGGGATCGACCTCGATGTCGCGGGCGCCGTCCCAGCCGAGGCGACCGCCGTCTACCGCTCCCCGGGCGTGAGCCCCTATCGCGCCGCCGTCGCTCGGGCGGTCGCGAGCGGCGTCCCCGTGACCACGCCGACCGGCTTCTGGGCAGCCGGACGCGACAACGACGACGTGGTGGCCATCACCGGCACCAAGGGCAAGTCCACGACCGCGGCCCTGACCGCACACCTGCTGACGGCGGCCGGTCGGAGCGTCTCGCTGCGCGGCAACATCGGCCGCTCGGCGCTGGCGGCCGATGACGCGGAGCCCGCGGCCGACGACATCGTGCTCGAGCTCTCGAGCTACCAGCTCGTGGACCTCGATGCGCCGCTCGGGCTGGGGGCGATCACCACGTTGCTGCGCGACCACGTGCCCTGGCACGGTTCGATCGAGCGCTACCACGCCGACAAGCTCCGGCTGCTCGTCCTCTCGGAGCGCACCGTGGTCACCCCGGCGGTCGCCGCCTTCCTACACGGTCCGGATGGGCCGTTGGCCGCCGGGCCCGAGGGGCCCGGCGGCAGGGACGGTCTCAGCGTCGAGATGATCGACGCGGTGGCGGCCTCGCCGATGCGCGATGCGGTGCGTGCCGCCCTGGCCCGGGCGGGCCTGATCGGTGAACACCTCGTCGACGACGCGGAGCTGGCCCTGGCCCTGGTGGACACCCGCCTGCAACGCCCCGGCGGTGTGGGCGATCTCATCGGGGCGCTCGCCGATTTCCGTCCGCTGCCACATCGCCTGACCCCGGTCGGGGAGCACGCCGGGATCCGTTTCGTCGACGACAGCATCTCGACCGTTCCCGAATCCGCCGTGGCCGCCGTGCGGGCCTATCGGCCGCACGGACCGGTCACCGTCCTGCTCGGTGGCGACGACCGCGGCCAGCAGTTGGCGCCGCTGATCGAGCTGTTCCACGACCCGGATGTGCGTGCGGTACTGCTCCCTCCGCTGGCCGATCGTCTGCACGCGGCCCTCAGTCCCGTGGCCGGCGCCCGTATCCAATCGGCCAAGGGCCTCGCCGACGCCGTCGACCTCGCCGTCGCGGGGACCCCGCCCGGGGGCAGCATCATCCTGTCCCCCGCCGCGCCTTCGTTCTCGAGCTACCGCGACTTCATCGCCCGGGGCGAACACTTCACGGCCCTGGTCGAACGACTCGGGTGACCTCGGGCACGGGTCCCGTGACGTCGAACGGACCCCGTGGCGCGACACGTTGCACTGTGCGACGTCTCGCGCACTACCGTCGCGCTCCATCCGTACGACGAACGTGGAGGCCACCATGGGTGCGACACGATGCGCGGTGTTGCCCGAAGGCAACCGGAACGAACTGGCGTCCGCGGTGACCGAGGGCGGCGGGGTCGTGGTCCCCATCGAGGAGGCCGAGGCCCTGATCTGGACGGTCACCACGGGTGCCGAGGATCTGCGGGCGCTGCTCGACGAGCATCCGCGCATCCAGTGGGTGCAGCTGCCCTTCGCCGGCATCGAGCCCTTCGTCGACGTCCTGGACCAGGACCGGAGGTGGACGTGCGGGAAGGGCGTCTACGCCGAACCGGTCGCGGAGCTCGCGCTCGCACTCGCGCTCGGGGGGATGCGCGGGATCGGCCAGTACGCCCGCGCCGGAGGTTGGTCCGGCCCGGTGGGCACGAACCTGCTGGGCGCCGAGGTCTGCATCCTCGGTGGCGGCGCCATCACCCGGTCACTGGTACGGCTGCTGCAACCGTTCGGGACCTACCTGACGGTGGTGCGCAACCGGCCCGAGCCGATCTCCGGTGTCGCGGAGGTGGTCGGCATGGACGGCCTGAAGGGCGCGGTCGCCGAGGCCAACCTCGTGGTGCTGGCGCTCGCGCTGACCAAGGACACGGAACGGGTCATCGATGCCGACGTGCTGGACGTGATGCGCGAGGACGCCTGGCTCGTCAACGTCGCCCGTGGCAAGCACATCGACACCGATGCCCTGGTCGACGCCCTGCGCGAGGAGCGCCTCGGGGGTGCGGCGTTGGACGTCACGGATCCGGAGCCCCTCCCCGACGACCACCCGCTCTGGTCGATGCACAACGTCATCATCACCCCGCACGTCGGCAACACCCCGGAGATGGGGATCAAGCTGTTGTGGGCCAGGGTCCGTGAGAACGTCGAGCGCTTCGGCCGGGACGACGAGCTCCTCGGACCGGTGCACGTCGAACTCGGGTACTGACGGCGAGGCCACGAGGAGCAGCAACGGCAACCAAGGGAGTCCCCATGCGTCTGGGCGCGGCCATCTTCGCCACGGACCGCTCGTGGCCGATCGACGACCTCGCACGCGAGGTGGAGACCCGTGGGCTCGCGTCGCTCGCGGTCCCGGAGCACACCCACATGCCGGTCGACCACTCCCCCTACCCCGCCGGCGGGGATCTCCCGCCCGAGTACGAGCGCACGCTCGATCCGTTCGTGGCGCTGTCGGTCGCGGCGGCGGTGACCACCCAGCTGGAGCTGATGACCGGCGTGTGCCTGCTCGCCCAACGTGACCCGGTGATCACCGCGAAGGAGGTCGCGAGCCTCGACCACGTCTCCGGTGGCCGGGTGGTCTTCGGAGTCGGCTACGGCTGGAACGTCCCCGAGGTCGAGAACCACGGCGTCGCGTTCGCGGAGCGACGCGCCGTGGTCCGCGAGCGCCTGGGGGTGATCCGCTCGCTGTGGACCGACGAGGTCACCTCGGCCGACGGGGCCCATGTGAGCCTGCGCCCCTCCCGCGCCTGGCCGAAGCCCCTGCAGTTGCCCCATCCCCCCGTGCTCCTGGGCGCCGGGCTCGGACCACGGACGCTCGCGGACCTGGTCGCGATGTGCGACGGGTGGCTGCCGATCGGAGCGAAGGCGACCGCCGCCGGCCTCCCGAGGCTGCGTGAGGCGTGGCATGCAGCCGGACGCGACGGTGAGCCGATCGTGCACGTCTACGGCACGCGCCCGGATGCCGGCGCCCTCCGTGGGTTGGCTGCGCTGGGGGTCGACCGGGCCACGGTGTGGCTCCCTTCGGGACCCCGGATGGACGGCTTGCCCGTGCTCGATGAGCTGGCCCGACTGGTGACCGAGCTCTCGTGAGGCCCGGGCCGAACGGAGCCGCCGACGTGGGCCCCGGCATGCCCACACCACCTCGGTACGGAACCGCGGACGTCGGGTTGCTGGTGCCGGACGCCGTCCGGGCGCTGACGGGACGGGAACCGACCGTCCTACCGCTGCCGGAAGGCCTCCACGCGGTCGTGGTCCTGGTCGTCGACGGGCTCGGACGCCGGCTGTTGGACCGTCACGCCGAGGTGGCGCCCTTCCTATCGGCGGTGTCCGGGCTGACGTTGGACGCTCCCTTTCCGAGCACGACGGCCACGAGTCTGGCGACGATCGGCACCGGGCTAGCCCCGGGCGAGCACGGCGTGACGGGCTACTCCGTGGCCGTAGCCGGCGACGATCGACCGCTCATCGTGCTGACCTGGAGCTGGGACCGCCACGCCGACGGGCCCGATGCCCGTGAGGACGTCGTCCCCGAGCGCTGGCAACCGAGCCCGACCGCCTTCGAACGGGCAACCGGAGCGGGCGTGCACCCCGTCACGGTCCTGCGGCCCGAGTTCGTCGCCTCCGGGCTGACGCGGGCGGGGCTCCGGGGCGGACGTATCGTCCCGGCGACCGGTCTGCACGAGACACTCGAGGCGGCGATGAGGGCCACGGCTCCGCCCGGGCCGACCGTGGTCTACGCCCACCACGGCGACCTCGACGCGATCGGCCACCTCACCGGCCCGGCCAGCGACGCCTGGCTGACCGAGCTGGCCAGGATCGACCGGTTCTGCGCCCGGGCCGCGGAGAAGATCCCACCCGGCGTCGGCCTGGTGGTCACCGCGGATCACGGGATGGTCGAGGTACCCGACGAGCACCTGGTCGAACTCGCCGATCGGGCCGATCTGCTCGAGGGGGTCCGCGTACTCACCGGCGATTTCCGTGCCCGTCAACTGCATGCGCTACCCGGCGCCGCGGACGAGGTCCTGGCCGCTTGGGACGAGGCGTGCGGTCCTCTCGCGCACGTGGTCACCCGCCAGGACGCGATCGCCGCCGGCTGGTTCGGTCCTCGGGTCACCGACGAGATCCGTGCCCGTATCGGCGACGTGGTGGTGTCCGCCCGGGTGCCGCAGATCGGGTGGGTCCACCGCGACCGTGACCTGTTCGGTGGGCGCGTACCGGGCATGCACGGCGCACTGACCCCCGAGGAGATCGAGGTCCCGGCGCTCGTCATCACACGCTGAGTCCGACCCGCCTCTCGCCCACCGCCCAGTTGGGAGCACCGATGACCGACGACCCACGCGCTGTCGAACGCCACGTACTCACCGCCGTGGAGGCCACCGGCGAACCGTTCGAGGTGATCGAGATCGACCCCGAACTGGCCGACACCGCCGCGTTCTGTCAGCACTACGGCTACCCGCCGGAGACCTCCGGGAACTGCATCCTCGTGGCCTCCAAGGACGATCCGCCCGTCGTGGCCGCCTGCCTGGCGCTGGCGACCACCAAGCTCGACGTCAACAAACGGGTCCGCAAGCTGCTGGGCGTGCGCAAGCTCTCGTTCGCGCCCGCCGAGGTCACGCGCGAGGTGACCGGCATGGCGATCGGTGGCGTGACCCCGTTCGGACTGCCGCAGGACCTTGCGCTCTACCTCGATGCCCGTATCGGAGAACTCGACCGGATCATCGTCGGGGGTGGCAGCCGGTCACTGAAGCTGGCGGTCCCCCCGGCCGCCCTCCTCGCGGTCGGCGGCATCCTCATCGAGGATCTCGCCCTTCCGCTCAGCTAGAACCCTGCGTCCGGCCGCAGCTGGCGCGTGGCTTGCGAGGGCGGGTACGCGAGGGAGCCCCGCCATGTGGCGGGGCTCCCTCCCGGTGCTCGATGGGTCAGTTCCTGGCCCATGCCCGGATGTACTCGACCTCCTTGGTGGCCGAGTTCAGGCTCGACGGCGGCGGGATGTCCTGCCAGACCGCGATGTTGGTGATCAGGTTCATCGGCTGCGACGGACGGTTGGAGGTCGAGTGGACCTCACGACCGTTGAGGTACCAGGTCACCCCGTCGGGCCGGATGTCGGCACCGTAGGTGTTGAACTGCTGGGGGCTGCTGCTGCCGTAGCCGACCCAGTTGCCGCCGCCCCACGGGTGGGTGGTGGCCAGGAACTGGTTCTGTCGGCCCTGCCAGCTCGACCAGTACTCGTAGACGTCGATCTCCTGCTGGCTGTTGCCCCCCGGCTGCTGCCAGGTCCAGAACGCGGGCCACATCCCGGTGTTGGCCGGCGGCATCTTGGAGCGTTCCTCGATGTAGCCGTAGGTGAAGCTGAACCCGGGCGAGCTGTTCATCATGCAGCCGGTCCAGTTGTAGCGGTGACCCGACGGGCTCGTGACGTTCTCGCGCTGGGCGGTCTGGATCAGCTTGCCGTCACGGACCTCGCAGTTCTGCGGCTGGTTCCATTCGAGCTGCTGGTTCTGACCGGAGTTGCCCTGCCCGCCGTCGCGCAGCGAAGAACTCTGGTGGCTCCACTTGCTGCGATCCACGCTGTTGCCCTCGAACTCGTCCTGGAAGACCAGGTCCCAGCTCCCGGGGGCCGGAGGCGAGGTGATGCCCGGCTCGGGCGTCGGCTCCGGCTCCGGCTCAGGCGTCGGCTCAGGCTCCGGCTCAGGCTCAGGCGTCGTGCTGCCCGAACCGATGACGAAGCTGCGCTCCGGCCCGAGCTGGGTCCACCGATCGTTCAACCGATAGGCGACCTGGGCGGTGTACTCGCCTTCAGGTAGGTTCGTGCGGCTGCCGGAGAGCTCACGCGTGCCCTGCACGGCGAGATTCGCGCGGTGACCGAAGTCGAAGTTGCCACCGTCGCTGGCACGCACGGCCAGCACGACGTTCTGGAAGCTCACCCGACGATCGGTCGCCACCGTGAACTCGGCCGAAGACGTCGAGCCGTCGGTCTCGACGGAGAGGCCGGTGACCGCGACGCCGTCCCGGTTGACGTCCAGCGAACGCCCGACGGTGAAGTCTCGTTCAGGGCCGACCTGCGTCCACCGGTTGTTGCGGCGATAGGCGACCTGGGCGGTGTAGTCACCGTCCG
This sequence comes from Nitriliruptoraceae bacterium, assembly GCA_003558435.1. GTDB lineage: Bacteria > Actinomycetota > Nitriliruptoria > Nitriliruptorales > Nitriliruptoraceae > PWLR01. The sequence continues at coordinate 36,853 of PWLR01000241.1, read as the reverse complement.
GGAGGTTGGCACGGGTGCCGGAGAAGTCCCAGCTACCGTGCACGGAGACGTTGGACCGGTGGCCCAGGTCGAAGTTGCGACCATCGGCGTCGCGCACGGCCAGGACGATGATCTGGAACGACACACGTCGCGGGGTGTGCATCGTCCACTCGGCGGTGAGCCTCGAGCTGTCGATGTTGCCATCCAGCGCCGTCACGGCGACACCGTCACGGTTCGCGCTCGTATCGGCCTGAGCAGGTTGCGTCGGGATCAGGACCGCCATCATGCCAAGGGCACACGTGGCGGCGAGCAGGCTGCGGATGGGGGGCGATTTCCAACGTGCGTAGGGGTGCATCGTGGACACACGGGCTCCGATGAGCATGGATTACAGGGGGGACCCGCAATCCATCGACAGCCGCACCCGACAGCCTGAAGAGATTCGCGTTCACGATAAGTGGTCGTGCGATGACGTTGAGCGTTTCCTGATCATCGTCCCGAGTCGCGCGACGGCCGCCCGGTCCGGAACTTTGCACGCTCCCGAACACATCCCGTTGGCCGTGCCGGTGGCCGCTCGCAAAGCCTGGCGTACGCCGCCGTCCTCTCTGTCCCGCCCCTCCCCTGCCCGGACGTGGCACGCAAGAGCTCCGGTGTCGCGCGAGCAGCCCAGCGTCGCGAGAGGATGCCTTCGGGGCCTTGCTCACGCGGCACCGAGCCGCAGAGATGACCTCGGAGCTACCGGGCGACCCCGGGCAAGACGTGCGACCCCGGGAAAGACGTGCGAGACCGGGCCACCCGGGTGAGGGGGGCCCGGTGGGCGTGCGCTGCCGGGCTCAGGGGCTCGGGACGAGCGGCTTCCAGGCCGGGCGGGACGATTCGTAGGCCGAGATGTCGGGCTCGTGCTCCAGGGTCTGCGCGATGTCGTCCAGGCCGTTGAGCAGACAGTGCTTGGTGTGCTGATCGATCTCGAAGGCGACATCGACACCCTCGAGGTCCTCGACGCCGGGGGCGCTCACCCGTTGGGAGGCCAGATCGACCGTCACGGGCACGGACGGGTCCGCTTCGACCAACGCGAACAGGTGACCGACGACGTCTTCGTCGAGGGGGACGCACACGATGCCGACCTTGCCGCAGTTGGTGCGGAAGATGTCGGCGAAGCTCTTGGCGATGATGGCCCGGAAGCCGGCGTCGTCCAGCGCCCACGGCGCGTGTTCGCGCGATGATCCGCAGCCGAAGTTGCGGCCGGTGAGCAACACCTCGGCGCCGGCATGTTCCGGCTTGTTCATCGGGAAGGTCGGGTCCGGTTCACCGCCGTCGAGATAGCGGCGTTCCGCGAAGGCCGAGGGGCCGAAGCCGGTCTTGGTCACGCGCTTCAGGAACTGTTTCGGGATGATGAGATCGGTGTCGACGTCGTCGATGTCGATCGGGCACGCGTTACTGGTGACGGTGGTGACGGCGTCCATCAGGCTCCCTGTGTCTGGTTGGCCAGCGCGGGTTCGTCGCGCACGTCCACGATCCGGCCGTGGATCGCGGCGGCGGCCGCCATCGCGGGCGAGACGAGGTGGGTGCGGCCCTTGAAACCCTGCCGTCCCTCGAAGTTGCGGTTGGAGGTCGACGCGCAGCGTTCGCCCGCGGCGAGCTGATCGGGGTTCATCCCGAGGCACATCGAGCAGCCCGGGTCGCGCCAATCGAACCCGGCGTCGATCAGGATCTGATCGATCCCCTCGGCTTCCGCCGCGGCCTTGACCAGCCCGGAGCCGGGAACGACCATCGCCTCGATGATGTTGTCGGCGACCTTGCGCCCCTGCACCACGGCGGCGACCGCACGCAGATCCTCGATCCGTCCGTTGGTGCACGAGCCGATGAAGATCTTGTCGAGCGGCAACTCGCCCCAGGTCTCGCCACCCTGCAGGCCCATGTACTCGTAGGCCCGTTGCCACTGCTTGGCGATCTGCTCGTCGGCGGCCTCGTCGAGGGTCGGGATGCGCTGATCGATGGTCACCGATTGTGCCGGGGTCGTGCCCCAGGTGATGGTCGGGGCGATGGCGGCGGCATCGATGCGCACCGTGCGGTCGAACGCGGCGCCCTCGTCGGTCGCCAGGGCTCGCCAGGACTCGAGCGCGGCGTCCCAGTCGTCGCCCTTGGGCGCCAGCAGCTTGTCCTTGAGGTAGGCGAAGGTGGTCTCGTCCGGGGAGATCAACCCGGCACGCGCACCACCTTCGATGGACATGTTGCAGATCGTCATCCGCCCCTCCATCGAAAGGTTGCGGATCGCCTCACCGCGGTACTCGATGACCTGACCGACCCCGCCGTCGACGCCGATGACGTTCAGCACGTGCAGGATCAGGTCCTTGGCGGTGGTCCCGGCGGGCAGCGCACCGTCGATGTCGACGGCAAGGGTCTGCGGCATCCGCTGGGGCAGGGTCTGGGTGGCGAGCACGTGCTCGACCTCGGAGGTACCGATACCGAACGCCAGCGCCCCGAACGCGCCATGGGTCGCGGTGTGCGAATCACCACAGACGATCACCGCGCCGGGCTGGGTGAGACCGAGTTCCGGGCCGATGATGTGCACGATGCCCTGGTTGCGGCTGCCCATCTCGAACAACTTGATGCCGAACTGCTCACAGTTGGCCCGCAACGCCTCCATCTGCACCGCGGACAACTCATCGGCGATCGGCAGGTTCCCGCGGGTCTGCGCCGGGTCGGTCGGGACGTTGTGATCCATCGTCGCCAGCGTCAGATCGGGACGCCGGACCGTGCGACCCTCGGTTCGGATGCCCTCGAACGCCTGCGGCGAGGTCACCTCGTGCACCAGATGCAGATCCACATACAGCAGGTCCGGCTGGCCTTCGGCCTGCCGGACCACGTGCTGATCCCAGATCTTCTCGACGATCGTCCGGGGCGAGCCCGGAGTGCTTCCCGAGCCCGCCTCGGGTGCTGCGGAGTTCGGTGACATCAACTCGCCCACCGACTGGTCATGCCGGTCTTCAACGACCGGTAATCGACCTCTTCCGATCGGGTGGTCTCGACGGTGACATCCTCGGACCCCGTCGAGTCGACGTAGGAGGCGGCGATCTCCGCAACGAGCCGCGCCTCCTCCTCGGGTGTGGAATCGGGCGGAACGGTGACCTTGATCACGGTCATGCGGCAACCTCCTGCGGTACGGGCCGACTCGGTTCGTGACGGTGGAACAGCGGAACGCATCGAGGTGCGAACGATCGACGCGCACCGGATCGCGGTGCGACGTTCGATCGCGTGACGCCTCGACGATGCGTCACGCGGGACCGAAGCGGGACACCGATGATGACGGTGGCCGACGGGTGGGCGAGCGATGCGCTCGCCCCGACGGTGCTACTCATGGTCCTGCTCCTCACACCGCCGGAGAGGCGGTGGTTCATCCTGGTTCCGGATCGCTCCGGTGGTTCCTCCGCGTCGCCGTCATGGGGATGTGGGACGGCGCCGCGGCATCAAATGACGAGAAGGAACGAACCCAGGATGAGGACCTGAAGCGCACGCCGCTGCCCGCGACCGGCATCTGCCGGATCGAGAACGGGGCTGCTGACGTCACGCATGTGGACAAGGATGCCGTTGACGCACCGGGAACGCAACCGGACCCGCGCGCTTCGCGTGCACCTGCCCGGTGCAGCGCGCGGCCCCGGCGGGTTCGCACCCCGGACTTGCAACCGCACAGCCCATATGCTGGGGTTAGTAACCGTTCCTAGAACTTGTCCGTTAAGTTCGCGAACGACCGACATACCCATCCCAGAACGAAGGACCCTTCCGTGAAGCTCCGCAGCCTGCTCGTGAGCGCCGCCGCCGGCGCGCTCGTCATCACCGGACCCGCAGCGATGGCGCTGGCCGATACCGGCGAGCTCGTCCTCGCCTCCTCACATGATGACGAGGACGACCACGGGCACTCGCACGACGACGACGACCACGGTCACGACGACGACGGGCACGACGACGACGGCCACGACGACGACGGGCACGACGACCACGGTCACGACGACCACGGCGACGACGCCGACGTGCTGCCCTCGTCGGTCGACGCGGGCTCGGGAGGCCTCAGCTCCGGCGCTCTGCCGGCCTGGGTGATGGCGCTCATGGCCCTCGGCGCCCTCGGCGTGCTCGCCCCCGTGACCGCCGCTCAGCGTCGCCGCTGAACGCCACCACCGGGCGCGCCTCAGCGCCCGTCGTGCCCCGGAGCTCAGGTGAGCTCCGGGGCACCTCAGCTCCGGGACGGCGCGCGGTGACCCTCACCACGGTTGAGGCGGGCGCGTTGGGGCGCCAGGGTGGCTTGCGGGTCCCGAGCGCTCTGGAACCCGGCCTTGAACACCGACCAGCGTTGCGCGAGGCTGCCCGCCAGCAACGAGAGGGCGCCGAGGCGGGCCAGCCACGGCCGGTGCCGTCCCGCGGCCATCGCACCACCGCCCAACAAGGTGGCCACCTCTGCTGCGCGGTGGTAGCGCCCGGCCTCCCCGCGTTCGTACACCTTCCCGACCATGCCCAGGCGTCGGCGCATCACGTTGTCGACGATCAGCTCCGTGCCGGCCCCTGTCACCGCCAATCGCCGTGCGGGCTCCGCGGAGCCCCGCGGGCTCAGCAGCACCGCCGCCGAGCCGGCGCTCGCGAGCCCGCCGCTGCCGAACAGGGCCGGGAGCTCTCGCCGTGCCTCGTGCCACACGGGGATGGACGTGTCGGCCATCAGCCCTCCGGTGTAGGTGGCCATCACGGCACCGAGCCCGCCCGCCGCGGTGTCGGCGGCGGCCCGGAGCCTCGGTAGCCGTCCCCACCATGACAACCCGACGGCCCCGGCGGCCGCGGTCGAGTAGGCAGCGAGCAGCCAGCTCCCGACGCTCATCACCGAGGTCGGCTTGAACACCCGCAGCATGTTGTAGAACCGTGCGGGGCGTCCGAGATCAGAGATGAGCAACGGTGGGCACACGACCACCGCACCCGCGGCGATCGACCGGGCCCGGTCCGCGAGCACGTCGTGGCCGGCCAGGCGCGCCGCGAGGCTCAACACCGATGAGCAGCCCGCCAAGCCACCGGCGAACAGATACCACGGGACCTCCCAGGTCCACGCCGGTTCCTTGATGACGGGGCGCGCGTAGTAGCTGCGCACCTCGGGCGGGTGTCCGACCCTGCCGTCGCCCGGCGCGGAGGCCGCCACCTCACCGAGCCGTGTGGGATCTGCGCTCACCGGTCACCACCCAGGACCGCGGCGCCGGCCGCCGCGACCACGCCCGCCGCGGCCACACCGACCCATCGCCAGATCTCGCCGAGGTTGCGGGTCGGGGTCACCGGGTCGGGCGGCAGACCGTAGACCTCCGGTTCGTCGAGCAGCAGGAAGAACGCGCCGTTGCCTCCGACGCCGTCGCCCTGGTCGTGGCCGTAGAGCTGGACGCCGGGGACGCCGGCCCCGATCAGTTCCTCGGCTCGAACGTCCGCGCGTGCCCGCAACTCCTCCAACGGTCCGAACTGGATCGAGTCGGTCGGACACGCCTGCGCGCACGCAGGCTGTTGGTTGCCCTTCATCCGGTCGTAACAGAGCGTGCACTTGAACGCTCCCCCGCCACCGGGCTGGCCGGGCGAACGGCGTTCGATCACGCCATAGGGGCAGGCAGTGACGCAGTAGCCGCACCCGTTACAGACATCGTCTTGCACCACGACCGTGTCGAACTCGGTGTAGAAGATCGCGCCGGTCGGGCACACCTCCAGACATGCCGCCTCCGAGCAGTGCTTGCAGACATCCGAACTCATCAACCACCGGAAGCCGTCCTCCGCGGGCGAGGCCGGCTCCCCGTTGAAGATCGGCAGTTGCGGGATCGCTTCCGCGCCGTGTGCACCGGGAGGCAGGCCCGGGTCCTGCCCGAACCACTCCAGCCCCGCCCGGCCGTTGCCGGCGGATCGCGCCTCACCTCCCACCAGCGGACCGAGTCCCGCCCTCGGCATCGCGTCGTGACCGCGGGGTTGTTCGATGAACGCGACGTGGCGCCAGGCATCCGCACCGAGGTCACCGGTGTTGTCCATCGAGTCGCCGGTGAACCCGGTGTCGGTGCGCTCCGGTACCTGGTTCCACTCCTTGCAGGCCACCTCGCAGGCCTTGCAGCCGATACAGACACTGGTGTCGGTGAAGAACCCGAAGCGCGTGCCCTCCGTGCCCGGCACCGGTCCCCCGGCGTGGTTGAGCCGGTCGCTCGCGTGGGCACTGTGGGTCATCGGGTTCGGGCCTTCCCTGCCTGGGGGCTGCCACCGTCGGCGGTCACCGCATCGGCCAGGTGGGCCCTACGGCTCGCGACCGGGTCGCGGCGGTGGGCCTCGACGAGTTCGCGAAGCCGATGGTCGCGTGGCCGCCGACCCGGGAGGATGTCGCAGGTGGCCGCCTTCACCTCCTGGATGTGCACGTTGGGATCGAGCACCACCGAGAACAGGTCGTTGGCGGGATCGCCCGTCGCGATGCCCCCGTGCCCCCAGTGGTAGGGCAGTCCGACCTGGTGGCGACGGCGGCCATCGACGACCAGTGGCGCCATGCGCTCGGTGACCATCACCCGCGCCTCGATCGCTGTGCGCGAACTGACGATCGTGGCCCACCCGCCGTGGGTCAACCCACGTTCGGCCGCGACCTCGGGGTGGACTTCGACGAACATCTCCTTCGCCAGCTCGCTCAGCCGGCTCTGGAACCGGCTCATCCCGCCGGCGGTGTGGTGTTCGGCGATGCGGTAGCTGGTCGCCGCGTAGGGGTAGGTCGCAGCCTCCGGATCGGGCGGTGAGGGGTTGTCCGGGTTGTGCTCGTGCGGGCGGATCTGACGCATCGGGTTGGCCTGGGCGGAGCCGTGCAGCGGGTTCTGTACCGGCGATTCATGCGGTTCGTAGTGGGTCGGCAGCGGACCGTCGACGACCCCCGACGGCGCCCACAACCACCCCTTGCCGTCCGCCTGCATCAGGAACGGATCGTCACCACCCAGGGCGGCGATGCCGGTGGCATCCGCTTCGGGGCGGTGGTGCGGGGCCATCTCCGGGGCGAAATCGGGCGTGTCGAGCCCCGTCCACCGGCCGGCCTGCTCGTCCCACCAGATGTAGGCCTTGCGCTCCGACCAGGGTCTGCCGTCGGGATCGGCGGACGCTCGGTTGTAGAGCATCCGGCGATCCATCGGCCAGGCCCAACCCCACTCCTGCGCGGCCGGACCCATCTCGGTCCATGCGGTGCGCCGGAAGGTCTGGTTCACGCCCTGCGCGTAGGAACCGCAGTAGATCCAGCAGCCGCAGGCGGTGGAGCCGTCGTCCCGCAGTTCGCTGAACCCCGACAGCGGCCGACCCTCGGCGTCCCAGCCGTTGATCTCCCGGAGGACCGCGGCGGCATCGGGCTCCTCGTGCGGGCCTTCCACGGGGTAGTCCCAGGTGAGTTCGTGCAGCGGCAGGTCGCGGGTCCGGTAGGTGATCGAGCCATCGAGCTTGGCCCGGATCCGACGTCCCAGGTGGTAGGCGAACCACAGGTCGCTGCGGGCGTCGTGCTTGGGCGACACGGCGGCCTGATGCCATTGCAGCAGCCGTTGGGTGTTGGTGAAGGTGCCGTCCTTCTCCACGTGCGCGGCGGCCGGCAGGAAGAACACCTCGGTGCCGATGTCCTCGGTCACCAACTCGCCGGCGTCGATCTCCGGGCCGTCGTGCCAGAAGGTCGCACTCTCGATCATCGTCAGGTCCCGCACGACCAGCCAGTCGAGTTCGGCGAGTGCCATGCGGTGCAGGCGCGAGTTCGCGGAACCGACCACGGGGTTCTGACCGAACAGCATGTAGCCGTGGACCTTGCCATCCAACATGTCGAGGGTGGTCTGGTACGCCGAGTGGTCCCCGGTGATCCTGGGCAGGTGGTCGAAGCGGAAGTCGTTGTCCGGCGTCGCGTGCCCACCCCACCAGGCCTTGAGCAGGCTGATCAGGTAGGTGGGGGTCAGCGACCAGAACCCCTTGGCGGCCGTGGTGCGTTGGGCGTAGGTCTCGAGGTCCTGGTGCTTGTCGCCGGTCGGCATCGGCAGGTAGCCGGGCAGCAGGTCGTAGAGGGTCGGGACGTCGGTTGAACCCTGGATGCTGGCGTGGCCCCGCAGCGCGAGGATCCCGCCGCCGGGACGGCCGACGTTGCCGAGCAGCAGCTGCACGATCGAGGCGGCCCGGATGTTCTGCGCGCCGGTGGTGTGCTGGGTCCAGCCCACCGAGTACACGATCGCGGACGTGCGTTCGCGTCCGGAGTTGTGGACCAGGGCCTCGGCCACCGACAGGAACCGTTGCTCGGAGATCCCGCAGATCGAGGCGACCGCCGCCGGGGTGTAGCTCGCGTAGTGACGCTTGAGGAGCTGGTAGACGCACCGGGGGTGCTGGAGGGTCTCGTCACGTTCGATGTCGCCCACGTTGCCGATCGAACCGCCCTCGAACGCTGCCGCACTCCCCTCCCCGCCCTCCGGATCGGCACCCGGAGGCGGGGTCCCGGCATCCGGATCCCGAGCCGGATCCCGGCCGTCGTCACCTACGAGGTCGTTGATCCGGTCGCCGGCGGCGGCATGCACGTCGGGGGCGTCACCTGCGTACTGCCACGACCTGTCGTCGTAGGTCTTGGATCCCGGGTCGTAGCCACTGAACACGCCATCGAGGTCGTCGGGGAGTTGCACCTCGTCGTCGATGATGTGCGAGGCGTTCGTGTAGGGCAGCACGTAGTCGCGGAAGTCGTGCTCCCCCTCGAGGATGTGGTGGATCAGCCCGCCCAGGAACGCGATGTCGGTCCCGGGTCGCAGCGGCACGTAGGTGTCGGCCATGGCGCTGGTGCGGGTGAAGCGCGGGTCGACGTGCAGGATCCGGGCACCCCGGTTCTTGGCCTCCATGACCCACTGGAACCCGACCGGATGGTTCTCGGCCATGTTCGAACCCATGAGCACGATGCAGTCGCTGTTGGCCAGGTCCTGCTGGTAGGTGGTCGCACCACCGCGACCGAAGGAGGTCCCGAGACCCGGGACGGTGGAGGAGTGTCAGATCCGGGCCTGGTTCTCGATCTGGATGGCCCCCAGCGCCGTGAACAGCTTCTTGAGGAGGTAGTTCTCCTCGTTGTCGAGTGCGGCACCGCCGAGTGCGCCGAAGCCGAGCGTGCGGTTGACCCGCGTACCGTGTTCGTCGTGTTCCTGCCAGGTGGCGTCGCGGGTGGCGATCACGCGGTCGGCGATCATGTCCATGGCGGTGTCGAGGTCGAGCGACTCCCACTCCCGGCCGCCCGGGCGCCGGTACCGCACGTGGTACTCGCGTGCCGGGCCCGCCACCAGGTCCTTGGTCGAGGACCCCCGCGCGCACAACCGCCCTCGCGAGATGGGGCTGTCCGGGTCGCCCTCCACATGCTGGACCTCGTCGTCCTTGACGTGGATCAGCTGTCCGCATCCGACGGCACAGAACGGGCAGATCGATGGGACCGTGCGGTCGGCCTCGTCGGTTCGCGGGGCCAATCCCGCGGAGGCGGCGGATCGTGCGGCCTCACCGACGCCCGCACGGTCGGCACCTCGGAGTTGGCGCACCACCGGCCACTGCGGGAGCGCTTCGCGCAGACCCATCCCACCTCCGTCGCCACCCGGCGCTCCTACCGGAGCGCCACCTCGCTGCTCTGAGCAATCAAGCCGACGGGCCGACAGGCTCGCCATGGCCGTCCGTGCACGGCCCACCCGGATGATGCAGTCGGATGCACCACCCGAGTGCCGGCAGGTGACCGGATGGCCTCAGATGGCCGGGTCGAGCACCACCTTGCTGTAGCCCTCCTCACGGTTGTCGAACCTCTCGTAGGCGTCCGGCGCCTCGTCGAGCGGCAGGCGCTTGGAGACCACGAAGCTCGGGGTCGCCCGACCGGCCACGATCATGTCGCGCAGCGCCCGGTTGTAGGCCTTGACGTCGGCCTGACCGGTGCCCATCGTCAGGCCCTTCTCGAAGAACTTCCCGATCTCGAACAGCAGCCGGCCCTCGGCCGCCTCCTCGCTCGGGGCACCCGGGTCCGCCGGTACGTAGAGCCCGACGACACCGAGGCGTCCCGTGGCCTTGACCGTCTGCACGAGGTTGTTGAGCACCAGCGCCGGGACCTCGCCGGACTCGTCGCCCGCTTCCGCCTGGTAGCCGACCGCATCGATGCCCTTGTCCGTGCCGTCGCCGTCGGTCTGGTCCTTGATGTACTCGATCGGATCCACCTGCGAGAAGTCCACCGGTATCGCACCGGCGTGGTCCTCGGCAAGCTGGAGCCGGCTGGCGACCTTGTCCACCACGAAGATCTTCGAGGCCCCCCGCAACTGCGCGGAGTAGGCCGCCATCAGACCGACCGGGCCGGCGCCGTAGATCGCCACGGTGTCCCCGGGTTGCACGTCGGCCAGTTCCGTCGCGTGGTAACCGGTCGGGAAGATGTCGGCGAGCAGGATGAAGTCCTGTTCGTGCTCGTCGCCCTCGGGCAGCCGTAGGCAGTTGAAATCCGCGAACGGCACCCGCAGGTACTCGGCCTGGCCACCCTGGTAGGGCCCCATCGAGACGTAGCCGTAGGCCCCGCCGGCGAAGCCCTCGTTGACGGTGAGGCAGAAGCCCGTCTTGTTCGCCTCGCAGTTGCGGCAGAAGCCGCAGGCGACGTTGAAGGGCAGGACCACGCGGTCGCCCTGCCTCAGGGTCGCGACGCCGTCACCGACCTGCTCGACCACGCCCATGTTCTCGTGACCGAAGACGATGCCCGGTTCCGCGCCGGTGCGGCCCTCGTACATGTGCAGGTCCGAGCCGCAGATCGCGGTGGAGGTCACCCGGATCACCACGTCCGTCGGATCCTCGATGCGTGCATCCTCGACGTTCTCGACCGCCACCTCGTACTCGCCCTTGTAGACCACCGCTCGCATGGGGACTCCTCGTATCGTCGTATCGCGTAGCTCCGATGCGTCGAACCAACCCGTTGCCCCGCGACAGCCGCCACCTCCGTTGGTGCACCCGTCCCGGCGCCCGGCCGTCGGGCCGTCGGGCCGGCGCAGGTTCGTCCGGCGACGGCTCCGGCGGCGAACAGCCGCCGCGCGGTGCAGCGGGATCGCCAGCCGGCTCTCACCCGCGCAACACACCACCCAGATCCACGGAGACGCGCGATGCCTACGGTTCGACGAGGTTCCGGTCGCCCCCTGTTGTTGGTCCACGGGCTCGGTTCCAGCTGGCGGAGCTGGGAGATCGTGCTGCCGGCGCTCGCCGCGCGACGCGAGGTCGTCGCGATCGACCTGCCCGGGTTCGGTCAGAGCGCGCCGCTCGCCGGCCCGACCTCCATCGCGGACCTCCCCGACGCCCTCGCTCAGCGCTCCTCGCGGCCACCCAGGTGGGTGGCCAGGAACGACTCCATCGCGGCGTAGAACCGCATCCGGTTCTCGGGCTTGGCGAACCCGTGGCCCTCGTCCTCGAACAGCAGGTACTCGTGGTCGATGCCCCGTTCGCGTAGCGCCGCCACGAACTGCTCGGACTCGGCCTGCTTGACGCGTGGATCGTTGGCGCCCTGGGCGATCAGCAGCGGGATCGACACCTCGTGGACCCGTGACAACGGCGATCGCTCCCAGAGGAAGTCCTCCTCGGTCTCCGGGTTGCCGACGCGGTTGTGGAACTGGGCGATCATCGGCTGCCAGTAGGGCGGCACCGACTCGATCAGGGTCTTGAGGTTGGACGGTCCGACGAGGTCGACCCCGCAGGCGAACAGCTCCGGGGTGAACGTCGCCCCCACGAGCGCGGCGTAGCCCCCGTAGGACCCGCCGTAGATCGCAACCCGGTCAGCATCGGCGTCCCCCCGGTCCACGACCCACCGCACCGCATCGACGAGGTCGTCGTGCATGGCGCCGCCCCACTGCTTGTCGCCGGCGTTGAGGTGGGCCTTGCCGTAGCCGGTGGAGCCGCGGAAATTGACCTGCAGGACCAGGTACCCCCGGTTGGTCAACCACTGCACCTCCGGGTGGTAGCCCCACGCGTCGCGGTGCCACGGGCCGCCGTGGACGAGCAGCACCATCGGCAGATCGCGTGCTCCGACCCCCGGGGGGTGGCTGAGGTAGCCGTGCAACTCGAGCCCGTCGCGGGCCGTGAAGCGCACCGGCTCCATCGGTGCGAGGTCGTAGGGGGCCAGCGCCGGTCGGTCCTCGAAGAGGAAGACCAGCTCGCGCCGGTCCCGGTCGTAGAGGTGGTAGCGCGTCGGACCGTCGTCGCGGATGTAGGCCACGACCCAGTTCCGGTCGGCGTGGTCCTCGTCGAGCACCTGCAGGTCACCGTGCTCGGCCGAGGCGAGGAACTCGAGATCGCCCGTGATGGCATCGTCGATCGCCTCGTGGTGGAGCCGCTCGCGCAGGAAACTGACCCACTGCACCTCCCGGGTGTCCGGGTCGAGCCGGACGTCGGTGACGTCGTAGCGGGGGTCGGCGGCGATCTCCGTGGCCGTGTCGGTGGCCAGGTCGTGGCGCATCAGGCGACCGGCGTTGGCATCGATCGACGAGAGCAGCCACAGCGCCGTGCCGTCCTCAGTGAAGGTGATCGGCCCGGTCGCCAGTGCGTCCTCCGGGGGAACCTCGACGAGCGTGCGCCAATCGTCGTCCGGGGTGTCGCGGACCATGATGGTCATGCCGCCCTCGGCCGTGGGCGCCACCCCGCCGCGCACCTCGAACGACGCGTCGACCACCGACATGACGAACCCGGGGTTGTCGAAGATCTTCTCGAGTTCGCCGGTCGGCAGATGCAGCCGGTAGACGTCGTGGAGTTCCGGGTTCTCGCGGTTGAGCTCCACGAGCACGTCGTCGGGGAAGGCCTTGTCGAGGGCGGCCACCCGCGCCTGGACGTCGTCGAACGGGGTGAGGTCGCGATCGGTCCCGGACTCCAGGTCGACCGCGTGCAGCCGCCAGTTCTCGTCACCGCCCTCATCCTGGATGTAGAGCAGGTGACGGCCGTCGTGGGCCCAGGCCACGGTGCGGATCCCGCGGTCGCGGTCGGCGGTGACCACGCGTGCATCCGAGAGGTCGGTCCCGCCGATCCACACGTTGAGCACCCCCTCGTGCGGCGCGATCCAGGCCAGCCGCTGCCCGTCGGGCGAGATGCACGGTGCGATCCGTTCCGGGTTGCCGAACAGGATCTCGCGTGGGACGAGCGGGGCATCGGTGGTCATCGTCACTCCTCGAAGGTCAGCACCTGCCGCGCCAGGCTACGGCCGTGGCGCAGGTCGTCGATCGCCTCGTTGACCTCGGCGAAGGGCCGTTCGGTGATCAGCTCGTCCAACCGCAGCGCGCCGCTCAGCACGTCGGCCGCCAGCAACGGGACGTCCACGTGAGGGTCGGCGCCCCCCATGTAGGTGCCCACCAGGTGCCGTTCACCGATCAACGGGAACGCCGGCAGGGTGATCGTGTCGTCGAGCGCGTACAACCCCACCGCGACGGCCGTGCCGCCGGCGGCGAGCATCGCGTACGCGTCCTGCAGCGCGGCAGGGCGGCCGATCGCATCGAAGGCGTGATCGACGCCGCCGGGCACCAACCGCATCACCTCGGCGGGCACGTCGCGGTCGCGGGCATCGACGGTGTCGGTAGCTCCGACCGACCGCGCGAGCTCGAGCTTGGCCTCGTCGACGTCCACGGCGACGATGCGCGCCGCACCCGCCATCCGCGCGCCCTGCACGACGTTGAGTCCGACCCCGCCGCACCCGATCACCGCGACGGTCTGGCCCGCCGCCACAGGGGCGGCGTTGCGGACCGCGCCGACACCGGTCATGACCGCGCAACCGAGCAGTGCCGCAGCGCCGAAGGACAGGACGGGATCGACCTCGATCGCGCCACTGCGCGGCACGACGACGTACTCGCTGAACGACGAGACGCCGTTGAAATGGTGCAGAGGCGCCCCGTCCGGAAGCCTCCACGCCGTCGAGGTCCCATCCAGCGTGCCGGTGGCCGCCAACCCGCCGCCCCACGCGCAGTGCGCGGTCCGACCCGAGCGGCAGGCCGGGCAGACCAGACACCGAGGCAGGATCGACAGCACGACGTGGGCGCCGACACGCAGGTCATCGACGCCGGGACCGGTTTCGACCACCTCGCCGGCCGCCTCGTGACCGGGGACGATCGGCAGCGGTTTGGGCAGTCGGCCCTCCACGATGTGCAGGTCCGAGGCGCACACCCCGGTCGCCCGGATCCGCACCAGGACCTGGCCCGGACCGGGGTCGGCGAGCTCCACCCCGGTCAGCTCCAGCGGGCCTCCGGCGACGTGCAGGACCGCGGCGGTCGTCTTCATCGGGTGAGCTCCTGGCGTACGACCGCCCCGTCGACGAGGCGTAGACGCCAGCCCCCGACCCGGGTCCGGGCGAGCACGTCCTCATCCAACTCGATGCCGAGCCCGGGCGACCGCGGCACGACCAGGTCACCGTCACCATCGATCTCGGTCGGGGCGAGGAGGGGGAAGTCGCGCCGGTCGGTGGTCCACCCGTGCGGGTCGTAGGGGAACTCGAGGAACGGTCCCCCGCCGACGGCGGCCGCGACGTGAAGGTTGGCCAGCAGCCCCAGGCCGTCGGTCCAGGTGTGGGGTGAGTACCGGCGGCCGCGGCGCAGGATCCGCTCCGCCAGCCCGCGTCCTCGCCACAGACCCCCCGCCAGCACCACGTCGGGTTGGTGCACGTCGTAGGCGTCCGCATCGAGTGCCCGGTCGGCATCGGCGACGGTTCGCCACAACTCGCCGCCGGCGATCCGCACGCTCGAGCCGGCACGCAACGCCGCGAGTCCGGCCAGGTCCGCGTCGACCAACGGCTCCTCCAGCCAGTAGATGTCGAGCTCCGCCAGGGCGTCCGCGAAACGCCGGGCTTCCGCGAGGTCGATCGAACCGGTCACGTCACCCGGCATCCGCCATGCCTGGTTGAGATCGACCATGATCTGGAGGTCGCCGCCGATCGCCGCACGGACCGCCGTGACCTCGGCGATCGCCGTGGACCGGTCGTGCGCATCGACACGCAGCTTGATGGCCCGGAAACCGCGATCACGCACATGCCGGGCGACGTCGCCGTGGTCCGCTGCGCTCTTGGCCGCCCCGGTCGAGGCGTAGGCCGCCAGCCGGTCGGTCATGCCCCCGAGCAGGGTGGCGACGGGCTGACCCGTGGTCTTGCCGATCACGTCCCACAGGGCGGCCTCGATCGGCCACGGACGTGGTCCGTGGAAGTCGATGCTCTCGAGCATCCGCACCTGACGCTCGATCGCCATCGGATCGGTACCGAGCAGCCGGTGGGCGTGCGGCTCGACCCCCCGCAACGTGTCACCACCGCCGACCCCGACGATGCCGGTGTCGGTGACCACCCGCACCACCGTGGCGGGGAACCGGGTCCGCGGTTCCGGATCCCAGTTGGCGTGGAAGGGTGGGTCGAGCGGCAGCTCGAGATGATCGACCTGCAGCTCGACGATGCGCACGGGACCGATCGCCCCGGGCCCGGACGCGCCGATCACAGCTGCCGCCAGGTGGTCTTGAGTTCCGTGTACTGGTCGACCGCGTGCAACGACTTGTCACGGCCACCGAATCCCGACGAGCCGTAGCCGCCGTGGGGCACGGTGATGTCCCCGACGTCGAAGCTGTTGATGTAGACCGCGCCCGCGCGGATCCCGCGTGCGACGCGTTCGGCCCGTCCGTGATCGGCCGACCAGACCGCGCCGGCGAGGCCGTACTCGGTGGCGTTGGCGATGCGCACGGCCTCGGCCTCCGACCCGTCGAACCGGTGCACGCTCAACACGGGACCGAAGATCTCCTCGCGCCCGATGCGTGCCCCCTCGGGGACGTGGTCGAGCACCGTCGGTGCCAGATAGCAGCCGCCCGCGACGGGGGCGACGGCTTCCCGGGGTTCGCCGAGCGGCCGCGTGGCCCCCTCGGCCTCCGCGAGTTCGAGGTAGCCGACCACCCGCTCGAGCTGCTCGCGGCTGACCATCGCACCAAGTTGGGTGCCCGCCTCCAGCGGATCACCGGGCAACAGGCCCGCCCCGAGCTCCGAGACCTTGGCGACCAACTCGTCGGCGATCCGCTCGTCGACGACCAGTCGCGAGCCCGCGTGGCAGGTCTGACCCTGGTTGTAGAAGATCCCCCACGCGATCGCTTCCGCAGCGGCGTCGAGGTCCGGCGCGTCGGCGAACACGACCTGCGGGCTCTTGCCGCCGAGCTCCAACGACACGCCCTTGAGGTTGGAGGCCGCCGATGCCTCCAACACCTTGCGTCCGGTCGCGGTGGACCCGGTGAAGGTGAGCTTGTCGACGTCGGCGTGGCCTGCCAGCCACGCTCCGGTGGCGCCTTCGCCGGGCAACACGTTCAGTACCCCGTCGGGCAGGCCGGCCTCCGCCGCCAGGGCCGCGAGACGCAACGTGGCCATGGGTGACTGTTCGGCGGGCTTGACGATCACGCTGTTGCCGGTGATCAGCGCGGGGCCGAGCTTCCATGCGGTGATGATCAGCGGGTAGTTCCACGGCACGATCGCAGCGACCACCCCGACCGGTTCCCGGGTGATGGTCGCCAGCGCATCGGGCCCGGTCGGGGCGACCTCGCCGTAGAGCTTGTCGGCGACTTCGGCGTACCACCGCAACGTCGTGGCCACGCTGGGGGCATCCACCGAGGTGGTGTCGCCGATCGGTTTGCCGGTGTCGAGCGTCTCCAGCAGGGCGAGCTCGTCCCGATGCTGCTCGACGAGTTCGGCGAAGCGCAGCAGCACGTGCTTGCGCCCCGCCGGGGCGAGATCGCGCCACCTGCCGTCGTCGAACGCCGCCCGCCCCGCCCGCACGGCACGGTCGACGTCGTCGCTGCCGCAGGCGGGAAAGCTCGCCACCACCCGCCCGTCGCGTGGTCCCACCGAATCGAAGGTGGTATCGGTGTGCGCCGCCACGGACCGCCCGTCGATGAACGGGCGGGTGGGCAGATCGAGCGCGGCGGCACGGTCGAACCAGGAAGGCACGGGGGTCCTCGGCGGGATCGGGGGCAGATGGGGGGGCAGGTCGGGGCGCGACCGTAGGGCCGTCGGGCGAACCCGGCACATCGATGCCCCCGACAGCGATAGCGTGGCGGTCGCGCGATGCTGCGATCAGGAGGCCGCGGTGCCCCGAACACACGAGAGCCACCCCGCGTCGGAGGCCACCGGCGTGGTGTCCGACGACGTGATGGACGAGGCCACGGCGACCGCGGACGCGGCAGCAACCCAGGCGTCCGTGGTGCTCCACGACATCCACGACCACCGGGGCGCCGACCAGGCCACCCACCTGCTCGACCAGGTGTGGCGGCGATCGCACGGATCGGTGTTGAGTGCTGAGGCGCTGATCGCGATCTCCCACTCCGGCGGTCAGGTCACGCTCGCCACCCGTGAGGGTCGCGTCGTCGGGACCACCGCCGGGCTGGTCGGACGTGACCACCGCGACGGGCAGGTGTTCATCCACTCCCACGTCACCGGGGTCCATGCCGACGAGGTCGGCACCGGCATCGGTCGGGCGCTCAAGTGGTACCAACGGCTGTGGTGCCTGAACCGTGGGATCGAGGAGGTCCGGTGGACCTTCGATCCCCTGGTGCGGCGCAATGCCGTGCTGAACCTGGTGGTCCTCGGGGCACGCGCTGCCGCCTACGAACTGGACGTCTACGGCCCCATGGACGATCAGCGCAACGCGGGCCTACCCACCGACCGCCTGGTCGCCTCCTGGGAGCTCTGCGCGCCACGGACGCGTGCGGCGGCGACCGGCCGCGCCGCAGCTCCCGACATCGACGCCCTGGTGCGAGCCGGCGCGGAGCCGCTGCTGGTCGCCGATGGTGACGAGCCGGAGGTGCGCACCACCAACGTCGCGCGACGCCTCGTGCAGATCCCGACCGACATCGAATCGATCCGGGCCCGGGACCGCGACCTCGCCGCAGCCTGGGCGACCGCCGTGCGCGCCACGATGGGTGCGGCGATGCGGGAGGGTGCCCGGGTCACCGGCATCACCCGCGACGGCTGGTACGTGCTGGCACCGCCCGCCGGTGTCTCCGAACTGACGGACGTGCGATGAACCCCACCCCTGCCATCGTGCCGCTCGCAGCAGTGACGATCGACGCCGTGGAACTCGTGCGGGTCGACCTGCCGTTGGTGCGCCCGTTCACCACCTCGTTCGGGCGCCAGACCCGGCGCGAGACGCTGTTGGTACGGGTGCGTACCCCGGAGGCGGACGGGTGGGGGGAGATCGTGACCCCGGCCGCGCCCGTGTACTCGGAGGAGTTCACGGCGGGGGCCGCCCTGGTCCTGCGCGACCACCTGGTCCCGTGGTTGCTGGCACCGGGCAGCGAGGTGACCGCGGAGGACGTCGGTACCCGGTTGGCCAGGGCGCACGGCCACCGGATGGCGAAGGCCGCCCTCGAGGTGGCGGTGATGGACGCCCAGCTGCGCACGGCCGGGGTCGCGCTCGCGGACCACCTCGGCGCGGTGGTGGATCGCGTCCCCGCGGGCGTCTCGGTCGGTATCCCCGACGGCGGCATCCCGGAGCTGCTCGAGCAGGTCGCCGGCTACCTCGACGAGGGGTACCTGCGGGTGAAGGCCAAGGTGCAACCGGGCTTCGACGTGGCACCGATGACGGCGCTGCGCGAACACGTGGGCACGGGCGTCGCGCTGCAGGTCGACGGCAATGCCGGCTACCACCCCGACGATCCGGCCCATGTGCGGGCACTGGACGGGCTGGACGAGCTCGGCCTGGTGATGATCGAGCAGCCGTTCGGCACCGACCGGATCCGCGACCATGCGCGACATGCCGCCCGCTGGCGGACCCCGGTGTGCCTGGACGAGTCGATACACGATGCCACACGCGCACGCGATGCGGTCGAATCCGGGGCGGCCGGGATCGTCAACATCAAGCTCGGTCGGGTCGGTGGGTTGCTGGAATCGGTCCGGATCCGTGACACCTGTCGGGCCCGTGGCGTGCCGGTGTGGTGCGGAGGGATGCTCGAGACCGGTGTCGGTCGCGCCGCCAACGTCGCGCTGGCCGCCCTCGACGGGTTCCGCTTCCCGGGCGACACCTCGGCCTCGAACCGGTACTGGGCCGAGGACGTCACCGAGCCGTTCGTCCTGGAAGGCGGGTACGTGGCCGTGCCGAGGAGTCCCGGTATCGGCCGCACGCCCCGGGAGACCTGGGTCGCGGAGGCCGCCATCGAGCGGATCGACCGGCACCGCTGATGGACCTGCCGCTGGCACCGCCGGTCAAACCGATGCTCGCCAAGCTCGCCCGGGAGCTGCCGATCGGCGAGCTGCTGTACGAGCCGAAGTGGGACGGCTATCGCTGCCTGATCTTCCGGGACGGCGACGAACTGCTGCTCCAGAGCCGGGCCGGCAAACCATTGGACCGGTACTTCCCGGAGTTGCAGGACCCGTTGCGCGAGCTGTTGCCCGAGCGCGTCGTGCTGGATGGCGAGTTGGTCGTACCTCTGGGCGAGGGGCTCGACTTCGACGCCCTCGCCAACCGGATCCACCCCGCGGCGTCCCGCATCGAGCTGCTGGCAGCGCAGACCCCGGCCCGGTTCGTCGCCTTCGACCTGCTCGCCCTCGACCAGCTCGACATCAGCCGACTGCCCTTCGGCCACCGCCGCAACGGCCTCGAACAGCTGCTCTCGGCCATCGCGCCACCGCTCCACCTCAGCCCGGCGACCCGGGATCCGGCGGTGGCCGCCGACTGGTTCACGCGTTTCGAGGGCTCCGGTCTGGACGGGGTGATCGCCAAACCGATCGGCGATCCCTACGCGCCGGGCAAGCGGACCCTGATCAAGGTCAAGCAGCAGCGCACGGCCGAGGTGGTCGTCGGCGGCTTCCGGTGGCACAAGGACGGCGACGGGATCGGTTCGCTGATGCTCGGGTTGTTCGACGAGCAGGACGAACTGATCCACGTCGGCGTGGCGTCGTCGTTCTCCGCCGCCCGACGGCGCGAACTGATCGACGAGGTGGCGCCCTACCGGCCCGAGCCGGGCGAGGTGGTCGATCACCCCTGGTTGGGCGACGACGGGGTCGGAGCCGACGGTACGCCGCGGGGTGAGCACCGCTGGTCCGGACAACGCGACACCGCCTGGCAACCCCTGCGGATGGGGCTGGTGGCCGAGGTCGCCTACGAACAGATGCAGGGCGATCGCTTCCGGCACAGCGCGCGCTTCCTGCGGTGGCGGCCCGATCGTGACATCGACAGCTGCCGGTTCGATCAGTTGCTGGTGCCGCCTCCCTCGGAACTGATCGACCTGTTCGACGTGCGCGGCTGACCGCACCGGGGTGGAAGCATCGACCTCGCTGAGGCGTTGTCGGTGGCGCTACCGTTGCACGTTCGCTCCCACGCCCTTCGCTGTTTCGAGGTCCCTCGTGTCCGTGCTCGCCGCCATCCCGCCGCCACCGTTCTCCGGGTTCGAGATCGGACCCTTCAACCTGGCGATGTACGGCGTGGCGATCGCGTTGGGGGCGTTCCTCGGGCTGCGTTTGACCGTCACCCGCTTCGAGCGCATCGGCGGGGATCCGGACCTGGCCGAGAAGGCCGCGCTCGTGGGGCTGCTGTTCGGCTTGCTGGGCGCGCGCATCGGTTACGTCATCCCCCGCTTCCTCGGCGACGGCGGGTTCGTGGAACGACCGCAGGACATCCTGGCGATCTGGCAGGGCGGGCTCGCGTTCTTCGGCGGCCTGGTGGGTGGGGCACTGGCGGTGATCATCTACCTCCGGGCCAAGGGTGTGGCCATGAGTGGGTTCGCCGGCTTCGCGGATGCCGTCGCTCCCGGTGTGCCTCTGGCCCAGGCCTTCGGCCGGTGGGGCAACTACTTCAACCAGGAACTGTTCGGCCGTCCGACCGACGTGCCCTGGGCGTTGCGCGTCGATCCGGTGCCGGCATCGACGGCCGCGCGGTTCCCGGGCGCCACGACCTTCCACCCGACCTTCCTCTACGAATCGCTGTGGAACCTCGCGCTCGTCGGCGTGCTCCTCACCATCGACCGGTTGGGATGGCTGAAACGTCGTGGGTCGCTGTTCTTCGTCTACCTCATCGGCTACGGGATCGGTCGCGGTTGGATCGAGGCGTTGCGTATCGACGTTCCTGAGCGCTACCTCGGGTTGTCCCGCAACAACTGGATCGCCATCGCCGTGGCGCTGATCGGTATGGCGGGCCTCTGGTTGTGGGAACGTCGGGGCACCGCTCCGCTGCGCGAGACCGGGCAACTCGGCGCACCCCCCGACAACGGGCACAGCCCGGCGACCCCGATCGACGACGGGTCCGACCCCGCCAACGACGACGACACGACCGACCCGGGGACCGAGGCCTCTGATGCCGAGCCCGGGTCGCGTCGGACCGATGACGACACGGACCGTTGACGCCGTGACCCGGCTCCGGTGACCTTCGGTGGAGCACCGAGGCTCACCGCGTCCGTCGCGCAGCCCGTGACGGCGGGACCCGGGACGGCTCATCGGGGAACTTCGGGTAGTGCGGCGGAAGCGGAAGATCGGGCAGGCCGGCCTCCCGGTCGGCGGCGTGCAGCGCCAGGAGCCCGTCGATCGATCCGGCCGCCTCGTCGATCGATGCCATCGGGTCACCCCGCGTCGCCAGCAGGTCGGGGAGCGTTCCGATGGTGGCGTCGCGGGGGTCGACGTCCTCGACCTCGTCCCAGGTGATCGGCAGCGACACCCGGGCATCCGGCACTGCGCGCACGGCGTAGGCGCAGGCCGTGGTCCGGTCCCAGAGGTTCTGGTTGTAATCGATGAGCACGCTGCCCGGACCGCGTTCCTCCTTCCACCAGGCGGTGGTCGCATCGCTCGGGATCCGGCGTTCCACCTCGCGGGCCAGGGCAACCGCTGCCGCGCGGACATCGACGTAGGCACGACGTGTGATCCGAACGATCACGTGCATACCGGACGAACCGGAGGTCTTCGGATAGCCGACCAGATCCTGTTCGCTCAACACGTCCCCGACGACCCGCGCCACCCGGCGCACCGCAGCGAAATCCGCCCCCGGCGAGGGGTCGAGGTCGAACCGGAGCTCATCGGGTTCGTCGAAGACGGCCTCGTCCGGGTCGTCGAGCGGGGACATCTCGGGCCGGCGCAGGGACCAGGGATGGACCGTCATCGCCCCGAGGTTGATCGACCACAACACGTCCGCGAGCGAGGCCGGGCACAGCTCCTCCGCCGTGCGTCCGGAACCGAACGTGACCTCGGTGGTGCTGAGCCACTCCGGACGGGCAGCCGGGACGCGCTTCTGCATGAAGCTCTTGCCCGCCGCCCCGTCCGGATACCGTTCCAGGTTGCACGGGCGCCCGAGACAGTGCGGCAGCAGCTGTTCGGCGACCCGCTGGTAGTGCTCGACGACGTCCAGTTTCGTCAACCCGATGGCGGGGAAGTACGGCTTGTCGGGTGACGAGATCCGGACCGTCCGACCGTCGATGTCCAGTGCCACCGCGTCACCCACGTCCCAGCTCCCTCGTCGCGTCCGGACCCGACCGCCCAGACGCGACGAGCCTACGGCCGAACGCCACCTCGCGGCCCGGCGATAAGGTCCATGATCGACCATCCGGCATCCCAGCCACGCTGCACGCACCGCACCAGGAGCATCACCGTGACCGATCCGTCCCCCGAGGCCGCCCCGAGCTTCGACGAGCTCGACCTGCGCCCGGAGCTCCAGCGCGCCCTCGCCGACCTCGGCTACGAGGAACCCACCCCGATCCAGTGCGAGGCCATCCCGCCACTGCTCGCGGGTCGGGACCTGCTCGGACAGGCCGCGACCGGTACCGGCAAGACCGCGGCGTTCGCGCTGCCGCTGCTGCAGCGGCTCGAGAGCGGCACCCGCGGCAAGGCGCCGATCGCCCTGGTGCTCGTGCCGACCCGCGAGCTCGCCATGCAGGTCTCGCAGGCCATCCACCGCTACGGCAAGGAGCTCGGGGCCCGGGTGCTGCCGATCTACGGGGGGCAGCCCATCGTCCGCCAGCTGAAGGTGCTGCAACGCGGCGTCGATGTCGTGGTCGCCACCCCCGGTCGGGCGCTCGACCACATCGGACGCGGCACGCTGAAGCTCGACCGTCTCGAGGTCGTGGTGCTCGACGAGGCGGACGAGATGCTCGACATGGGCTTCTCCGAGGACATCGAGGCGATCCTCCAGGAGACCCCGGAGGCGCGCCAGACGATGCTGTTCTCGGCCACCCTGCCCCCGAGGATCGACAAGCTGGCCCGCCGGCACCTGCAGGACCCGGCGCGCATCAGCGTCTCGCGTGCCACGTCCGCCGCGGGCGACACCCCATTGATCCGACAGAGCGCCTACGTCGTTGCCCGGGCCCACAAGCCGGCCGCGCTCGGACGTGTGCTCGACATCGAGGCGCCGGCGGCCGCGATCGTGTTCTGCCGCACCCGCCACGAGGTGGATGAACTGACCGAGACGATGAACGGCCGTGGCTACCGGGCGGAAGCCCTGCACGGCGGCATGACCCAGGAACAACGTGACCGGGTCATGGACCGGCTGCGCAACGAGACGGCGGAGCTGCTGGTGGCCACCGATGTCGCCGCCCGGGGGCTCGACATCGACCACCTGACCCACGTCGTCAACTACGACGTGCCCTCTGCGCCGGACGCCTACGTCCACCGCATCGGTCGCGTGGGCCGGGCGGGCCGGGAGGGCGTTGCCATCACCCTGGTCGAGCCCCGTCAGCACCGGCTACTGAAATCGATCGAGCGTCACACCGGCCAGAAGATGGCCGTCGAGAAGGTGCCGACGGTTGCCGACCTGCGTGCCCGACGCCTCGAGATGACCCGGGCATCGCTGCATGAGAGCCTGCTCGAAGACGGCGACCTGGACGGCTTCCGCGTCGTGGTGGAGACCCTCAGCGACGAGTTCGATCTGATGGAGATCGCGCTCGCCGCCGTGAAGCTCGCCCACGACGTGGAGCACGCGCCACCGGAGGATGAGCCGGAGCTGCCGAGCCCCTCCCTCCAGGCCGACAAGGGGGGCGGCGCCCCGAGCGGCAAGCCCAGCGGGAAACGGGGCCGATCCGGACCCGCTTCCTCGATGTCACGGCTGTTCGTCTCCGCCGGTCGAGGCGCTGGTGTCCGCCCCAAGGACCTGGTCGGCGCGATCGCGAACGAGTCGAGCCTGAAGGGCAACCAGATCGGCGCGATCGAGATCACCCAGAACTTCTCGCTCGTCGAGGTTCCGGAGCATGCCGCCGACGAGGTCATCGCCGCGCTCGGCCGCAGCACCATCAAGGGCAAGAAGGCCACGGTCCGTCTGGACCGCGACGCGAGGCGGTGAACCTGAGCGCACCGGGAGCGACGACGGAGGCGGGATCCCGACGCATTGCCGGGACACCCGCGAGCGGCGGACGTCCGAACGACCATCCCTGACCGAGATCGGCACCGGCCCGCGCGAGACGGCCGCCTGCTCCTCGGTCTCGCGCCCGATGCGGTCGAGCACGTTGATCCAGCCCCCGGCTGCGGCGGCAGCGAACAGCCGATGTGCGGGGATCTCCCCGCCACCGACGTCGCGTGCGCGCAGCAGGGCCTCGTGGGCGACCGTGCTGCGGGTCTCGAGCTCCACGATCGGCGGGAAACGGGAGTAGAACCGCTCCGGGGCGTCGGCCGGTTCCACGAGGTCGCGATGCCGTTCCCGGGCGGCCAGTTCCGCCACGCTCAGCGCGCCCATCACCCGGTCGAGCAGGTCCGGGCCCGAGGTGTCCCCGGGGAGGAAGACCGCGCGGGCACCCGCGCTCTCGGTCGCCGACACCGCCGCATCGATGGCCGACACGAGCGGCGCCAACGCTCGACCCTCGAGGTGGCACAGCCGACCGTCGAGCATCACCGAGGCCCCCATGGTGCTCGCCACCTCGGCCACGATCGAGAGGGTCTGCGCGGCTATCGACCGGGCGGGTCGCGGCTCAGGCGGTGCTCCGGAACGAGGTCAACCGACCCTGCGGGGCGG
Source organism: Nitriliruptoraceae bacterium (assembly GCA_003558435.1). Classification (GTDB taxonomy): domain Bacteria; phylum Actinomycetota; class Nitriliruptoria; order Nitriliruptorales; family Nitriliruptoraceae; genus PWLR01. The sequence continues at coordinate 11,957 of PWLR01000241.1, read as the reverse complement.
GCCGACCCGGACCTCGACGTCACCGCCGTAGCGCACGTGGCTCGGTGACCGACCGCCGAGGTCGTAGCCCGCCGCCGCCACGAACTGGTCCTCGCAGACCACCACCCGGGCGCTTCGCATGGGCCATGGCCCGTGGTCCACACGAGCCCGGATCACCGCGCCCCGCGGACCGACCTCGTAGAGCGACCACCGCGAGGACAGGAACTCGTCCAAGGGGGTGCGATCGCGCGCGTCGACGGGTGCTCCGACCTCGACGATCACCCGGCTGGAGGCACCCCGTGGTGCCGGCCAGCGGCGACGCGCCAGGTAGCCCACCTGGTTGCCCCGACGACCGAGATGCATCGCCGACCAGCAGTAGGGCAACTGGTAGGCCGAACGGGCGATGGCGGTCGGCGCCAGATAGGTGATGTCGAGCGAGTGGAAGTACACGCCGCGTCCACCGTCTGGCCCGATCACGTAGGTGCGGACGTTGGTCTCCGGGAAGGTCGACCGCGGGAGCGGTACCCCGCTGGGCCCGAGTCCGATGCCCGCCATGCGGAAGGGCACGAGACCGAGGTAGGCGCGTCCCTCGTGTACGTCCGGTTCCAACCCCTCCGGCAGGTTCGCGGCGACGACCGAGGGGTCGAGGTCCCAGTGCAGGTAGCTCAGCGTCTCCCAGCGCATACGCATCACGGGGTAGCGGACCCGAGCGGTCGGGACCGGGGAGATGGGTTCGTCGAGCGAAACGCGGGTGGGGGTCATGCTCGGGCTTCGGAGCTGCAGCCGTGATGGGCGGTCGCCTGGTATGCGCCCCTGGCGCTCCGCCGCTCCTTCTGTGCCGTTGTCCACCCCACGGGTGAGGGCGGCTCCGCCGGAGCGGAGCCGCCGTCGCTGTCGGGGGTGGCGCCGATCGATCAGGCGACGCTCATCGTGGCCCGCGCCCCGGCGGCGGGCCGGGAACGAACCCGCCGTCTCGGAACGGCGGTGCCTTCTCGCCGACTCCCGGCGGTACGCGTCCAGCCGGTGGGCCCGGCTCAGCCGGCGGCTCGACGGTCGGCTGGAGATCGAGGCCGATGATCACCGGGTCGTGATCCGACGAGCGGAACGGGCCGTCCTGGTAGTACGCCTCGGCGACCTCCGGGGTCCGGAAGTTCCCGGCACCGATCAGACCCAGCTGGTAGTCGATCGCCTGCGTCTCGTCGGCGTTGATGTGCCACTCATCGGCGCCCGTGACGAACGGTGCCAGGTCGCCGTCGGCCAGCGCGTGGTCGAGACGGCCCTGGGTGGCGTCGAAGGTGAACGAGTAGGGAACCGGTCCGTCCTCGGAGGCGAACACCTTGAGCATGTCGACGTAGCCACGGTCGAGCAGGACGCTGACGGGGTCCTCCTCGGCGTAGGCGTTGATGTCGCCGATGATCAATGTGCCGACCGCGTCCTCGCCGGTCGGGTTGGTCAGCATCCAGTCACCGAGCGCCTCGGACGCCCGTGTCCGCACACCGTTGCAGTTGCCCTGTCGGGGATCGTTGTCCGCAGGAGCGCAGGCGGAACCCTTCGACTTGAAGTGGTTCACGGTGACCGTGATGGCCTCGCCGGTGGCGATCTCCGTGAAGGTCTGGGCGAGAGCCGGGCGGCTGCGGTTGTCCTCGAACCTCGGGTCGACCGAGGTGTCCAGGATGGCGTAATCACCGGTCAGCTCGACCGTCGAGGGCTTGTAGATGAACGCCTGCTTGATCGCATCGGTGCCAATCACGCCGGTGTCGATGAAGTCGTAGACCTCGTCGCCATACCAGGCGTTGAGCCGTTCCACGAACTCCTGGGTGGCCTGGAATTCTCCGCCGTCGTTCTCCATCTCGATCAGCCCGACGATGTCGGCGTCGATCTCGGCGACGGCCGCGACCAGCTTCTCGCTCTGCCGGTCGAGTTCGGAGGGGTTCAGCGCGCCGCGAGCGGTCGGGAACCCGCCACCCTCACCGTCACCGTTGAAGTAGTTCAGGACGTTGTAGCTGGCGACGGTGAGGTTGCCACCAACCTCCGGTGGGGTGAGCGGACGTGGACGGGTGCGGTTCTTCTGGAAGTCCTCCGACAACTCGTCGATGTCGATCGGCTGCAGGCGCCACTGGTTGAACGAGAAGTACATGATGAACGTCTGCTCGATCAGCTGGTCACCGATGCGCAGCGTGTCCCCCGGCTCGAGGAACGGCAGAGGCGGGGTGCCCTCGGGTCCGGGTCGGTTGATGTTCTGTGCCGTCCGACCGGAGGAGAGGACGATGTTGTTGGCCGCGTTGAAGTCGACGATCGCGTTGTAGGCGTCGTCATCACGCGGGTCGACCACGTTGGTCGGGTTGTCGAAGATCCCGCCCGACGAGACACGCACGTCGCCGAAGCGCTCCAGCTGGAAGAACTCCACCAACGTCAGCTCCGGGTGGCTGACCCGCATCGACTCGAGCGGCTCGAGCACCTCGTTCCGATCGGTGGGCGCGACCGGCAGGGGCAGCTCTGCCGGCGGTGGCAGGGTCGTGTCGACCTCGACCCCGTCGCAGGTCGCGAAGGTGTCCGACGAGACCTGCGTGATGGTGAAGCTCTCACCGGCGGTGCCGGCCACGTACACCAGATCGCCGAGCTCCGAGTCGTAGACGCCCGCGAAGTCGAAGACGAACAGGCCCTCGGAGGTCTGCGGGTCGTCGTCGCGATCAGCGGCGATCGCTTCGATGAAGAAGCCACGGAGCCCGTGGTTGTTCGGGATGCCGGTCGCTCCGCCGGAGGGGAACGCCGAGGTGACCACTCCGCGGGTGACCACGGGCTGGCCGTCGAGCGGCGTGGCGGACCCGGAGCCCTGGATCGCGTTGATCGGGGTCAGGTCGGTCTCCGGTACGGCACACACATCGCCCTGCACGGTCACCGTGACCGTGCAGTCGGCGGTCTGGGGCTCGGGGTCGTCGTTGCTGAAGGTGACGTCGAGCCCGTAGGTGCCGACCGCCAGGGCCTCATCCACGGCCACGTCGACGGTGTAGGTCCCGCCGAGCTCGGTCGCGGGCGCCTCGTTCACGAGGGTGACGCCCTCGGTGGCCCCGCCGGTGATCGACGAGGTCACGACCGTGCCGTCGGCGTCGCTCGCGCTCAGCTCGACCGCTCCACCCTCACCCGCGGTGACCGTGAGGTCCTCACACGCGGGGACGACCGGCTGGTTCACCGGCGGCTGGTCACCGCCCCCGGCGCAGGGGTTGGCGGGGCTGGCGGAGTTGCGCGGAGCCGGGCTGTCGGCGGTGAAGTCGGCCGCGTTGTCATCGGTGTCGGTGCACCCGTCGTCCGCGCGGAAGATCGCGTTGGTGGTGCTCGGTGCCGGCGCAGGGCCGTCACCTTCGAAGCAGTTGGCGGTGCCGAACCCGATGAAGTCCACGAGCGAGTCGAACCCGGTCGGGCAGGTCGAGGTCGGTACGTCGGCGTTGGTCGTGAACAGCGCGATCTTGCCGTTCGATCCCGCCATGTTGATGGTGCCGGTGGCGTCCGCGGTGGGCAGCGGCTCACCGTTGGCCCCGCCCGCCAGTTGCACGAGGTAGTAGCCGCCTGGGGGGATGCTGGCCCCGGCCGGCAGGACCGTGTTGTTGAGCCAGCTGGAACCGGTTGCGGAGGCGTAACGAAGCGTCCAGCCGGCGACGTCCGCGGGGGCGTCTCCGCGGTTGAACAACTCGATGTAGTCGTTGGTGAGCACCGCGCCGGCGTTGCCACCCGCGCCGTAGCCCTGGCTCATCACCACGATCGGACCGACCGGGTCGGCGCACGGGTTGGTGGGGCTGGCGGAGTTGCGCGGAGCCGGGCTGTCGGCGGTGAAGTCGGCCGCGTTGTCATCGGTGTCGGTGCACCCGTCGTCCGCGCGGAACGCCGCGGTCGAGTTGCTCAGCGTCGGCGCCGCGCCCGACCCTTCGAAGAAGTTGGCCGAGCCGTAGCCGACCAGGTCCACGATCCGCTCCAACTGCTCGGCCGAGCACGGCTGAGCCTCCGAGCCGTTGCAGCCCAGCGAGTCCGTCCCGGTCACCAGGGCGAACTTGCCCGAGGCACCCGCAGCGTTGATCGTGCCGGTCGTGTCCGGCGTGGGTAGCGCCTCACCGTTGGCACCACCAGATGCGAGCTCCACCAGGTGGTACTGGCCCGGAGCCAGGGAACCGGTCAGCGAAACCCGTAGTCCCGTGTTCGCACCGAAGTTCCCCGCCCCCGTCGCCGAGGCGTACTGCACGCTCAGCCCCGACAGCTCCACCGACGCGTCCCCGGCGTTGAACACCTCGGCGAAATCGTTGGTGAACGGCGCACCCGCGTTGCCACCGCCCCCGTACACCTGACTGAGCACGAGGTCGGCACCAGAACCGCTCGCCTGCGCCGAGGCCGACGAGGTGATCGGCGGCAGCAGGGTCAGTGCCAGCGCGAGCGCGCTCAGCAGCGCGAGCGCCGCCCGGCCCGGGGATCGGTGAGTTGCAGAAGTCACAGGCGGCTCCGGTGTCGCGCCCGGTCTCGGGCGGGATGGCTCCGTCCCGGACATCTCGGACGGTCGCGGCGACGCTAATCCGAACATCCCTACGCAGCGGCGCGCCGAGGTTACGGGAAGGTGAACAAATGACCGGGAACACTTGACCGACCTCGGGAACAGCCGACGATGTCACGCCGCGCGGTGGAGGCGATCCCGGAACGTCACCAGTACCACCACGGGCGTTCGCAGATGCGATGTGAGCGTCCGCCGACGATCAGGACTGCAGCGACATCGGGTCGGCACCACCCCAGCAGCGCGCACCGGCCATTCGGCGCAGTCGATCACCTACCTGGACGTGTTGCAGATCCCGACCTCGTCGCCCTCGCCCGTCGTCCCGTGGCCCGGTCCTCGGGGGCCATCTCGGTTTCGAGCACGCCCTCGGCGTCGCTCGCCGTGGTCGCGTCCGCCCAAGCCGGTCGCAGGCCACACCGGCGACGGCGACAAGTCATCGGACAGCGAACTACGCGGCAGGCGCTCGCCGCCACGGCCCGTTCGGATGCTCACCGCGAGCGTTTCACCTCACGGTGGGCGCGGTCCCCGGCCACGACGCCGGCCCGGCCGAGCGAGGCGACCCACCCGTCGCGCCCGCGGACGACCTCCTCGCCCGAGCCCATCCACAGGTGCGGCTCCCGGTAGCGCCCCTCCCCGAGTTCGAGCTCGATGATCGCGGGCTTGATCGCACCCTCGACCAGGTAGGGGCCCGAGCCCGGGACCGCGACGTCCAGCCACCGCTGCCAGCTCGGCAGGTCGGCGGAGGCGTTCAGCGACCGCTCGACGCCCAGCACGGGCGCGTACCCGGCCCGCCACGCGGCACGCACCCAGGGATCGAAGGGCTCCTCGGACGGCGTCGTGAACGAGAGGTACCGGGCGAACGGGATCAGTGGATAGGCCGCCTTCGCGTGGGGACGCAGGAGGACCAACGTGCGCGCGAGACCGCCCGCCTGGCGCCTGGCGTCGAGTCCGGCGAGGACCGCCGCACCCACCCCGCGACCGCGGGCGCCGTACGCGACCGTGATATCGAGCACGGCCAGAGTGTCCGCGCCGCCCCCGGCCGTGCGGCCCACCGCTTCGCCGGCGCCGCCGGCAGGCGCATCGTCGACCGACCCGTCCCAGCGCAACGGCAGCGCCCGCACCGCAGCGACCGGGAGGTCGTCCTCGGCGACCACCCACGAGTGCTCCGGGAACGAGGCCGTGACGTGCCGCCGGTGCTTGGCCGTGAGCTCTGCGAGGAACGGCGGCACGTCGCGCTCGATGTCGCGCAGCACGTCGCCGAGTTCCCCGTCGTCATCGTCCACGAGGCTCGTCCACCGCATGGGGGGCGCGGGCACCTGAGGCCTCCGTCGGTCGAGGTCAGTGGCCGTGGAACGGTAGCCCGGCTGCGGCCTGGAACGCCTCCCCCATGGCTTCGTACAACGACGGATGGGCGTGGGTGATGGCCGCGAGCTCCGCGGGCACCGCCTCCCAGGCGGTCGCCAGGGTGGCCTCCCCGATCAGGTCGGTGGCGTGCGGGCCCACCAGGTGGACACCGAGGACGGGACCGCCCGGCGCGGGCACCGTGCCCGGCGCACCGGTCGGCACCTCGCCGGCCGCGTGCACGACCTTCACGTGCCCGTCCGAGCCGGCGATGATGCCCTTGGCGTTGGCCTTCATCGAGTAGGTCGTGACCTCGACCGCGTCGTCGCCGTGGTGCTCGCGGGCCTCGGCCTCGGTGAGCCCGACCGAGGCGACCTCCGGATGGCAGTAGGTCACCCGTGGCGTGTGGACGTGGTCGACCGGTGCCACCCCGTCGATGCCCGCGATGCGGTCGGCGACGACGAACCCCTCCGCGAACGCGGCGTGTGCCAACGCCAGCGTGGGTCGGACATCACCCACGGCCCACAGGCCCGCGACCTCGGTCGCGCCGTAGGCGTCGGTGACCGCGAAACCGCGTTCGTCGAGCACGCCCAGTTCCTGCGCCCCGGTGTCGGCGGTGTTGGGCGCACGCCCGGTCGCGATCAGGACGCGGTCGGCCTGCAACTGCTCGGTCGCCGACCACGCCTGTCCACCCGCCGCCCCGGTCTTCCCACCCGCCGCCCCGGTCACCTCGACCTCGATGGTGGCACGGCCGTCGACGACGTCGATCGATCGCAGCCGCGTCGAGGTCATCACGTCGATGCCCCGCCGTCGGTAGGCCTTGGTGATCGCCTTCGAGCTGTCGACGTCCTCGAGCGGCAGCACCCGGTCGAGCGCCTCCACGACCGTGACCCGACTGCCCATCGGACGCCACATCGACGCGAACTCCATACCGATCGCGCCGGCACCGATGATCACGGCATGCTCCGGAGCGGCGGTGAACCACAGCGCCTCGTCGGAGGTCTGCACCACCTCACCATCGATCTCGATGCCGGGCAGTCCGCGCGGGACCGAACCGGTGGCGAGCACGACATGACGTGCGCGGACACGCGCCGGCTCCCCACCATCGACGGGCGTGACCTCGACGGCCAGCCCACCATCCTCCTCGCGCACGATCCGCCCACGTCCGTGGTGGAGGGTGGTGCGCTTGTTCGCGAGGAACTCCAGGCCCTTGTGCAGCTGATCGATCACCCCGGTGCGGAACGCCGACAGCGCGTCGCCGTCCAACCCGTCGAAGGTGAGCTTCAACCCGAGCGTGTCCGCCCGGTGCACCTCCTCGAGGACCTCCGCGACGTGCAGGATCGACTTCGACGGGATGCAGCCGCGGTGCAGGCAGGTGCCACCGACCTCGGCTTGTTCGACCATCGCGACGGTGAGGCCGCGCGCCGCCGCCCGGAACGCGACCGCGTAGCCGCCCGGGCCGCCCCCGAGCACCACGATGTCGTGCATGGGGCTCTCCTCGTTGGCCGCCATCAGACGTGCAGGAGCAGCTTGGCGGGCTGCTCGCAGAGGTCGGAGACGTAGGTCACGAACCGGCCGGCTTCCCCGCCGTCGCAGATCCGGTGGTCGAACGCGAGGGTCAGGCGCGCGACACGCCGCACCGCGAGTTCACCGGGCGCCTCGGGGTCCCCCGAGCGCGAGGGGACCACCCACGGCCGCTCCCGGATCGCTCCGATGCCGAGGATCGCGCCCTCCGGGTGGTTGATGATCGGGTCACCGTCGTCGTTGCCGAACGCGCCGTAGTTGTTGACCGTGAAGGTCCCACCGGTCAGCGGTCCCGGCCCGATGGAGCCGTCCCGGGCCTGACCGGCCAAGTCGGTGAGTTCCAGCGCGAGCTGCAGGGTCGACTTGGTGTGGGCGTCCTTGATGTTGGGGACCATCAGCCCACGATCGGTGTCGGCCGCGAACCCGAGGTTGATGTGCTCCAGCAGGTGGATCTCGCCGGCCTCGCGGTCGATCCGGGCGTTGAGCGTCGGGAACCGGCGCAGGCCCATCACCGCCGCCCGCATCACGAGCGAGAAGGGCGTGATCTTGACGTCGAAACCCTCCTCGCGCGCCATGGCGGTCAGGGTCTTGCGCACCTCCCACAACTCGGTCAGATCGGCCTCGCGTGAGCAGGTCGCCTCCGGGATCTCCCGGCGCGAGAGCTCCATCTTCTCCACGATCCGCTTACGGATGCCGCGGATCTGCTCGACCTCGCCCGGCACCCGCCCACGGAAGCCCGGCACCGCCTTCTCGCCCGCGCCACCTCGGAGTTCGGGTTGCGCGACAGGCGCCGCCGGCGCGGAGCGGACAGCGCCCGGCGCCGCCGGCGGGGCACCGCGGGTCGGCTCGCCCGCACGTCGGCCTGCTTCGGCCGGCGCCGATGACGCCGCAGCGTGCACGTCGTCGCGGGTGATCACGCCCTCGGGTCCGGACCCGGGGGCGAGCGCCGCCAGGTCGACCCCGAGGTCCTTGGCGAGCTTGCGCACCGGGGGCTTGGCCAGGACCGCGGCCGGCGCGGAGCCGTCGGCGGCGTCAGCGCCCACCTCCCCGCCGGCAGCACCGCGCCGGCGCCGCCCCCGGGCGGGGCCGGACTTGCCCTGCCCGTAGCCGACCAGCGGTTGGGGTTCCTCGTCGGCGTCCAACCCCGTCGAGCCGCGGCCGGCATCGGCCGGCCCCGTGTCGTCGGCGATCGCGTCCGTCGGCGTGGCGTCCGGATCCGGCGCGGAGGCCTTCGCGGCCTGCGGGTCGGCCTCGAACCCGCCCTGCGCCGGCGACGCCCCACCCTGGTGGGTCGGCTCCCCTGCCCCGGCCACGGCCCCCTCGGAGACGTCGATGCGCACGAACACCGACCCGACCTCCAGCGCCTCCCCGATCTCGCCGATGCGCTCGACCACGACCCCGGCGAACGGTGAGGGCACCGCGACGACCGCCTTCGCGGTCTCCACGTCGGCGATGGTCTGGTTCAGTTCGATCACATCACCGACCTCGACGTGCCACTCGACGATCTCGCCTTCCTCGAGGCCCTCCCCGAGATCCGGCAGCTTGAAGTCCTTGATGTCGCTCATGGAGCTACTCCTTGGCTGATGGCCGTCCTGCACGTTCAGGCGCAGACAACGGTCAGTAGGCGAGCGACCGTTCGACCGCATCGAGGATCCGGTCGACGTCGGGCAGCCAGTACTCCTCGAGCTTCGCGGGTGGGTACGGCGTGTCGAAACCCGTCGCCCGGAGCACCGGCGCCTCCAGGTGGTAGAACGCGCCCTCCTGGATGCGGGCGGCGATCTCCGCACCCAACCCGAGGTTCCGTGCCGCCTCGTGCACCACGATCGCACGGCCGGTCCGCTTCACCGAGGCCACGATCGATGCGGTGTCGAGCGGTGCGAGCGAGCGCAGGTCCACGATCTCCAGCGACCAGCCCTCGTCGGCAGCGGCGTCCGCAGCCTCCAGCGCGGTACGCACCATCGGCCCGTAACAGAACACCGACACGTCCGTGCCCTCGCGACGGACCACGGCCTCGCGAGCGGGCTGGGTGGTGACCGGCAACTGCTGATCGGACTTCATCCAGTAGCGCCGCTTGGGCTCGAGGAAGATCACCGGATCGTCCGACTCGATCGACTCGCGCATCATCGAGTAGCCGTCCTCGGGCGTGCCCGGCGTGAACACCTTGAGCCCCGCCGTGTGCGCCCAGTAGGCCTCCGGCGATTCCGAGTGGTGCTCGACCGCGCCGATGCCGCCACCGAACGGGATCCGGACGGTCACCGGCAGCTTCACGGTGCCGCGCGACCGGTTGGGCATCTTCGCGAGGTGACTGACGATCTGCTCGAACGCCGGGTAGGTGAACCCGTCGAACTGCATCTCGGCGATCGGCCGGTAGCCGTACATCGCCAACCCGATCGCGGTGCCGATGATCCCCGATTCCGCGAGCGGCGTGTCGAAACAACGCTCCTCGCCGAACATCTCCTGCAACCCATCGGTGACCCGGAACACCCCACCGAGCCGGCCGACGTCCTCACCGAACATCAACACCCGATCGTCGGCCGACATCGCGTCCTTGAGTGCCTGGTTGATCGCCTGTGCCATCGTGACCGCCATCAGCCCTGCCCCTCCGCGTCGCCCGCGCCCTCGAGTTCGGCGCGCAACTGCTCCACCTGATCCTCGAAGTGGCCCCGGGGGTCCGTGTAGACGTGGTCGAACAGCTCCATCGGATCGCCGTGCGGCGCATCGTAGATCCCGGCGCGCACGTAGGTGGCGGTCGCCTTGGCCTGCTCGTCGATGGCGGCCTCGAGTTCCGCGTCGTACAGATCGCGTTTGGTCAGGTAGTTGCGCATCCGGGCGAGCGGGTCGGTCAGGGCTGCGGCATCGAGTTCCTCCTTGGTGCGGTAGCGGGAAGGATCGTCGGAGGTGGTGTGGGCCTCCATGCGGTAGGTCATGGCCTCGATGAACGTCGGCCCGTGGCCGGCACGGGCCCGCTCCACGGCACGTTTGGTGACCGCGTAGGTCGCCAACACGTCGTTGCCGTCGCAGCGACGCCCCGGAAGGCCGTACCCGATCGCCTTGTGCGCCAAGGTCGGTGCCGCCGTCTGCTTGGCCAGCGGCACCGAGATCGCGTACTGGTTGTTCTGCACGAAGAAGATCACCGGGGATTTCATCACCCCCGCGAAGGTCATCGCCTCGTGCGGATCGCCCTCCGAGGTTCCGCCGTCACCGAAGTAGGTCATCGCCACGATCGGCTTACCATCGAATCTCGCCCCCATCGCGAACCCGGTGGCGTGCAACGCCTGGGTCCCGATCGGGATCGCCATCAGCGCGAAGTTGTGCTTGTAGGGGTCGTGATCGGACAGCCAGGTCCCGCGGTAGAGGTGCAGGAGCCCCGCCGCATCGACATCGCGGACGAGCGCGGCGCCGAGCTCACGGTAGGAGGGGAAGATCCAGTCGTCGGTGCCGAGCGCGTAGGCCGATCCCACCTGTGCCGCTTCCTGACCCATGCAGGAGGCATAGACACCCAGCTGTCCCTGGCGTTGCAGGTTGATCGCCTCGCGGTCGACCTTCCGGGTGACCACCATCAGCCGATACAGCTCCCGAAGCTGCTCGTCGGTCAGATCGAGTGGGTGATCCGGATCCTCGTGGTAGGTGCCGTCGGCGTCCACGAGGTGGACCGGTTCGTCGGCCGGGAGGAACGTGAGGGGATCGACCTCCTCGGCTCCGTCGGGCCGGTCGGTCGGGGCGGAGGGTTCGGTGGCGGGCTCGGACATGAACGGGCTACTCCTCGTCCGCGGCAGGCCCGGGGTGGCCGGACGTGCACGTCGTGGTACGGACCGTTCGTGGTGCTCCCTCTCCCAAGGGAGTCCGTCCGGCCCGGGTCTCACCGTGGCTTGCGGGGTGGCCGCATACCTCGGTGGAGTGATCGCGGGTGCGATCACCGGGCGTGACCCTAGTCAGCGCCGGCCGCCCGAAGCGCGAGCCTCACCCGTCGCGCGCGGGTCACGCGCGTTGCGGCATCTCGTGGCGTGGGCCCCACGAGCGGGTACACCAGGGGCGAAGGACCCCTCGCCAGGCCGGTGACCTTGACTAGGATGGTGAGCCGACAGACCGGTGAGATCCTTCGATCCATCATCGACCGACCATCAGGAGAACATCGTGCGTATCGTTGTGGGGTTCCTCAGGTCCCCCGAGGGACGGGCGGCGCTCAAGCGCGCCGTCGCCGAGGCGCAGCTGCGAAACGGCGAGTTGTTGGTCGTCCATTCCATGCGGGGCGGCGAGCGCGACGAACTCAACCACGTGCTCAGCTACCGTGAGGAGTTCGAGAAGCTCGAGACCGATCTGCAGGCTTCCGGGGTCACCTACCGCCTGGTCGAGTACGCCCGCGGCAACGCCCCCGCCGAGGACCTGCTGCAGGCATCCAAGGACGAGCAGGCCGACATGATCGTCATCGGTATCCGACGTCGCTCGCCGGTCGGCAAGTTGATCCTCGGCTCGAATGCCCAGGACATCCTGCTGCACGCCGACGCCGCCGTGCTGGCGGTCAAGGCCGACCCTGCCGACGAGTAGTCCGCCGTCGACCGGACCCGTACGTAGCAGGACCCCG